>NZ_LT629770.1:968785-1291713 GCF_900105335.1 Microbacterium paraoxydans | reverse complement strand
GGCGCCACCCCGACCGCTCTGGAGACCGCGCGGCCCGTGCTCGACCAGCTCGCCTCGACGCTGTCCATCGTCGGCGACAAGCCCGGGGACGGCCAGGCGCTGAAGACCGTCAATCAGCTCCTCTGCGGCGTGCACATCGCCGCGGCCGCGGAGGCGCTCGCGCTCGCCGACGCCCTCGGACTGGATCGCGCCCGCACACTGGACGCGCTGACGGCCGGTGCCGCGAACTCCTTCATGCTCGGCAACCGCGGTCCGCGCGCCCTGCAGGCCTACGACGAGGACGGCGCCGAGGTGCTCAGCCGCCTCGACATCTTCGTCAAGGACCTCGGCATCGTCGGCGACGCCGCCCGCCGTGCGCACCTGTCCACGCCGGTCGCTGCCGCGGCCGAGCAGCTGTTCCTCCTCGGCGAAGCGCAGGGCCTCGGGGCCCTGGACGACTCCGCCGTCATCCGCGTCGTCGCACCCGAACGACTGTCCTGAGCGCGACGTCGCGCCCTCACTGAAAGAAGAGATCCAGAGATGCTTCCTCTTCCGATCCTCATCCTGATCGGCCTGGCAGGCCTCGGCCTGCTGCTCCTGCTCATCATCCGGTTCAAGATGCAGGCGTTCTACGCCCTCATCCTCGTGTCCATCATCGTCGGCATCGCGGCAGGTCTGCCGCTGACCACGATCCCCGCCGACGGTGACACCCCCGAGCAGCTCGGTGTCATCCAGGCGATCATCGCCGGTGTCGGCGGCACCCTCGGCTCGGTGGCCGTGCTCGTCGCCCTCGGCTCGATGCTCGGCAAGATCATCGAGCTGTCCGGCGGCGCCGAGTCGCTCGCCGGACGCTTCACCAGCTGGCTGGGCCCGAAGCGCGTGGGCATCGCGCTCGTCATCGCCGCCGGCATCCTGGCGATCCCGGTGTTCTTCGATGCCGGCTTCATCATCCTCATCCCCATCGTGTTCGCCTTCTCGAAGGTGGCCGGTCTCAACCCGATCAAGTTCGGCCTGCCGGTCGCGGGCATCATGCTCGCGGTGCACGTCGCGGTGCCCCCGCACCCGGGCATCGTCGGCGGTTCCGCGATCCTCGGTGCCGACATCGGCTGGGTGACGATCTTCTCCCTCGCGATCTCCGTGCCGCTCGGCGTGCTGTCCTACCTGGTGGCGAAGTGGATCAACACCCGCGAGTTCGCGATGCTCGCGGCCACGAAGGAGATGTACGACAACTTCGGCACGGAGAAGTCGACGCTCACCGGCGGACTCGGCGAGGGCGAGAAGGCGCCGGGCGCCGGCACCGTCCTCGGCCTCATCCTCCTGCCGCTCGTGCTCATCATGCTCGGCACCGCCGTGGCGCCGCTGTTCGAGGCCGGGACGTTCTGGAACGGATTCCTCAGCATGGTCGGCCAGCCGATCTTCGCCCTCATGGTCGCGATCGCCGCCGCGATGTACCTGCTCGGCGTGCGTCGCGGCTGGTCGGCCTCCCACCTCGGCGAGGTCATGGAGTCGGCGCTGCCGGCCGCCGCCGTCATCATCCTCGTCACCGGTGCCGGTGGTGCCTTCGGGCGTATCCTCACGGAGACCGGGATCGGTGGAGCGGTCGCCGAGGTGCTCGCCTCCAGCGGCATGCCCCTGCTGCTCGCGGCCTTCCTCATCTCCCTCATCATGCGTGCCGCCCAGGGATCCGCGACCGTCGCGATCGCCACCACCGCGGGGCTCCTGCTGCCGTCGGTCTCCGCGATGGGGCTCGACACCGTGCACACCGCGCTGCTCGCGGTCGCGATCGGCTACGGCGGCCTCGGCCTCAGCCACGTGAACGACTCGGGCTTCTGGGTGGTCACGCGGTACCTCGGCCTGTCGGTGAAGGACGGTCTGCGCACCTGGACGCCGCTCACGACGGTGCTCGGCGTGACCGGCTTCGCGTTGACCTGGATCCTCTACGCGGTGATCCCCGTCTCCTGACCCGTCCGCACGAACGGCCGTCGCCTCCGGGTGGCGGCCGTTCGGCGTCTCCGGCGGGTGGTGACCGGGGCCACGGCGGACTACGCTCGCGGGATGAGCGGACTGATCCCGTACCTGCTGTTCCCCGGCAATGCCGCAGAAGCGCTCGGCCACTACCGCGACGTCTTCGGCGGCGAGCTCCAGCTGATGGACTACGCGAGCGCCGGTCGTCACGACGGCCCGGGCGAGGCGGTCGCGCACGGACAGCTCAGCGGGCTGGTCGAGCTCGCCGGGGCCGACGCGGGAGCCGATGACGACGCGGTCCAGATGAGCGGGATGTTCCTCTCGCTCCTCGGCACCGCCGCCCCGGGGACGCTCACCCGCTGGTACGACCGCCTCGCCTCCGGCGGCCGCGTGATCGACCCGCTGCAGCAGCGCCCGTGGGGAGACGTCGACGGCACCCTCGTCGATCGCTACGGCGTCCGCTGGCTGATCGGCTTCCACCCCGAGGACTGACTGACCCGAGACCCCGGATTCACGCCGAGACCCCCTCGTACCTGCGCAGGTACGAGGGGGTCTCGGCGCTAAAGCGGGGTCTCGGGTCAGGAGGAGAACAGACGCTGCAGGCGCTGCACGCCCTCGAGGAGCTGGTCGTCGCCGAGCGCGTACGACATGCGGATGTAGCCCGACGGACCGAACGCTTCACCGGGGACGACGGCGACCTCGGCCTGGTCGAGGATGAGGTCGGCGAGCTCCAGCGAGGTGGTCGGGGTCACGCCGCCCCAGGTGCGACCGAGCAGGCCCTGAACGTCGGGGTAGACGTAGAACGCGCCGAGCGGGTTCGGGACCACGAGTCCGTCGATCTTGGACAGTTCCGACACGATGAGCTGGCGGCGGCGGTCGAAGGCCTCGCGCATCTTCTCGGCCTCGTCCTGCGGACCGTTGAGCGCCGCGATCGCCGCCTTCTGCGCGACGTTGTTCACGTTGCTCGTGAGGTGCGACTGCAGGTTCCCGGCGATCTTGATGGCGTCGGCCGGACCCACCATCCAGCCCACACGCCAGCCGGTCATCGCGTAGGTCTTGGCGACCCCGTTGACGAGGATCGTCTGGTTCGCAGCCTCCGGCACGGCCTCCACGATCGAGGTCGCCTTCACGCCCTCGTAGGTGAGGTTCTGGTAGATCTCGTCGCTGATGATCCAGATGCCGTGCTCCACCGCCCACTCGCCGATGGCCTTCGTCTCCTCTGCGGTGTACACGGAGCCGGTGGGGTTCGACGGCGACACGAACACGAGGACCGTCGTACGATCGGTGCGCGCCGCCTCGAGCTGCTCGACAGTGACCTTGTACTCCTGGTCGGCGCCGGCGAAGACCTCGACCGGGGTGCCGTCGGCGAGACGGATCGCCTCCGGGTAGGTCGTCCAGTACGGAGCCGGCAGCAGCACCTCGTCGCCGGGGTTCACGACCGCCTGGAACGCCTGGTACACCGACTGCTTCCCGCCGTTGGTGACGATGACCTGACCGGGGGAGACCTCCAGGCCGGAGTCGCGGAGCGTCTTGGCGGCGATCGCCTCGCGCAGCGCCGGGAGGCCGGGAGCAGGGGTGTAGCGATAGCTCGCCGGGTCGGCCAGCGCCTCGGCCGCCGCATCGACGATGAACTGCGGCGTGGCGAAGTCGGGCTCGCCCGCGGCATACGAGATGACGGGCTTGCCCTCGGCCTTGAGGGCCTTGGCCTTGGCATCGACCTTGAGGGTCGCGGACTCGGCGATGGCGGACAGCTTGCGGGAGAGAGGAGCGCGTTCGGTCACGGTTACGAGCGTACTCGGGTCGATACGGCGGGGGAGGTGTGGGATGCCGCCAAGATCCGAGGTTCTTTCGGGTTCGACAGGTCAGTCGGTGGAGAGGCCGTGCGCCTGGGCGACGGCGTCCAGCGTGATGCGTCCGCCCTGCACGTTGAGCCCCTTCGCGAGGGCAGCGTCGTCGGAGGCCGCCCGCTCCCAGCCCTTGGCCGCGATCGCCGAGACGTAGGGGAGGGTGGCGTTCGTGAGCGCCCGGGTCGCGGTCGTCGGCACGGCTCCCGGCATGTTCGCGACGCAGTAGTAGATCGAGTCGTGCACCGCGAAGGTCGGGTCGTCGTGCGTGGTCGGACGGGAGCCCTCGAAGCAGCCGCCCTGGTCGATCGCGATGTCGACGAGCACGGACCCCGGCTTCATGGCCGCGACCATGTCGTCGGTCACCAGCTTGGGAGCCGCGGCGCCGGGGATCAGGACGGATCCGATGACGAGATCCGCCGTCGTCAGCTCCTCGGCGATGTCGTACCGGCTGGAAGCGCGCGTCTCCAGAGCGCCGCCGTAGCGGTGCTCGAGTTCGCGCAGCCGGGGGAGCGCCACGTCGACGACGGTGACCTTCGAGCCGAGTCCGAGCGCGTTCGCCGCGGCGTGCTCACCTGCGACGCCGCCGCCGATCACCACGGTCTTCGCCCGCGGGGTGCCGGCGATGCCACCCAGCAGCATGCCGCGACCGCCCTGCGAGCGCAGCAGCGAGTGGGACCCCATGATGACGGAGAGGCGGCCGGCGATCTCGCTCATCGGCACGAGCAGCGGCAGGGTGCGATCCGGCAGCTGCACGGTCTCGTAGGCGACGGCGGTCGTGCCGGCCGCCACGAGCGCCTCGGTCAGCGGGCGGTCGGCCGCAAGGTGGAGGTAGGTGAAGAGCGTGAGGTCGGGACGCAGGAAGCCGTACTCCTCGGCGACGGGCTCCTTGACCTTGATGAGCAGGTCGGCCTCTCCCCACGCGTCGGCGGCGGTCGCCACGATCTCGGCACCGGCCGCGCGGTACGCGTCGTCGTCGATGCTCGACCCGACGCCGGCACCGGACTGCACGAGCACGCGGTGCCCTTCCCGCACGAGCCGATCGGCGCCGGCCGGGGTGAGGGCGACGCGGTTCTCGTTGTTCTTGACTTCGGTCGGGACGCCGATCTTCATCGATCCTCCAGGTGTCGGGGCGCAGGGTGCAGCCAAGGATCGCAGAAACGTCGAGTCATCGACGGATTCGATGAAGACTCTTCGGCGAAGGCTCGAATCCTGAATAATGCTTCGTATGACCACCGCCGCCGCGTCATCCGAGCCGAACAGCGTTCGGGCGCCCGCGCTCGACCCCACCGACGCGCGCATCGTGCAGCTCCTCACCGCCGACGGGAGGATGACGAACGCCGAGCTGGCCGGACGGCTGGGAGTCGCCCCGTCGACGGCGCACGCACGGCTGCGCGGGCTGATCGAGCGCGGGGTCATCACCGGGTTCCATGCGAGCGTCGACGAACGCGAGCTCGGCGCCGGACTCCAGGCGATCATCGGCGTCAGCCTGCGCCCGGCCGCCCGACGGGAGAGCATCGTGGAGTTCGCGGATCGTGTGCGCGCGCTGCCGCAGGTGATCCAGGTGTTCTTCCTCGGCGGAGACGACGACTTCCTCCTGCACATCGCGGTCGCCGACTCGTCGGAGATGCGCGAGTTCGTGCTCGAGCACCTGTCCGCTCAGAGCAGCGTGGCATCGACCCGCACGAGCATCGTGTTCGACTACCACCGCAACTCGGTCGCCGCGTCGTTCCACTGAGTCGCCGCGCGGCGACTCAGGTCTCGAACGAGGAGGGGACGGCGCAGTAGTCGGCGAAACGCCGGGTGGGATGGGCCGGGTCGGTCACGTCGACCAGGGCGTTCGCCGCGGTGTGCGGGGGCTCGTCTCCGGCGAGCTGCCAGAGGACGTAGTTCCACATCCCGCGTGCGCTCGGCGACACGATCGCGCCCGGTCCGGACACGAGGAGCACGGCGTCGCTGTCGGTGGCGCGGAACGGCGCCACGACGTCGGCGCGGAGGGCGGCTTCCTCCCCGTCCGCGGTGTGTGCGCGCTCGACGGTCTGGCCGGCAGCGGTGAGCGCGGCGGCCAGGCCATCCGCGGCCACGCGCGAACGCTCGGCGTCGGCCCCGGCGACCGCGACCAGCCGTTGCCCCCGCGGATAGAGGTGCAGGAACTCCTCGGCGATGCTGTCCCATACGGCGCTCATGGCTCCAGGCTACGCCCGGCAGGGAGCGTGCGGGCCGGGTGGGACGTGAGGATGCCGCGGACCTCGCGGCCCGCGGCATCCCGGCGTCGTCAGTCCTCGTCGACCAGGAACCGGCTGTAGGCGCCCAGGGTGAGGAAGGTCGGGAACTCCTCGCGGAGGGCGACCTCGCGGAAGATCTCGGCGGCGTCGTCGAAGCGGTCGCCCTCGCGTCGCTCGACCTCGTCCAGCACCTCGCCGATCAGCCCTTCGACGTACTCGACCGTGATGGGGGTGCCGTCCTGCGTGGCGCGGTCCTGGTGGATCCACTGCCACACCTGGGAGCGGCTGATCTCCGCGGTCGCCGCATCCTCCATGAGGTTGTCGATCGCCACGGCGCCGAGCCCGCGCAGCCAGGCCTCCAGGTAGCGGATGGCGACCGAGACGTTGTCCCGCACGCCCTGCGCCGTGATCGGGCGACCGATGTGCAGGTCGAGCAGGTCGCGTGCGTCCACGTGCACGTCGTCGCGCTGGCGGTCGATCTGGTTCGGGCGGTCTCCGAGCACGGCGTCGAACTCGGCCTGCGCCGTCGGGATCAGGTCCGGGTGGGCGACCCAGGTGCCGTCGAAGCCGTCGCCGGCCTCGCGCTTCTTGTCAGCCGACACCTTCTCGACCGCGCGTGCCGTCACCTCGGGGTCGCGGCGATTGGGGATGAACGCGCTCATGCCGCCGATCGCGAAGGCGCCGCGCTTGTGGCATGTCTGCACCAGCAGCTCGGTGTAGGCCCGCATGAACGGCACCGTCATCGTGACCTCGCTGCGGTCGGGGAGCACGAAGCGGGCGCCGCGGCCGCGGTAGTTCTTGATGATGGAGAAGATGTAGTCCCAGCGCCCGGCGTTGAGGCCCGCGCAGTGGTCGCGCAGCTCGTACAGGATCTCGTCCATCTCGAACGCGGCAGGCAGCGTCTCGATCAGCACGGTCGCGCGGATGGTGCCATGCGGGATGCCGATGTACTCCTCGCTGAAGGAGAACACGTCGTCCCACAGCTTGGCCTCTTCGCTCGACTCCAGCTTCGCGATGTAGAAGTACGGTCCGCGTCCGCCCTCGATCAGCGCCTGCGCGTTGTGCAGGAAATAGAGGCCGAAGTCGACCAGGGAGCCGGACGCCGAGGTGCGGCGGCCGGAGCGGTCGATGAAGGCGAGGTGCTTCTCCGGCAGATGCCACCCGCGCGGGCGCATCACGATCGTGGGGGTGCGCTCGGCGGTGACGCGGTACTCCTTGCCCTCGGGGGAGGTGAAGGAGAGCTCGCCCCGGATCGCGTCGCGGAGGGACAGCTGCCCTTCGATGACGTTCTTCCAGGTCGGGCTCGTGGCGTCCTCCTGGTCGGCGAGCCAGACGCGAGCCCCGGAGTTCAGGGCGTTGATCGTCATCTTCGGGTCGGTGGGGCCGGTGATCTCGACGCGGCGGTCCTCGAGCCCGGGGCCGGCGCCGGCGACGCGCCAGGTGGTGTCCTGACGGATGTGCGCGGTGTCCTCGCGGAACTGCGGGTCGTGCCCGTTGCCGATCTCGAAGCGGCGGCGCATCCGGTCGGCCAGCCGGTCATGGCGGCGGGAGGCGAATCGGTGGTGGAGCTCGGTGAGGAAGGCGATCGCCTCCGGGGTGAGGATCTCGTCGTAGCGATCGCGCATCGGCCCGGCGATCTCGATCGCGGGCCCCTGCCGGGTCGTCTGCATCGGTGCGGTGGTCATGATGGTGTCCTTTGCCTTATGCCGAGCCCCCGGGGTGTCGTCGAGACCCCGCGCTCCCGGCGTGTGCGGGGCGGGGTCTCGACGAGAACCGGGGGTCTCGGGGGAGATTCAGTGGAACTGGGCGGTCTCGGTGGAGCCGGCCAGGGCGAGGGTCGCGCTGTCGGGGTTGAGCGCGGTGGAGATGACGTCGAAGTAGCCGGTGCCCGCCTCGCGCTGGTGCTTGGTGGCGGTGTAGCCGTCGGCCTCGGCGGCGAACTCGGCTTCCTGCAGCTCGACGTAGGCGCTCATGGCGCGCTCGGCGTAACCGCGGGCGAGATCGAACATGGAGTGGTTCAGGGCGTGGAACCCGGCCAGGGTGATGAACTGGAACTTGTAGCCCAGGTCTGCCAGCTCCTGCTGGAACGTCGCGATCTCGGCGTCCGACAGGTGGCGCTTCCAGTTGAAGCTCGGCGAGCAGTTGTAGGCCAGGAGCTTACCGGGGAACTGTGCGTGGATCGCGGTGGCGAACTCCCGTGCCAGCGCGATGTCCGGCTCCCCGGTCTCGACCCAGAGCAGGTCGGCGTAGGGGGCGAACGCGAGGCCGCGGCTGATGACCGACTCGATGCCCGGGCGGATCCGGTAGAAGCCCTCGGACGTGCGCTCGCCGGTGGTGAACTCCCGGTCGCGCTCGTCGACGTCGCTCGTGAGCAGATCGGCGGCGAGGGCATCCGTGCGGGCGATGATGACGGTCGGAACGCCGGCGACGTCCGCCGCGAGTCGTGCCGCGTTCAGCGTGCGGATGTGCTGCTGCGTGGGCACGAGCACCTTGCCGCCGAGGTGGCCGCACTTCTTCTCGCTCGCGAGCTGGTCCTCCCAGTGGATGCCGGCGGCACCGGACTGGATGAGGGACTGCGCGAGCTCGTAGGCGTTGAGCGGACCGCCGAAACCCGCCTCGGCGTCGGCGACGATCGGCGCGAGCCAGTCCTGCGTGATCTCGCCCTCGGCGTGCTCGAGCTGGTCCTGCCGGAGCAGGGCGTTGTTGATGCGGCGCACGACCGCCGGGACCGAGTTCGCGGGGTAGAGCGACTGATCGGGGTAGGTCTGTCCTGCGAGGTTGCCGTCCGCGGCGACCTGCCAGCCGGAGAGGTAGATGGCCTTCAGCCCGGCGCGCACCTGCTGCACGGCCTGGCCTCCGGTGTAGGCGCCGAGAGCCCGGATGTAGTCCTCCGTGTGCAGGAGGTTCCAGAGGTTCTCCGCGCCGCGGTGGGCGAGGGTGGCGTCCTCGCGGACCGAGCCGCGGATGCGGATGACGTCCTCCGCGGAGTAGGTGCGCTCGACGCCGTCCCACCGCGGGTCGGTGTCCCAGATCTCCTGAAGCTCCGCGGCCGTCTGGACCTGGTCGCCGGCGCGCAGGCCGGCGGGGCGCGGGGTGGGGGTCGCTGCGGTGTTCGTCATGGTGTCTCCTCGGATGGGAATCGGCGTCGGTGCCGATGGCGTGCCTCCACTCTGTGTGAAGTTCCCCTGCTCTCCCGCGCCGGATCGAGGAGAAGTTTGCGCGAATTTCTGTTTTTGTGACAGACTCGGCCCTCACGCCCCGCTCACCCGGCCTGCCGGGATCAGAAAAGACCCCGGCGCGGTCTCGCGCGGAGCGTTCCCGATCCCGCACCGACGCGGACGGTGGGCCGAGAGGATCCGACATGGACGACACCACGGAAGACGCCGACGCCCTCACCGTCGGCCGACGCATCCGCCAGCTGCGCACAGCACGGGGCCTGACGCTCGAGGAGCTCGCCGCCGCGGTCGATCGCGCGCCGAGCCAGATGTCGATGATCGAGACGGGCAAGCGCGAGCCCAAGCTCACGCAGCTGCAGGCCATCGCCCGCGCGCTCGGGGTGACCATCGACGCGCTGCTTTCCGGGGAGCCGCTCGACGAGCGCAGCGCGATCGAGATCGCCCTGGAACGCGCGATGAAGGGGCAGACGTTCCAGGCGCTGGGCATCGCGCCGTTCCGCATCGCCAAGAGCGTGCCGACGGAGGCGCTCAAGGCGCTGCTCGCCCTGCAGGGCGAGATCGACCGCCTCAAGGACGAGCGCGCCGCGACGCCCGAGGAGGCGCGGCGCGCCAATGTGGACCTCCGGCACTTGATGCGGCGACAGGACAACCACTTCGCCGACCTCGAGGCGAAGGCGGCCGAGATCCTCGCAGCCGTCGGTCATCCCGGGGGGCCGCTGACCCAGCGCACCGCATCCGAGATCGCGGCGTACCTCGGCTTCACCCTCCACTACGCCGCCGACCTGCCGCAGACCACCCGCAGCGTCGCCGACCTCGCGAACGGCCGGCTGTACCTGTCGAGCAGCGTGCCGGCCAAGGGGGATGCCCGCACCGCGGTCCTGCAGGCGCTGTCGAGTCGCATCCTGGGGCACGCCGAGCCGCGCAGCTACGCCGAGTTCCTCCGCCAGCGCGTCGAGACGAACTACCTCACCGGCGCCCTGCTGATGCCGGAGGCCGACGTCGTCCCTGCCCTGCAGGACGCGAAGCAGCGGCGCGCGATCTCCATCGAAGACCTCCGTGACGCGTACTCGGTGTCGTACGAGACGGCGGCGCACCGCTTCACGAACCTCGCCACCCGGCACCTCGACATCCCCGTGCACTTCCTCAAGGTGCACGAGTCGGGCACGATCACCAAGGCGTACGAGAACGACGACGTGAACTTCCCGACCGACCGGCTCGGCGCCATCGAGGGGCAGATGTGCTGCCGCCGGTGGACCTCCCGGGTGGTCTTCGACGAGGACGACCGCTTCAATCCGTACTACCAGTACACCGACACCGGAAACGGCACCTACTGGTGCACCGCCCGTGTGGAGGCGTCGAGCGAGGGCCTGCACTCGGTCAGCGTGGGCGTGCGGTTCGACGACACGAGGTGGTTCGTCGGCAGGGACACCCCGCACCGCGGCGTCTCGAAGCACTCGGTCGAGGTGTGCTGTCGTCGGGCCCCCGCCGAGCTGGAGGAGCGGTGGCGCGAGAACTCCTGGCCCAACGTGAAGACCCCGCGCACGCTGCTCGCGACTCTGCCCACGGGAGCCTTCCCCGGCGTGGACACCACCGACGTGTACGAGTTCCTGGAGTCTCACGCGCCCCGGTGATCCCGCTCGGTACGCTCGGTCGATGAGCAGCGGTGTCTTCCCCGGTCCCTTCGGTCCGATGCCCGAGGCGGGTGCCGCCGCGATCCTGTGGATGCCCCCGCAGCCGGACGCTCCGGGGCCGGTCCGGTTCGTCGACGGCTTCGAGCCCTTCGTCGAGTTCGCGCGGGGCCAGGGGAACGACCCTGCAGCGCTCGCCGTCGATCTCGGGGCGACGTGGGACTTCATCGCCGGTCATCCGGAGGTCCTCGAGAGCGACAGGCTGGCCACGGCGGCGGCGCGGTTCGTGGGGAACGTCATCGCGGTCGTGCATCCGGCCGCGACATGGCGGATGACGGGCGAGCCGGAGATCGGGACCAACACCCTCTCGATCCCGGTCGCGGGCCTCGTGCAGGGGATGGTGCAGCAGCCCGAGCAGCGGGACGCGCTTCTGCAGATGCTCGCGTCGTGGGAGCAGGACGACCTCGACGACGAGGAGATGAGGGCGCTGTCCGCGGAGGATTCCGCTCCCGCGGTCGTGGTCGTCCCGGCGCGCGCGTATGTCCGGCCTGCTCTCCCGCTCCTGGACTTCCATGACGAGAGCGGCGAGGTCATCCGTTACGGACGCCGCTGGCCCGATGGCATCGCGCCGGAGGAGTCGTACTCTCGGGAGAGCCACCCGGAGCGCTTCGCGCCGCTGCTTCTCGTGGTCGATGCGCTCGTCGAGCACCTCTCCCGCGAGTACGAGGTCGAGGCGCGGCGAGAGTCGGGGGAGGACGGGACGGAACGCATCGTGCTCGCACCGGCGTACGGTGCGCGAGTCATCCTCACGCCGACCGTTCCCTCCGTCAGCATCGAGGCGGGCGCCCACTTCCACGCGATCGTGCCGTCGTGCATCTGCGATGCCTGCGACGAGACCGCCGAGACCGCGGCGGACGAGCTGGAGCGGATCGTGCTGTCGATCGTCGCTGGCGGCTTCCGGGAGAAGTACCCCGTCGGTCGCCGTGCGTGGCTGTACACCGAGATCCGGTCGCCGGACGGCGAGCGGCGGGAGAGCAGTTCCGGCCCCGCCCCGGACCACTCCGTCGAGGATCACGAGCGCGCGGCGGCCCTGCTGAGCGGACTCGACGACGGCTGGTGGCCTGCCTGGCCGCTCCGCTCGACCGCACAAACTTAGTTTGATCTTGCTTAGTCAAGATTGACTATGTTACTTTCATCGAGCCATCAATGACGAACGGCCGAGAAGGGACCCTCATGGCTACTTCCTCTGCGGAAACCCGATTCCGCACCACTGCCACCCTGACGTGCGTTCTCGCCGCCACGCTGACGCTCGGAGCATGCTCCTCGCCGGCGCCCGGCGGCGATACCGCCCCCACGAGCGCGGGCGGCAGCGACGCCTGCCAGCGCAACCAGGATGCCGGCACCATCACCTACATCTCCGGCTACGGCTACTCCGCTAGCGCCGGGCAGCTCGACGTGTTCCTGGCGAAGGAGCTGGGCTACTTCGACGACCTCTGCCTCGATGTGGAGATCAACGCCTCCGGCGCGAACGGGCAGCAGCTCGTCGCCTCGGGGCAGGCGCAGTTCACCGCGCTCGGCTCCGCCTCCGACGTGATGCTCGCCGCGGCGAACAGCAAGAACCTCACCGCGGTCGCGACCTACGGCACGACCCCGCCGTTCTCGATCTTCGGCAATGAGAAGCTCACCGACCTCACCGACCTCGAAGGCGGTTCGCTCGGGTACTTCATCAACCTCACGCCCATCGCCTCGGCCATGCTCGACGAGGCCGGCGTCGACGTCTCGAAGGTCGAGATGGTGAAGATGACCAACTACGACCCGACCGTCGTCGTGCGCGAGCAGGTCGATGCGATCGTCGGCTACGCCTCCAACCAGCCGCAGACACTCAAGGCACAGGACCTCCCGTTCAGCGAGTTCCTGCCCTCCGACCTCGGCGTCGAGGGCACGTACAACGTCATGGAGGTGAACTCGCGCTTCCTCGACGAGCACCGCGAGGTCGCGGCCGACTTCATGCGCGCGAGCCTCAAGGCCCTGCAGTTCTGTCTCGACGAGGCGGACGAGTGCATCGACATGCTGGCTGCCCTCGCGGAGGAGAACGGCCAGGGTGCGGCATTCCCGCGCGATCAGCTCGCCCGCACGTGGGAGGTCGAGTCGGCCTGGGTGCGCGAGAGCGCGGGCGGCAACCCCGGCGTGCAGACGGCGGACATGTGGCAGCCGGAGTACGAGATCGTGCAGGAGTACGGCGACGTGAAGGACCTCCCCGCCATCGCCGACATGATGGACCCGGATCTCGTGGCCGACCTGTACGACGGCGACACCCTCATCTGGGCGGAGAAGTGATGACCGCGGCACAGGGGGCGGGCGTCGAGGTCAGGAACGTCTCGAAGGCCTTCGGCGTCGACGGCGCCCAGGTGACCGTGCTCGACGACGTGAGCCTCACGATCGGCATGGGCGAGTTCGTGTCGGTGATCGGCCCCAGCGGATGCGGCAAGTCCACGCTGCTCAAGGTGGTCGCCGGACTCCTCGACGCCGACTCCGGCACCGTCACGATCGACGGCGAGAGCGTCACGGCGGCCTCCCGCGACAAGAAGATCGGTCTCGTCCCGCAGTCCCCGGCGCTGCTGCCGTGGAAGACGGTGCGCGAGAACGTCGAGCTCCCCGTGCGGATCAACCGCGAGGCCAACGGCGACCGCGCCCTCCGCGACCCGGCCGAGCTGCTGTCGACGTTCGGGCTCGGCCATGCGCTGAAGAAGTACCCCGGGCAGCTCTCCGGCGGTATGCAGCAGCGCGCCGCGATCGCCAGGGCCTTCGTGTTCGATCCGGCGATCATGCTGATGGACGAGCCGTTCTCGGCCCTCGACGAGATGAACCGGGACCTGCAGCGCATCGCCCTGCTGGACTTCTGGCAGTCGAACCGCAAGGCCGTGATGTTCGTCACGCACTCGGTGCCGGAGGCGATCATGCTGTCCGACCGCATCGTGGTCATGGCGGCCCACCCCGGACGCATCGCCGAGGTGATCGATGTGAACCTCCCGCGGCCGCGGACCGAGGAGGCGTACGCGACGGACGAGTTCCGCGACCTGGAGGCAGTGGTGCGCGGTGCGCTGCGCGCGCAGACGGAGAAAGCCCATGTCTGAGCTGACGATGAGAGACACCACCGCCACCCTCGCCACCGCCCGGCTGAAGGCGCAGCCCCGCCGCGGGGTCCCCGGCTGGCTCCGCTGGGGATCGTGGGGACCGACCCTGATCACGTTCGTGATCGCGGCTCTGCTCTGGCAGATCGTGGCGTGGACCAACCCCTACGTCCTGCCGACGCTGGAGGCCATCGGCGCCAGCCTCGTCGAGGACGCGGGCATGTACTGGTCGAACTTCCTCGTGACGCTGCTCGAGGTCGTCGTCGGGGCCTCCGCCGGCATCCTCGCGGGCTTCCTGCTGGCCGTCGTGATGGCCGAGTTCCAGATCATCGAGCGGGCCGTCATGCCGCTGGTCATCATCGTGATGGTGACGCCGATCGTCGCGATCGCCCCGGCGCTGGTCGTCGCCTTCGGGTTCGGCATGGTGCCGAAGTTCATCGTCACCGGCCTCGTGGTCTTCTTCCCGATGCTCGTGAACTCGCTCGCCGGCCTCCGCGACGTGGACCAGAAGGCGCTCGACGTGTTCACGACGCTGCATGCCTCGCGGTGGGAGATCTTCCGCGAGCTGCGGTTCCCCGGCAGCATGCCGTACGTGTTCGCCGGTCTGCGCATCGCGCTGCCCCTCGCCGTGGTCGGCGCTGCCGTGGCCGAGTTCGTCGCGGCAGGGCAGCAGGCCGGTCTCGGCTCCCTCGTCACCACGTCGGCTGCGCAGGCGAACCTGCCCGTGACCTGGGCGAGCATCGCCCTGCTCTGTCTGCTCGGGGTGCTGCTCATCGTGCTTCTCGCGGTCGTGCGCCGGCGCGTCCTGTGGTGGAGCGACGGCGAGGTCACCGCGAAGGGCTGAGCTCACGACCCCCGGTCCCGGGGGCGCGACCCCTGCGCCCCCGGGTTCCCCCGGCGTGCCCGGAAACTCCGAACGACACCATCCCCCACTCCCAGGAAGGCATCCGCCATGACCGCTCAGCACCCCGTGAAGAACCTGCGGCTCGGACTCTTCGAGAACGCCCAGGCGAACGATTCCGGCACCGCGACCTGGCGCCACCCCGACAACCGGCGCTACCTCTTCGACAAGCTCGACTACTGGCGCGACACCGCGCGCCTGGTCGAGGACGCGGGGTTCGACTTCCTCTTCCTCGCCGACGCGTGGGGCTGGGCCGACGTCGCCGGCGAGCGTCCGGACATCTGCTCGGTCGAGGGCCTGGACCTGCCGCGGCTCGACCCGGCGATCATCCTCGCCGCGCTCATCCCGGAGACCACCCGCCTCGGCCTCGTCGCCACAGGGTCGACCCTGCTCGAGCCTCCCTACTCCTTCGCCCGACGCCTGGCCACCCTCGACATCCTGTCCGGCGGCCGGATCGGATGGAACGTCGTCACCACGGGCACCGCCGACACCGCGGTGCAGGGCTTCGGTGTGCCGATGGTCGGGCACGACGAGCGCTACCTGATGGCGGACGACTTCATGCAGGTCGTCTACAAGCTGTGGGAGGAGGCCTGGGAGGAGGGCGCGCTGGAGCGCGACAAGGCGGGCCGTTTCGCCGACCCGGCCAAGGTGCACCGCATCGCGCACGACGGGCCCTACTTCCGCTCGCACGGCTACGGCAACACGCAGCGCTCGCCGCAGGGCACGCCGGTGCTGTTCCAGGCCGGGGCGTCGCCCGCGGGCCGCGAGTTCGGCGGCAAGCACGGCGAGGCGATCTTCGTGGGGAGCGGCTCTGTCGAGCAGCTCCGTGCGCATTCCTCGGCGATCCGCGAGGAGGCGGTGAAGAACGGCCGTGGCGCGCACGAGGTGAAGATCATGTCGGCGTTCGCCGCGGTCGTCGGCAGCACCGAGGAAGAGGCGCGCCGCACGTATGCGGAGGTCGCCGACGCGCAGAACCCCGAGGTCACCGTGGCGTCCTACGCCTGGTTCACCGGCCTCGATCTGTCGTCGTACGACCCGAGCACGCCGATGTCGGAGCTCAGCACCGAACTCTCGCAGACGCAGGTCGCCCGCTTCGCCGACAAGACGGTCGGCGATGTGCTGGGCGACTGGCACGCGCACGGGGTAGGCGCCCGGCCGATCGTGGGTACGCCGGAGCAGGTGGCGGACCGGATGATGGAGCTCGCCGACGGCGCGGACCTCGACGGCTTCCTCTTCGCCCCGGTGATCCCCCCGGCGTCGACCGCCGACTTCATCGAGCACGTGCTGCCTATTCTCAAGGAACGCGGGGCGATCACCGACCCCGCCGCCGAGCCGCAGTCGCTGCGGGAACGGCTGATGGGCACCCCGACGCCCGCACTCGCCGAGTCCCACGTGGGCTCGTCGTTCCGGCGGACGATGGCCCGTGTCTGAGACCTTCGCCGGCGTGGCCGTCGTGGGGAGCGCGAACCTCGATCTCGTGGTCGAGGTCTCGCGCCCACCCCGCGTCGGCGAGACGCTGCTCGGTCGGGCCGGGGGACGCTTCCCCGGCGGCAAGGGCCTCAATCAGGCCGTTGCGGCGGCGCGCACCGGAGCCTCGACGCGGTTCTGCGGTGTCGTCGGAGCGGACGAGGCGGGGGCCGTGCTGGAGGCGGCGCTCACGGAAGCGGGCGTGGACGCCGCGCTCCGCCGCTCCGCGTCCGCGCCGACCGGGGTCGCGCATGTGCTGGCCTTCGACGACGGCGACAACAGCATCCTCGTGGCGGCGGGGGCGAACGGCGAGCTCACTCCGGAGGACGCCGTTGCCGGGATCGCCGGGGCGGCTGTGGTGCTCGCCCAGCTCGAGGTGCCGTTCGCCGCGGTCGCCGCGGCCCTCGTGGCCGCCCGGGGTGCGGGGGCGCGCACGATCCTCAACGCCGCCCCCGCGCACGAGGCGGCGGTCGAGCTGCTCCCGGAAGTGGACGTGCTGGTCGTGAACGAGACGGAGTGCGCGGAGCTCGGCGGCGTCGAGCGGCTCCTCGGCGCCGGTGCCGGAGCGGTCGTGCTCACGGAGGGGGCCGCGGGTGTGACGCTGCATCGGCCGGGACGGCCCGGGGCGCACGTGGCGGCCTTCCGCATAGACGCCGTCGACACGACGGGAGCCGGGGACGCCTTCTGCGGCGCCCTCGCCGCCGGGCTCGCCCAGGGTCGAGACACCGAGCACGCTCTCGTGCGCGCCTGTGCCGCGGGGGCGATCGTCGCCCGACACCGCGGGGCGACCACCCCGGCGCTCACCGCCGATGCCCTCGACGCCCTGGTGGCCGGGCGCTGAGTCGCGTGCGCCCTGCGGGTCACCGCGGGGGAGCGGGTTCCGCCTCCGTCGTCTCCGCCGTCTCGCCGGCGAACGTGTACGCTCCGGCGCGCAGCCGCTCCAGCAGCGTCAGGAGCCACTCCTTCTCGGCGGTGAGTCGGGCGGTGGAGAGATCGAAGATCTCGCGGACGTACTCCGGGGTCGTCTCCGAGCGCAGGGTGTCCTGCACATCGAAGCCGTTCTGCGTGATGATCGCGTCGCTCTTGATGAGCCGATGCTCGAGCCCGGCGATGACCTCCTGCCGGCTGAGGACGAACATGAACGAGGCCACGGTCATGATCGCCTGGGTGTCGAAAGCCGCGACGTTCCACAGGTTCTCACGCAGCATGCGCTGCAGCTCCACCTCGCCGGCCGGGGTGATGCGGTAGGTGGTGCGCGCCGGGCGCTTGCCCTCGGTCTCGGTGCCGCTCTCCGCCACGTAGCCGTCGACCTCGAGCGCGCGGAGGGCGTTGTAGATCGAACCGGGCTGGATGTGCGCCCATTCGTCGACGTGCCACGTCATGAGCTCGCGGCGGAGGAAGTAGCCGTGAACGGGCTGGAACTGCTTGACGGCGCCGAGGACGACGAGGCGGGTGGTCGACATGCGCTTCATGCTAACGGCTGGGTGTCGCGAAATCTGTTGTTTGCATGGTCAAAAATGCATATGATTCAAACTAGTCAAAGTTGACTAACGAAAGGACTTCGTGATGACTACTGCCGTGACCGACGCCCTGCCGCGGGACCGCGCTCTCCGTCGCGCCTTCTCCGTCTATCCGACCGGTGTGGTCGCGCTCGCCGCGCACGTCGACGATCGAGCCGTCGGCATGGCGGTCAACTCCTTCACCTCGATCTCGCTGGAGCCCGCCCTTGTCGCCGTCAGTGCCGCCCGCACCTCGAAGACCTGGCCGGTGCTCCGAGCCGTCCCGGAGCTGGGGATGAGCGTCCTCGCCGCGCACCACGAGCCGCTCAGCCGCTCGCTGTCCGCGCGCGAAGGGGACCGGTTCGGCGGCCATGCCTGGCATCGCTCGGAGGGTGGGGCCGTGCTGATCGACGACGCCGCACTCTGGCTCACCTGCCGCTTGCACAGCACCTTCGACGGCGGCGACCACGAGATCGCGCTCTACGAGATCCAGGACGTGACGCTCTTCGACGACGTCGAGCCGCTCGTGTTCCACCAGAGCCGCTACCGCGCGATCTCGCCCGCCGCAGACGTGTGACCGGACCGGCGCTCCCGGTGCTCTCCGGCCTGGTCGTTCCCGGCGACGGTCGCGGGCGGCTGCTCGGCTTCCCGACCGCGAACCTCGCCCTGCCCGAGCGGCTGCTGCCCGACGACGGCATCTACGCGGCCTGGGTGCGACTTCCCGGCGACGACCGACGGTGGGAGGCGACGGCGAGCGTCGGTGTCAATCCGACGTTCTGCGGAGACCGGGCGCGGCGTCTCGAGGTGCACCTGCACGACGTCGACCGCGACCTCTACGGACAGCGGCTGTCGGTCGAGCTCGTGGCGCTGCTCCGGCCGACGCTCCGTTTCGACGCGGTGGAGGAGCTCGTCGCCCGGACCGCCGCGGACGTCGCCGCTTCCCGGCGGCTCCTCGCCGGCTGAGCCCCCGTCGACGCGGGTTCGGGGCCGGGTCAGTCGCGCGCGGTCTGCAGCAGCGCCCACACCTCGGCCCGGGCGGGGAAGGTCGTCAGGTCGACCCCGAGGAGGGCTCCGGCGTGGGAGACCCGGGAGCGGAGGGTGTGCCGGTGGATACCCAAGGCGGCGGCGGCCTGCTCGGCCCGCGCGTCGTGGTCGAGCCAGGTGCGCAGCGCGTGTTCGAGCGCGGTGCCGTGGGCGGCGTCGTGTTCCCGCAGCGGGGCGAGCCGCGACTCCGCGACGAGCCGGGCCTCATCCGTGGCCAGAGCGGTGAGCAGGCTCGACCCGACCGTGTCGGCGTACCGGACGGCACCGCTCGTCCCGGGCTGCCGGAGGGCGACGAGGGCCTGCGCGTGCGCACGGGAGAAGGCGTCGTAACCCTCCGGCGCGGAGACGCCGACGCGGGCGGTGAAGCGTGCGGCCACGTCGTCGAGAAGCGACTCGTCGGTCGCGGAGACGCAGATGACCACGCCGTCCTCGGAGTCCGCGAGGAAGGCCGGGGTCCCGTGCTCGAGGCGTCGACGCTCCCACCAGTCGAGGAGCGGTTCCGCCGGGGCGTCTCCCGTCACGGCGACCACCACGGGGGCGGGCGGAAGGCTGCCGAGCACCCGGCGGGCGAGTCCGGGGTCGTCGCCCAGGAGCGAGCGCAGCAACTGCGTGTGCAGCCGCCGTCGGCCGCGCGCGAGCTGCTCGCTCTGCTCCCGCGCCAGCCCCGCCATCGCGATGACCGAGGTGACGACCGCCCTGGCCTCCTGGTCGAGGGCGTCTGCCTCCACGGCGAGGACGCCGCGCAGGTGTCCGCCCCGCCCCACCGTGAAGAGCATGAAGGTGTGCGCATCGAGCGTGAGGGACTGCCCTGCCTCGAGTCCGCGGTCGAGGATCTCCTGGACCCGCGTCCCGAGCTCCTCCCGGACGCCTGCGGAGAGGGCGTCCCGGGGGTGGGTGACGAGCATGTCGCCCGCTGCGTCGAACATGCCGGCCCAGGCGCCGAGACGACGGCCCAGCTCGGTGACGATGGCGTCCAGCCCGCGCGGTCGGAGCGCGGCGAGGGCCAGGGCGCGCTGGGTGTCGAGCGCCCAGGTGCGCCGGGCGTAGGCCTGCGCCGCGATCGCTTCGGAGTGGGCGCGGGCCACGGCGATGAACGGCGTGCGGTACGGCACCTCGAACAGCGGGATGCCCTGGTCGGCGCACGCCGCGATCAACTCTTCCGGCGTGCCCGAGCGATGCACGTCGGTGCCGAACCCGAGCCCCAGCACCCCGCGCTCGGCGAGGCGCACGACGTAGGGCGGGATGGCGTCCGCGTCGTCGAACTGGGCGCCGGTGGTGAGGAGCACCAGGTCTTCCGCGAGGAAGGGTGTCGGGTCCGCGAGATCCGAGCTGTGCACCCAGCGCAGCGGACGGTCGAGTGCGCCGTCCGGCAGATCCGCGGCGGCGGAGACGAGGCGCAGGTCCAGATCACGGCGCCGCAGCAGGGCGGACAGCGTGGGCGGATCGGTGGGGGCCATGCGATCTCCGGTTGTACGAGACGGCGAAATCAATTCTCCGATTGTACGACCCGGCGAATGCGGGCGTCTCCGATGCCGCCGTACGCTCGCGACATGGCTCTCCTCGACACCGCAGCACCCGCAGTCCCCCTCGGCGGCCCCGACCTCCCGCAGGAGCGTCGCCTCGTCACGGAACTCCCCGGCCCGCGGTCGGCCGAGGTCCTCGCCCGCAAGGCGGACGCGGTCGCCGCCGGTGTCGGACACACCGTGCCCGTCGCCGCCGTCGCCGCCGGGGGAGGGGTGGTCGTCGACGCCGACGGCAACTCGCTCATCGACCTCGGCTCCGGCATCGCGGTGACCACGGTCGGCAACGCGCACCCGAAGGTCGCCGCGGCCGTCGCCGCGCAGGCCGCGCAGTTCACCCACACCTGCTTCATGATCTCGCCGTACGAGTCGTACGTCGGCGTCGCCGAGGCGCTCAACCGCGTCACCCCCGGTGACTTCGCCAAGAAGAGCGCCCTGTTCAACTCCGGCGCCGAGGCCGTCGAGAACGCGATCAAGATCGCCCGCAAGCACACCGGACGCCAGGCCGTCGTCGCGTTCGACCACGGCTACCACGGCCGCACGAACCTCACCATGGCGCTGACCGCGAAGTCGATGCCCTACAAGAGCGGCTTCGGCCCGTTCGCCCCCGAGGTCTACCGCGCGCCGATGTCCTACCCGTTCCGCGACGGACTCGAGGGCGCAGAGGCCGCGGCCCGCGTGATCCTCCAGCTCGAGAAGCAGATCGGCGCCGACAACCTCGCGGCCGTCATCATCGAGCCCATCCAGGGCGAGGGCGGCTTCATCGTCCCCGCCGACGGCTTCCTCCCCGCGATCGTCGACTGGTGCAGCGCGAACGGCGTCGTCTTCATCGCCGACGAGGTGCAGACCGGGTTCGCCCGCACCGGGCACATGTTCGCCAGCGAGATCTTCGGCATCGAGCCCGACCTCATCACCACCGCCAAGGGCATCGCGGGCGGGCTGCCCCTCGCGGCCGTGACCGGTCGCGCCGAGATCATGGACGCCTCGCACTCCGGCGGCCTCGGCGGCACCTACGGCGGCAACCCGATCGCCTGCGCGGCGGCGCTCGCGGCCATCGACGTGTTCGAGAACGACGGCGTCATCGAGCGGGCCCGCGAGATCGGCGAGATCCTCATCGGCCGCCTCACCGCCCTCCAGTCCGAGGACGCCCGCATCGGCGACGTCCGCGGTCACGGTGCGATGGTCGCGGCCGAGTTCGTGGACCCGGAGACCAAGGCTCCGGACGCCGCGCTCACGGCCGCCGTGGCCAAGGCGTGCATCGCTCAGGGCGTCATCGTCCTCACCTGCGGCACGTACGGCAACGTCATCCGCTTCCTCCCGCCGCTGTCCATCGGCGACGAGCTGCTGAACGAGGGCCTCGACGTCGTGGCCGAGGCGCTCGCCGGCGCCTGACACTGTCCGGTCGCGTCCCCGGATCGGGGGATTTCGGGACGCGACCGGTACTTCTTCCCCCGCATCCCCCGACGACGAAGGAGTTGCAGATGGCTGAGATCACCCGCGACGTGCTGATCGTGGGCGCCGGAGCCGCAGGGCTCACGGCGGCCAACGACCTGCGGAAGGCCGGACTGTCGGTCGCCGTGCTGGAGGCCCGCGACCGCGTGGGTGGCCGGCTGTGGACCGACGTGATCGACGGCGCCATGCTGGAGATCGGCGGCCAGTGGGTCTCGCCCGACCAGGACGCCCTCAAGGACACGATCGAGGAGCTGGGGCTCGAGACCTACAGCCGCTACCGCGAGGGTGACAGCGTCTACGTCGGCCCGGATGGCCAGGCCCACCGCTTCACGGGCGAGATGTTCCCGGTGTCGGCGGAGACCGAGGCCGTGATCGCCCGCATCACCGGCATCCTCGATGCCCTCGTCGCCGAGATCGACCCGGACAAGCCGTGGGAGCACCCGAACGCGGCCGAGTGGGACTCCATCTCGTGGGACGCCTGGCTGCGGTCGCAGACCGACGACGACGAGGCCGTGCGCAACCTCGCCTTCGCGACCGGCTCGGCGATGCTGACCAAGCCGACCCATGCCTTCTCGCTCCTGCAGTCGCTGCTGATGGCGGCGTCCGCCGGCTCGTACTCGAATCTCGTCGACGCCGATTTCATCCTCGACAAGCGCGTCGTGGGAGGGCTCCAGCAGGTGCCGCTGCGCCTCGCCGAGCGCCTGGGTGACGACGTGCTGCTGAACCAGCCCGTCCGCAGCCTGGAGTGGTCGGACGACGGGGTCGTGGCGACCACCGACGACCTCACGGTCCGGGCACGGTACGCGATCCTCGCGCACGCCCCCATCCTCTACAACCGCATCTCCTTCGTCCCGCCGCTGCCGCGTCGTCAGCACCAGCTGCACCAGCACCTGTCGATGGGCTTCGTCATCAAGGTGCACGCCGTCTACGACAGCCCGTTCTGGCGCGAGCAGGGCCTGAGCGGTACGGCGTTCAGCCCGTACGAGCTGTCGCACGAGGCGTACGACAACACCAACCACGGGGACGAGCGCGGCACCCTGGTCGGTTTCGTGTCCGACGCCAACGCCGACGGCGTGTTCGAGCTGTCGGCCGAGGAGCGCAAGGAGCGCATCCTCGAGTCGCTCTCGCACTACTACGGTCCCGAGGCCAAGAACCCGGTCGTCTACTACGAGAGCGACTGGGGCAGCGAGGAGTGGACCCGCGGCGCGTACGCCGCGAGCTTCGACCTCGGGGGTCTGCACCGCTACGGCGCCGACCTGCGCACGCCGGTCGGACCGATCCACTTCGCCTGCAGCGACATGGCCGGAGCGGGTTACCAGCACGTCGACGGGGCGATCCGCATGGGCCACCTCGTCGCGGCGAACATCGTCGACGCCCGCCGCGAGGCCGGCGCTCCCGAGAGCATCGGCTGATGACCGGCTCGGTCGTCGTCGGCTACACGGCGACGGATGCGGGGGCCGACGCGGCGGCGCTGGCCGCACGACTGGCGCGCAGCATCGGCGCGACCCTGCACCTCGTGATCGTGCTGCCGACCGAGGGCACCCGCAGCGCCGCCGTGCCACCGGAGCGCGCCTACGAGGACGTCATCCGGAAGCAGGCGCGGAGCTGGCTGCAGGACGCGGTGGTGCGTCTGCCGCAGGAGCTCGTGCGCAGCGGCCACGTGCGCTTCTCGGAGTCGTTCGCCGAGTGCCTCATCGCCGCCGGTGAGGAGTTCGACGCCAGCGTCATCGTGATCGGCACGGCCGGTGGAGGCCTCTTCGGCCGGCACCGCCTGGGCAGCGTCGCGTCGGAGCTGCTGCACTCCTCGCCGATCCCGGTGGCCCTCGCGCCGTCCGGTCTCGCGCAGCAGGACGACCACGTGCTCCCGCGCGTCACCGTCGCCGTGGGCACCCGGCCCGGCGCGGAGGGCGTGCTCGACCAGGCCGTCGCCCTCGCCGGCGCCGCCGAGGTGAGCCTGCGGCTGGTGTCGCTCGTGCCGTTCGACGTGCCCCCGGGACTCGACACCGGGGCGATCCGCCTCGCCGGCAGCGAGCACGCGCACCAGGTGCTGGCCGTCGCCGCCGAGCGGCTGCCGGACGGCCTCGGCGCCGTCGTCGAGGAGGCCCCCGGCGAGACGGTGGAGGACGCCGTCGCCGGGCTCTCCTGGCTCCCCGGCGAGGTCGTGCTCGTCGGCTCCAGCCGGCTGGCGCAGCCGCGCCGACTCTTCCTGGGCTCCACGGCGGCGAAGATGCTGCACGAACTGCCCGTCCCCATGATCGTCGTCCCGCGTACCCGCGATGAAGCAGGAGACCGCTGATGAGCAGCACCAACCGGGCGACGGAGCCCGCATCCGGCGTCACGACCGGAATCTCGACGAAGGGCCTGAGCGCCGGCACCGTCGGCCTGATCGGCGCCGTCGTGATCGGCATCTCGTGCATCGCCCCCGCCTACACGTTCACGGCCGCCGTCGGCCCCACCGCGTCCGAGGTCGGCGCGCAGATCCCGGCGATCATCCTCGTCGGCTTCATCCCGATGCTTCTGGTCGCCTTCGGCTACCGCGAGCTCAACAACCGCATGCCCGACTCCGGCACCTCCTTCACCTGGGCCGCCAGGGCGTTCGGGCCGTGGGTGGGCTGGATGGCCGGCTGGGGTCTCGTGGTCGCCACGATCCTCGTGCTGTCCAACCTCGCCGGCGTCGCGGTCGACTTCCTGTTCCTGCTGCTGTCGCAGATCACGGGCAACGCGGAGATCGCCGATCTCGCCGGCGTGACCTGGATCAACATCGGCGTCTGCCTGCTCTTCATGCTCGGCGCGACGTGGGTGTCGTACCGCGACATGCAGACCACGCAGAAGCTGCAGTACTGGCTCGTCGGATTCCAGATCCTCGTGCTCGTGTTCTTCGCGGTCGCCGCGATCGTGCAGGCCGTGGGCGGCAACGGCTTCGACTACCAGCCGTTCGACCTCAACTGGTTCAACCCGTTCGCGATCTCGTCGTTCAGCGCGGTCGCCGCCGGTCTGTCGCTGTCGATCTTCATCTTCTGGGGCTGGGACGTCACCCTCACGATGAACGAGGAGACGAAGGACCCGGAGAAGACCCCGGGGCGGGCGGCCACCGTCACCGTGCTCACGATCGTCTCGCTCTACCTGCTCCTCGCCGTCGCGATGATCATGTTCGCGGGCGTCGGCACGGGGGAGCTCGGCCTCGGCAACGGCGACATCCAGGAGAACGTGTTCTTCCACCTCTCCGGACCGATCCTCGGGCCGCTCGCGTTCCTCGTCTCTCTCGCGGTGCTCACGAGCTCGGCGTCGTCGCTGCAGTCGACGTTCGTCGGTCCGGCCCGCACCCTGCTCGCGATGGGCCACTACGGTGCGCTCCCGAAGTCGTTCGCGAAGGTGAGCCCACGGTTCTTCACCCCGGGCTACGCCACGATCGTGTCGGCCATCGTGGCCTCCGCGTTCTACGCGGTGATGCGCGTGGTCAGCGAGGACACGCTGTGGGACACGATCCTCACGCTCGGCATGATGATCTGCTTCTACTACGGGATCACCGCGTTCGCCTGCGTCTGGTACTTCCGCAAGCAGTGGTTCGACTCGGCGCGGAACGTCTTCTTCACCTTCCTGTTCCCGCTGGTGGGCGGCATCATCCTGGCGATCCTGTTCTTCACCACGCTGATCGACTCCATGGACCCGGCCTACGGCTCCGGGTCGGAGATCGGCGGCATCGGGATCGTCTTCATCCTCGGCATCCTCATCATCGTCGTCGGCATCGCCGTGATGATCTGGAACGCCATCCGCCGCCCCGCCTTCTTCCGCGGTGAGACGCTGGGTATGGACGCTCCGCCCAGCCGTCGTCGTCGTCCCACGTCCGTCTGAAAGAGAGAGAATCCATGAGCACTCAGAACGAGCAGGCGCTGCTCGACAGCATCCCCACCGGCCTCTTCATCGGCGGGGAGTGGATCGAGGGGGAGACCGGCGCGACCTTCGACGTCAAGGACCCCTCGACGAACCAGGTGATCCGCACGATCGCCGACGCCACCCCCGCGGACGGCATCCGGGCGCTCGACGCCGCCGTCGCCGCGCAGGACGAGTGGGCCGCGACGGCGCCGCGCGTGCGCGGCGAAATCCTCCGCCGGGCGTTCGATCTCGTGCAGGAGCGCAAGGAGGACCTCGCGCTGCTGATGACGCTCGAGATGGGCAAGCCCCTCGCCGAGGCCCGCGGCGAGGTCGCCTACGGCGGCGAATTCCTCCGCTGGTTCAGCGAGGAGGCCGTGCGCATCAGCGGCCGCTACGGCCTGAACCCCGAGGGCACCGGTCACATGATCGTGTCGCAGCGCCCCGTCGGTCCGTCGTTCTTCGTCACGCCGTGGAACTTCCCGTTCGCCATGGCCACGCGCAAGATCGCCCCCGCCCTCGCCGCCGGCTGCACCGTGGTGATCAAGCCCCCGGCACTCACGCCGCTCACGACCATCTTCTTCACGACCCTGCTCGAAGAGGCCGGTCTGCCCAAGGGCGTCGTCAACGTCGTGCAGACCTCGAAGTCGAGCGCCCTGTCGGCGCCGATCATCGCCGACCCGCGTCTGCGCAAGCTGTCCTTCACCGGGTCGACCGAGGTCGGCCGCAAGCTCATCGCGCAGGCCGCCGAGGGCGTGCTCCGGGTGTCGATGGAGCTCGGCGGCAACGCCCCCTTCGTCGTGTTCGACGACGCGGACCTCGACAAGGCCGTGGACGGCGCTCTCGCCGCGAAGTTCCGCAACATCGGTCAGGCCTGCACGGCGGCGAACCGCTTCATCGTGCACAAGGACGTCGCGGGCGAGTTCGCCAAGCGCGTCACCGAGCGTGTCAACGGCATGAAGATCGGCCGCGGCACGGAGGAGGGCGTGGCGATCGGCCCGCTCATCGACGAGGACGCCGTGGCCAAGGCCGGCGAGCTCGTGGACGACGCCGTCGAGCGCGGAGCGACCCTGCTCGCGGGCGGCAAGGCGCTCGAGGGCACCGGCACGTTCTACGAGCCCACGGTCCTCACCGACGTCGTCCCCGGTTCCGCGATCCTCCGCGAGGAGATCTTCGGTCCGGTGCTCGCGATCGCGACCTTCGAGACCGAGGACGAGGCCGTGCGCCTCGCCAACGACACCGAGTACGGCCTGGTCTCCTACGTCTTCACCGAGAACCTGCAGCGCGGTCAGCGGATGATCGACGCGCTGGAGACGGGCATGATGGGTCTCAACGTGGGTGTCGTCTCCAACGCGGCGGCTCCCTTCGGCGGCGTCAAGCAGTCCGGCGTCGGCCGCGAGGGCGGCTTCGAGGGCATCCACGAGTACCTGTCCACCAAGTACACGCTGATCCCGGTCTCCTGACCTTCCCCCTGAACGGCCTGGGTCCCTGAGCCTGTCGAAGGGCCCCAGCACACGAGAGGACAACTCATGACCGACTACGCCGTCGTCAACCCCGCCACCGGCGAGACCCTGGCGTCGTACGACACGTTCACCGACGCGCAGATCGAGGAGGCCGTCGCCGCCGCGGACGAGGCCCACCGCGAGTGGTCGCGCTCCACCACGGTCGCCGACCGTGCCGCGCTGCTGCGCCGTGCAGCCGAGCTGCACCGCGAGCGCCGCGAGGAGCTGGCCGACATCTTCGTGCGCGAGATGGGCAAGCCGCGGGAAGCCGCACTCGGCGAGGTCGACTTCGCCGCCGACATCGCGGAGTACTACGCGGACCAGGCCGAGGACATCATGGCCGACCAGCCCATCAAGATCCTCGGGGAGGGGTCGGCGATCATCCGCCGCTCCTCGCTGGGACCGCTCGTGGGCATCATGCCGTGGAACTTCCCGGCGTACCAGATCGTGCGCTTCGCCGCGCCGAACCTGATCGTCGGCAACACGATCCTCCTGAAGCCCGCGCCGCAGTGCCCGGAGTCGTCGAGCGCGATCGAGGCGATCTACCACGACGCCGGCTTCCCCAAGGGTGCGTACCAGAACGTGCTCGCCACGAACGACCAGATCGCGGCGATGATCGCGGACTGGCGGGTTCAGGGCGTGTCGCTGACCGGCTCCGAGCGTGCCGGCGCCGCGGTCGCCGAGGTCGCGGGCCGCAACCTCAAGAAGGTCGCACTGGAGCTCGGCGGGTCCGACCCGTTCATCGTGCTCTCCACCGACGACCTCGACGCCACCGTGCAGGCGGGCGTGGACGCGCGCCTCGACAACAACGGGCAGGCCTGCAACGGCGCCAAGCGCTTCATCATCGTCGACGACCTCTACGACGCGTTCGTGGAGAAGTTCACGGCGGCGATGGCGGCCGTAGAGGCGACCGATCCCACGCTCGACGACACGGTCCTCGGCCCGGTCTCGTCGGAGGCGGCGGCGGAGAACCTGCAGAAGCAGATCGACACCGCCGTGGCCCAGGGTGCGACCCTGCTCACGGGCGGCACGCGCGACGGGGCGTTCTTCGCACCGACCGTGCTCGCCGACGTGACCCGGGAGATGGACGTCTACCGCGAGGAGCTGTTCGGCCCCGCGGCCGTCGTCTACCGTGTCGCGGACGAGGAGGCGGCGGTCGCGCTGGCCAACGACACCACGTTCGGTCTCGGCTCCTACGTCTTCACGACGGACGAGGCGCAGGCGGAGCGGGTGGCCGACAGGATCGAGGCCGGCATGGTCTACGTGAACCTCGTGCTCGCCGACAGCCCCGAGCTCCCGTTCGGCGGCATCAAGCGCAGCGGCACGGCTCGGGAGCTCGGCCACCTCGCCGCCGACGAGTTCGTCAACAAGAAGCTGATCCGCATCGGCTGACCGTCGACCCACCCCCTTGCGGCCGAGCGGCCCCCTTGCGTGCGCACGCAAGGGGGCCGCTCGCACGAGAGGGGCCGGGTCGACGGGGTGCGCGTCGAGGACAGACGAGGCACAATGGCGGCATGAGTGCGCACACGGATCCGGTCCAGTCCCTCACCGCGGAGCAGAGCTGGGAGCACCTGCGCAGCCAGGAGCTCGGGCGGCTCGTGACCCGGGTCGGCGAGACCATCGACATCTTCCCCGTGAACTATGCCGTGGACGGCGAAGGACTCCTGTTCCGCACGGCCCCCGGGAGCAAGCTGTTCGAGCTGACGGTCAACGCCGACGTGCTCTTCGAGGTCGACGACCACACGGACACCGCCGCCTGGAGCGTCATCGTGCGCGGGCGTGCGGAGGCTCTGGAGACCGACGCCGACATCGAGCGGGCGGAGGCGGCGGGTCTGCGTCCGTGGATCCCGACCGACAAGCGCGTGTACGTGCGCATCGCCCCGACGTCGGTGTCCGGCCGCGCGTTCCGGCGCGATCCCGAGCCCGACCGGGACGGCCCGCAGGAGTACTGAGCCCGGCCCGGGGAGGCCTCGGCGGGCGTAGGGTCGGGGTATGGCCAACGTCGCTGAGAACATCGTCAAGACTCTGAACGCCAACGGAGTCGACCGGGTCTACGGCATCCCGGGCGACTCCCTGAACGGACTCACGGACGCCCTCCGCAAGGACGGCCGGATCCGCTGGGTGCACGTACGCCACGAGGAGTCCGCCGCCTTCGCCGCCGCGGCCGACGCCGGCACCACCGGAGACCTCGCCGTCGTGGCGGGCTCGTGCGGCCCCGGCAACCTGCACCTCATCAACGGCCTGTACGACGCGCAGCGCTCCCGCGTGCCGGTGCTGGCCATCGCCGCGCACATCCCGACCGTCGAGATCGGCACCGGGTACTTCCAGGAAACCCACCCGCAGGAGCTGTTCCGCGAGTGCAGCGTGTACGTCGAATACGTCGCTGACCCGTCGCAGATGCCGCGGCTGATGGAGATCGCGATGCGCGCGGCCATCGAGCAGCGCGGCGTCGCCGTCCTCGTGATCCCCGGTGACGTGGCGCTGTCCGAGATCGCGGACGACCGCGCCGTGGTGATCGAGCGCACCCGCCCGCTGATCCAGCCCAGCGGCCCGGAGCTGGAGAAGGCCGCGACCATGCTGAACGCGGCGAAGAAGGTCACCATCCTCGCCGGGGCCGGCGTGGAGGGCGCGCACGACGAGGTGATCGCGCTCGCCGACGCGCTCGGAGCCCCCATCGTCCACGCGCTGCGGGGCAAGGAGTTCATCGAGTACGACAACCCGTTCGACGTCGGGATGACCGGGCTGCTCGGCTTCGCGTCCGGCTACCGGGCCATGGAGGCCGCCGACACGCTCCTCGTCCTCGGCAGCGACTTCCCGTACGAGCAGTTCTACCCGGAGCACGCGACCACCATCCAGGTCGACATCCGCGGGTCCCAGCTCGGCAAGCGGCACCCGCTCGACCTTGGCCTCGTCGGTGACGTGAAGGCGACCGCCGAAGCCCTGCTGCCCCGTCTCGCGCGGAAGGACGACCGCGGCCACCTCGACGACGCCGTGGCCCACTACCGGAAGACGCGGAAGAAGCTCGACGAGCTCGCGGTGCCGGCCAAGGGAAAGCGGCCCATCCATCCGCAGTACCTCGCCCGACTGCTGGACGAGTATGCCGCCGACGACGCGATCTTCACCGCCGACGTGGGCTCGCCCACCGTCTGGGCCGCGCGCTACCTGTCCATGACCGAGGGGCGCCGGCTGATCGGATCGTTCACGCACGGCTCGATGGCGAACGCCCTGATGCACGGCATCGGCGCGCAGGTCGCGCATCCGGATCGTCAGGTCGTGGCGCTCGCCGGCGACGGCGGCCTCGCGATGATGCTCGGCGAGCTGCTCACGCTCACCCAGAACGGTCTCCCGGTCAAGACGATCGTGGTGAACAACTCGTCGCTGAACTTCGTGGAGCTGGAGATGAAGGCCGCCGGCTTCGTCACCTACGGCACCGGGTTGGACAACCCCAGCTTCGCGGCGATCGCCGAGGCCATGGGCATCTTCGCCCGTCGGGTGGAGCGCAGCGAGGATCTGCCGGAGGCCGTCCGCGAGGTCCTCGCGCACGATGGTCCCGCGCTCCTCGACGTCGTGACCGAGCGCCAGGAGCTGTCCATGCCGCCCGCGATCGAGGCCGCGCAGGTCAAGGGCTTCGCGCTCTACGCCATCCGCACGGTCATGTCGGGTCGCGGCGACGAGCTGCTCGACCTCGCACGGGCGAACTGGCGTCAGCTCTTCTGACGCGGCCCTCCGCCACGTGACGCCGGCTCGGGACCCCCTCCGGACCCCGAGCCGGTGTCGTGTCAGCTCTCGACGAGTGCCCTGACCTCTGCGGCCTCGGCGTGCCGCCCCAGTGCCTCCAGCATGTCGCCGAGCTCCAGTGCCGCCACCTGACGCAGCGGTGGGAAGCCCTCGGCATGCTCCAGGGCGCTCCGGTACACCGGCACGGCATCGGCCGGGCGGTCGTTCCCCGCGAGCACCCGGCCCGCGAAGAGTTCCGAGCTTCCGGCGGCGCCCTGGTCGCCGAGCGCCGCGAAACCGTCGGCGGCGGTGAGAGCCGCGGCGACGGCCTCATCGGTCCGGCCCAGCTGAGCGAGCGCGCGGCCGCGAGAGTCGGTCACGTCAGCGAGCAGCCAGCCGGCTTCATGCTCCTGGGCGAGCGCGGCGACCTCGTCAAAGAGCGGGAAGGCGCGCTCGTCACCCCGGCCTGCGTAGGCCTGGCCGAGGCTGTGCAGCACCTCGGACAGCGCACCGACGGCCTCGGGGGCACGCCGCACGATGTCCGCAGCGCCCTCCAGCAGCCGGACGGCGTCGTCGTGCTCCTCGAACCGGGCGAGGATCTTCGCCTGCTCCGTCATGGCCATGGCCTGGTCGGCGTGGGACTCCGCCTGCCCGAACAGCTCGGCCGCGTAGCCGTGTGCGCCGACCGCCTGACCGAACTCGCCGGACTCGGCGAGCGACCGGGCCAGGAGCGAGGCGGTCATGGCGCGCGAACCCGCCGGAGTCTCGGCGTTCTCCTCGCGTTGGAGCACGTCGCCGAAGAGCTCGGCTGCCTCCTCCGCGTCTCCCGCGCGGAGCATCGCCCTGGCCAGCCGGAAGTCGACGCCGGTGCGATCGCCGTCGTCCTGCAGGCGAGCGGCCAGACGGTAGCGGGCGACGGCCTTCTCGGGCTCCTCGGCGTCCTCCCAGAGCGCGCCCGCGAGCACATGGGCCTCGGCGAGAGCGCGGGTGGCGCCGAGTTCGGCGAGCAGCCGGCACACCTCGTCGGCGTCGACGGCCCCGTCCTGGTACGCACCCGTGCCGCCGCGTACGCGGGCCCGGGTCTGCAGCGCGTGGGCCCGGTGTCCGGCGGACAGGTCCTCCTGGGAGAGGAAGCGGTCGAGGAGCGTGCGACCGGCGTCGAGGTCGCCCTTGCTCAGCACGGCGCCGATCGCCACGAGGGTCGTGGTGTTGGACAGCCGGGTGTCCTCGGCCTCCGCGAACGAGCGCGCGGCGAGCTCGGCGAGGTCGAGCGCCGCATCCGGCTCCTCCGCCCGGAGGTGCAGCGACGCGCGGCTGATCGCCAGATCGCCGCGCGACCACGCGGGAAGACGGTCGGCCTCGGCCAGTTCCTCTTCGAGCGCCGCCATGGTCTCGTCGGTGTGCAGGCCGAAGGTCGCCAGGCCGAGCCGCTCCTCGAGGTCGGCCTGCGCGTCGTTCCCGGCGGTCCGAAGCGCGGCGATCCGTTCGGGGAGAAGGCGCTCGGCCTCGTCCACGCGATCGAGTGCGACGAGGATGCCGAGGTGCATCGACAGGAGCTGCGCGCGCTTGGCGGCGTCGTCGATCTCCAGGGCGTGCGGGAGGGCGGCGAGGGTCTCCTGCTCGGCGCCGAACTGCGCGAGCTGCATCGCCCGCTCGAACCAGCCGTCCGGGTCGGTCGGGGTCGCGGCCGGCGCGGGGGCGACGAACGCGTCGGAGCGGATCGGGACGTCGTAGCTCTCGTCGGCGAGAGCGCGCATCCGGGCGAGGCTGCGGGCGTGGCCGTCAGTGCCGTCCCGCTCGTCGAACTGTGCGCCGATGCGCTCGGCCGTCGACCAGGCGGTCGCGGCGAGCTCGGCGGCGCTCCACGGGCCGTCGTGCGCGCCCAGCAGCGGCACGAGCGCCGGGGCGTCGGCGCCGCGGACCGGGGTGTCGCCGTGTCCGGCGGCGGTGACGCGGTCGAGAGCGACCGCGAAGGCGGTGAGGGCGGCGAAGTGCGCGTCGACGTTGAGGCCGTCGTGGGCCAGCCACGCGATGTGCTTCTCGATCAGGGCCAGCGCCCGCGCCTCGTTGCCGGTGATCGCGGCGAACACGATGTTGTTGGCCACGATGCGCAGGTTGTCCGGGTTGTCCTTCGCCAGGCGGTAGCTGCGCAGGTGCGCGGTCTTCGCGTCCTCCGCGCGACCGGCACGCAGGTACGGCAGCAGCACGCGGGACAGGGCGTGCTCCGGCTCCTCGCCGCACGAGAACCCGCCCTCGAGCATCTCCTCGACGAGGCGGATCGCGTCGGCGTCCCGGTCGGTCTCCGCGAAGAATCCCGCGAACTGGCTGCGGCTGCACGCATCGCAGTGGCTGTGCTCGTCGCGCGGCGTGGCCTCGAGCTGCACCCGGAGGGCCTCGGCGGCGTCGAACCGACCGGCATCCCAGGCGTCCTCGAAGCGGGCGGTCAGCACGCCGCTGAGGCCGAGCCCTGCGGCGCGGTAGTGCGCCTCCATGTCGTCGAGCACCGCCGCGATCTGCTCCTGCGAGAAGGCGGGGGAGGAGCGCAGGGACGACGCCATCCACTTGAACTGCCACATGAGGTCGGCCCCGCCGTTGTCGAGGTCGGCGGGGAACCGCTGCGGGTCGGCGTCGTGATGCGCCAGGCACCAGGCGAAGGAGTTGAGCATGACGTCGGTGGCCCCGACCATGTTCGCCGAGGCGGTCTGGCGCATGCGGGCCTCGTACTCCAGCCGTTCGTCGCCGATCTCGATGGCCAGGGCGACGGCCTCCGCCACGAGGGCCTGCTCGGCCGGGCCCCACGGGGTGCGATCGATCTCCTCGATGAGCTGCTGGAAGCGCTTCTTCGGACGTGCCATGGAGGGCCCTTTCGGGTAGTCGGGGGTGTCAGCGCGCGTCGAAGGGGAGCGTGTCCCCCTCGATCCCGGCGGAGAGCGAGACGAGGTCGGAGAGGGCGCTGGTCATGAGCGCCCGATCGGCGTCCGAGAGCGGGTGGTGACCTGCGAGGAGCGCCTGGATGTAGAGGAGTTGGACCGTGCGCGCGAACACGGCGTCGTCCTCGACGCGGACGAGGGCGCGGACGACGCGGTTGGACCAGTTCAGGCACAGCCGCGCCGTGAGGTCGTCGTCTCGCGCGGACGAGAGCGTCTGGTCGATGCGGTCGAGCACCCCGCCCCAGAGCGTGCTCGCGATGCCCTTGGTGCGTCCGCGATCGATCGTCCGCAGCACCTCGGGATCCGCGACGTAGAGCCCGGTCAGCTCGGGGCGATCGATCGCCCTGACCACGACGGCACAGTCGGAGGCGGCGAGCACGGCGCCGGCGCGGGACTCCAACGCCATCGCGATGTCCCGGTCGTCGAGCGGCGGCGGGTCGAGGCGATCGAGCTCCCCGGTCACATCGACCTGCTCGACCGTGACCTGCGGGTAGAGGTCGGGGAGCAGGCGGATCAGATCGGCGTCATAGAGGTAGCCGCCGTTGACGAGCACCTCGTCCGAGGGGGAGATGCCCGCCACCTGGCGGAACTCGTCGACGGTCTGGGCGTAGCGCACGTGAGGGTAACGCTCCACGAGCTCGCCGATCCGCATCGTGCCGTGCGTCGTCTCCACGGTGAGCCAGCGGGTGATGAAGCGCGCGAGCTCCTCATCGTGGCGCACCAGGGACTTGAGTCCGACCTCGTGCACGGCGACGAACTGCGCGAGACGATGCGGTTCGCGCAGCCCGAGTTCGAGCACCCAGCGGCGGATCCCGGCGCCGAGCTGCTCCCGGACGTGCTCCAGGGCCGTGTCCTCGACGAGGGATTCGCGGCTCGCGGTCGGCGCGAGGCCGGTGGAGTCGACGACGGCGCGCACGAAGAAGGCCCAGTCGGGCAGGACGTCGTCGACGCGCTCGGACAGCAGCATGCGCCCCAGGTACATACGGGTCGCCTGGCGGGCGCCGGGCGGGGGTGCGAAGGGCAGCACGTACGCCAGGCCCTGCGTCCCGGTCGCCGGCTCGCTCAGCGGGATCACGTCCAGCGGGGCGGCCCCGAGCAGGTCGCGACCGTACTGCACGGCCGCCTCGATGTCGGCGGCGGGGTCGAGGAAGGGCGGCTCGCGCGTCACGTCGATGTCCCCGCCCGGCGCGTCGATGGTCACCCGCACCGGCAGGAACTCCCCGAACGTGGTCGCGAGCTCGTGCACGGCCGCCGGCCGCAGCAGCTCGTCGGCGTCGAAGCGCGGCACGAGGTGCACGCTGGTGCCGATCGGCAGGTCGTCGTCGATCTCCGCGACGCGGAACGTGCCGTCGGCGCTGCCCGTCCACTCCACCGCGGGTCCGCCTCTGGCGCTGCGGGAGCGGATGACGATGGTGTCGGCGACCATGAAGCAGCTCAGCAGCCCGATGCCGAACTGGCCGAGGAAGTCGCTCCGGGGGAGGTCGAAGATGTCCCGCTTGGAGCTGCGTCCGACGGTCGCGAGCAGATCGGCGACCTCGGCTGCGGTCAGGCCCACCCCGTCGTCGCGGAGCACGAACTCACCGGTCTGCGCGGTGAGCGGCGTGATGCGGATGCGGCTCCCGCCCCCGTCGACCTCACGGCGCGCCGCGATCGCGTCCCTCGCGTTCTGGAGCAGCTCCCGCAGATAGACCCGGGGACTGGAGTAGATGTGCCGGCTGAGCAGATCGACGACTCCGCGCAGATCCACCTGGAACTGCTGCACATCCCCACTCACATGCGTCCCTTCCTGCTTCGTCCGCCCGCCGAGCCTAGCAACAACGCGGGTTCCGCTTCCTGTTCGGCACCACCGGATCGATGCCGTATGCTTGGTGAGCAGTTGTTCTCTGCATTCTTTCGCCGTGCCTGGCGTCTACGACATCGGCCGGTGGCAGGGTGGGGAGGGCATCCCCGAGACCTCCGGGTCTCTAGGGCGGTAGCTCAATTGGCAGAGCAGCGGTCTCCAAAACCGCAGGTTGCAGGTTCGATTCCTGTCCGCCCTGCGCGTCAGCGCACGCTGACACACGAAAGGTACATTCAGGATGGATCAGGACGAACCGCGCGGCGACGTCGTCGCGGCCGGCGCCACGCGCCAGAAGAAGGGCAACCCCTTCTCCCGGTTCTTCGGGGGCATCGCCCTGTTCATCCGCCAGGTCATCGCCGAACTGCGCAAGGTCGTCACCCCGACCCGCAAGGAGCTTTTCAAGTTCACGGGTGTGGTGCTCGTCTTCGTCCTGATCGTCATGGGCATCGTCTACGGTCTCGACTACGTCTTCGGGCTCCTGACGCACTACGTGTTCGGAATCCCTGGCTGATGACCCCCGCGGCGACAGCCGCAGCTATGGAGAAGAAGCAACGTGTCTGAACGATATTCCGACGACGCCGACTGGGCGACCGCCGCAGAGCAGTCCAGCGAGGAGGACGAGGCCCAGGAGGGCAACGTGCTCGCCGCCGAGGAGCTCTCGGTCACCTCTGCCGAGCACGTCGCGGTCCACGTCGAGGACGAGGACGGCGAGCAGGAGACGGAAGACATCGACATCGACATCGACGACCCGGAGGCGGACGCCATCGTGAACGACGCTCTGAACCTGGACGAAGCCGCGGAGTCCGAAGCCGCCGCCGAGGTCCTCAACGATTCCGTGGCCGAGGAGGTCGCGGAGCAGGAGGCCGAGGCGGCCGACGAGGTCACCCCGTACGAGGGACCTGACGTGAACGGCGAGGACGACCGTCCCGCCGCCGAGTCCGACGACGACGAGTCGGCTTCCGAGGAAGACCCGTACGAGGCCTTCCGCATGGACCTGCGCATGCTCCCCGGCAAGTGGTACGTCATCCACTCGTACGCCGGCTTCGAGCGCAAGGTCAAGGCGAACATCGAGCAGCGCAAGTCGACGCTCGAGGTCGAGGACGAGATCTACCAGGTCGAGGTCCCGATGGAGGACGTCGTCGAGATCAAGAACGGCCAGCGCAAGATGGTCACCCGTGTGCGCATCCCCGGCTACGTGCTGGTGCGCATGGAGCTCACGGAAGACACCTGGTCGGTCGTGCGGCACACCCCCGGCGTCACCGGCTTCGTGGGCAACGCCCACAACCCGACGCCGCTGCGCTTCGAAGAGGCCTTCAACATGCTGAAGTCCCTCGTCGAGGTCAAGGACGTCCCGACCGCCAAGAACATCGCGGCCAAGGGCGGCGTCGCCGTCGCCCGCCCGCTTCCCGCCGAGGTCGACTTCGAGATCGGCGAGACCATCACGATCAAGGAGGGCTCGTTCGCGGGTCTTCCCGGTTCGATCAGCGAGATCAAGCCGGAGAGCGGCAAGCTCACGGTCCTCGTCTCCCTCTTCGAGCGCGAGACCCCGGTCGAGCTGTCGTTCGACCAGGTCACCAAGATGATCTGACACTGTCTCGAGAACGGCCGTCCCTTCCGGGGCGGCCGTTTTCTTTCCGTCGACCCACCCCCTTTCGTGCCTCCCGGCCCCTTGCGGACGTACGCAACGGGCCGGCTCGTACGGAAGGGGCCGGCTCGCCAGCGGGGGAGAGATCAGGTAGACTTACGTGGTTTGTGCGATAGCCCGCATGGGTCCCTGAGCTTGTCGAAGGGCGCGCAGACGACCACGGGCCGGAGAGGCCGGAGCCGTGGGAGAAGCGGATGCTCGCATCCGCCTCGAGGAAAGGAAAGAGAATGGCACCGAAGAAGAAGGTGACCGGCCTGATCAAGCTTCAGATCAACGCCGGTGCCGCCAACCCGGCGCCGCCGATCGGCCCCGCGCTCGGTCAGCATGGCGTCAACATCATGGAGTTCTGCAAGGCGTACAACGCCGCGACCGAGTCGCAGCGCGGCAACGTCATCCCCGTCGAGATCACCGTCTACGAGGACCGCAGCTTCACCTTCGTCCTGAAGACCCCGCCGGCAGCGGAGCTCATCAAGAAGGCGGCCGGCGTGCAGAAGGCTTCGGCCACCCCGCACACCGTCAAGGTCGGCAAGATCACCAAGGACCAGGTCCGTCAGATCGCCGAGCAGAAGCAGGCCGACCTGAACGCGAACGACATCGAGGCCGCCTCGAAGATCATCGCCGGCACCGCCCGTTCCATGGGCATCACGGTCGAGGGCTGAGGAGAATAATCATGGCTACCAAGTCCAAGGCTTACAAGGCTGCCGCCGAGAAGATCGAGGCAGACCGTTTCTACACGCCGTCCGAGGCCGTCGCGCTCGCGAAGGAGACCGGTTCGGCGAAGTTCGACTCGACCGTCGAGGTCGCGCTGAAGCTCGCCGTCGACCCCCGCAAGGCGGACCAGATGGTGCGCGGCACCGTCATCCTGCCCCACGGCACCGGTAAGACCGCCCGCGTTATCGTGTTCGCCACCGGACCCGCGGCCGAGGCTGCTATCGCCGCCGGCGCCGATGAGGTCGGCGGCGCCGAGCTCATCCAGAAGGTCGCCGACGGCTGGACCAACTTCGACTCCGCGGTCTCGACCCCGGAGCTCATGGGCCAGGTCGGCCGTCTCGGCAAGGTGCTCGGTCCCCGTGGCCTGATGCCGAACCCGAAGACCGGCACCGTTACTCCGAACCCGGCCAAGGCCGTCGAGGAGATCAAGGGCGGAAAGATCGAGTTCCGCGTCGACAAGCACGCCAACGTGCACTTCGTCATCGGCAAGGCCTCGTTCTCGGCCGAGCAGCTGAACGAGAACATCGACGCCGCTCTCGAGGAGATCGTCCGCCTCAAGCCGTCCAGCGCCAAGGGCCGTTACATCCAGAAGGGTGCGGTGTCGACCACGTTCGGCCCCGGCATCCCGCTGGACGTCAACGCCATCTGACGCGTCGACGGGTCTCGCACCCGTCGCACCGAACGCCCCCGGGTCCTCCTCGGGGGCGTTCTGCGTTCCCGGAGGCCTCGCCGCCCCGACATCCGGCGTCATCCGATGCGGGCAAGGTCGGAGGCGCCGCGTACTGTGGGGGAGTTCCCGCGGTCGTCGCGTAAACTCGCATCCGCGCTTTCTCGCCCCAGGAGGGTCCATGTCCCGTCGTCTCATCGCCGTCACCGCACTCGTCGTCGCCGCCGCGGCCCTGACCGCCTGCAGCGGCTCGAGCACGCCTGCGAGCACCGACGGGGAGAGTGCCGCCGGCTCCGACTTCGGCCTGGTCAAGGACGGCACGCTGACGGTCGCGACCGAGGGCACCTACCGCCCGTTCAGCTTCCACGCCGACGGCGGCTCCGGCGATCTCACCGGCTACGACGTCGAGATCATCCAGGCCGTCGCCGACGAGCTCGGCCTGAAGGTCGAGTTCCAGGAGACCCAGTGGGACGCGATCTTCGCGGGCCTCGATGCCGGCCGCTTCGACGTGATCGCGAACCAGGTGTCGATCAACGACGAGCGCGAGGCGAAGTACCTCTTCAGCACCCCGTACACGGTGTCGCCCGGCGTGATCGTGGTCAAGGAGGACGACGATTCCATCTCCTCCTTCGACGACCTCGAGGGCAAGACGACGGCCCAGTCCCTCACGAGCAACTGGTACGAGCTGGCCACCGAGTCCGGTGCCAAGGTCGAGGGCGTCGAGGGCTGGGCGCAGGCCGTGGAGCTCCTCCGCCAGGGGCGGGTGGACGCGACCGTCAACGACAAGCTGACCTTCCTCGACTACGAGACGACCAACAGCCCGACGGGCCTGAAGATCGCCGCGGAGACCGACGACGCCGGGGAGCAGGCCTTCGTGTTCACGAAGGACAAGGAGGCGCTCGTCGATGCGGTCGACGAGGCGCTCGACAAGCTCCGTGCCGACGGCACCCTGGCCGAGATCAGCGAGAAGTACTTCGGCGAAGACGTCTCGCAGTAGGCGATGCAGAATCCCTGGGAGCTCTTCTTCTCCTCGCTCGGGCCGATCGCCTGGGCGGGGCTGACGGCGACGATCCCGCTCGCCCTGGTGTCGTTCGTCCTGGGGCTCGTGATCGCGATCGGCATGGCGCTGATGCGGATCTCGGTGCATCCAGTCGTGTCCGGCATCGCGCGGTTCTACATCTCGGTGATCCGCGGCACGCCGATGCTCGTGCAGCTCTTCGTGATCTTCTTCGGCCTGCCGTCCGTCGGGGTGACCCTCGATCCGTGGCCGAGCGCCATCATCGCACTCTCGCTCAACGTCGGCGGCTACGGCGCCGAGGTCGTGCGGGCGGCGATCCTCTCGGTCCCGAAGGGGCAGTGGGAGGCCGCGTACACGCTGGGGATGAACCGCACCCGCACGTTGACCCGCATCATCCTGCCGCAGGCCGCCCGGGTGTCGGTGCCGCCGCTGTCCAACACGTTCATCTCGCTCGTGAAGGACACCTCCCTCACCTCGCTGATCCTCGTGACGGAGCTGTTCAAGGTGGCGCAGCAGATCGCCTCCGCCACGCTCGAGTTCATGGTGCTGTACCTGGCTGCGGCGCTGGTCTACTGGGTGATCTGCCTGGTGCTCTCCTTCGGGCAGAGCGCCCTGGAGAGGAGGCTCGACAGTCGTGTCGCGCACTGACCCCACGGCCGAACCGCTGCTCACCGCACGGGGCCTGCACAAGAGCTTCGGCACCACCGAGGTGCTGCGCGGCTTCGACCTCACCCTGCACCGCGGCGAGGTCGTGGTGCTCATCGGGCCCAGCGGCTCGGGGAAGACGACCGTCCTGCGCGCCCTGAACGGCCTGGAGACCCCGGACGCCGGCACCATCGCGATGGCCGGGGGCCCGGAGATCGACTTCGCACCGGAGATCCGCCCGAAGCCCCGCGTCGCGAAGCAGCAGCGGCTCGCGTTGCGTGATCGGTCGGCGATGGTGTTCCAGCATCACAACCTCTTCCCGCACCTGACCGTGCTGGAGAACGTGATCGAAGGGCCGTGGCGGGTGCAGGGCCGTCCGAAGGCCGAGGTCGTCGCCGAGGCGCAGGCGCTGCTCGCCCGGGTCGGTCTCGCCGACAAGGCGGACGCGCGGCCGCATCAGCTCTCCGGCGGGCAGCAGCAGCGGGTGGGCATCGTGCGGGCACTGGCCCTGCAGCCGGACCTGCTGCTGTTCGACGAGCCGACGAGCGCGCTCGACCCGGAGCTCGTGGGAGAGGTGCTGCTCGTCATCAAGGAGCTCGCCGATGAGGGATGGACGATGGCCGTCGTCACCCACGAGCTGAGCTTCGCCCGCGAGGCCGCAGACCATGTGCTCTTCCTGGACGACGGCGTCGTCGTCGAGCAGGGGCCGCCCGCCGAGCTGTTCAGCGCTCCGCATCACGAGCGCACGCAGCGGTTCCTCACCCGCATCCTCCGGCCCCTCGACGGCGCGTGAGTCCTCGACCCCGCGGGCGATCGGTGGCAGGATGCGGTGCGTGGGCACCATCGACGACTACCTGACCGATCTCGACGCCGCAGACCGTGCGGTGATCGATGGCGTGTACGCGATCGCCACGGAGGAGGTGCCGGAGGCGGAACAGGGCACCGGCTACGGCATGCCGGCGCTCGTGTACGACGGCAAGCCGCTGCTCTCGGTGATGCGTGCGAAGAAGCACATCGGCGTCTACCCGTTCAGCCCCGAGGCGGTCGCCGCCGTGGCGGGCGTCCTCGACGGTCACCCCGGGGTCAGCCTCGACAAGGGGACGATCCGGTTCCAGCCGGAGCACCCCCTGCCGGTGGAGGCGGTCCGCGCGCTCATCCGGGCGCGGGTGACGCAGATCGAGGCCGGGTGAACGCCTAGGCGCCCAGCACCGGGAGCACGAGGCTCACCGCGAGCGTGATCATCACGACCGCGATCACCGCGTCGAGGAGGCGCCAGGAGCGCGGGGTGCGCAGCCACCGTCCGAGGTAGCGGGCGCCGAAGCCGAGGGCGGTGAACCAGAGGATGCTCGCCGCGACCGCCCCCGCCGCGAACAGCCACCGCTCCTCGCCGTGCGTCGCCGCGATCGACCCGAGCATCAGCACCGTGTCGAGGTACACGTGCGGGTTCAGCCACGTCAACGCCAGCGTCGTGAGGATCACCGGGGCGAGGCGGGTGCGGGTGAGCGTGCCGGTGCCCCCGGACGCCTCGAGGACCGGGGCGTCGCCCCCGTCGACCACCAGCTCCTCGCCGCCACGCCAGGCCCGCCGCGCCGCGAGCAGGCCGTACCCGAGCAGGAACAGCGCCCCTGCCCAGCGAGCCACGACGACGAGCCAGGGGGCGGCGGACAGCACGAACCCGAGCCCGGCGACGCCGGCGATGATCAGCACGGCGTCGGAGAGCGCGCACACGATCACGACGGCGAGGACGTGCTCGCGCCGGATGCCCTGACGCAGCACGAAGACGTTCTGCGCGCCGATCGCGACGATGAGGGAGAGACCGAGGCCGAGACCGGCGAGGACGGTGAGCATGTGTCGAGCCTAGGAGGGCTGAGCATGAGGTGCAGCGAAGATTCCTTCCGCACCATTAGCATCGCTGATGTGAGGATCGACCCGGAGCTCGCCGCCACGCTGGCCGCCGTCGCCGACGAGGGCACCCTCGATGCCGCGTCGCGTCGACTGCAGGTCACCCCATCCGCGGTCAGTCAGCGTCTCAAGGCGCTGGAGCAGCAACTCGGGCGGATCCTCCTCGTGCGCAGCAAGCCGGTCCGCCTCACCGAGGCGGGGGAATCCGTCGTGCGGCTCGCGCGGCAGATCGCCCTCCTCGAGCAGGATGCGCTTGCCGGGGTCGGGATCGAGGAAGGCGGTGGAGGGCGCCGCATCACGGTGCCCCTGGCCGTCAATGCGGACTCCCTGGCGACCTGGTTCCTCCCTCCGATGGCCCGGCTCTCGGCTGTGCACGACATCGATCTGGATCTTCATCGCGACGATCAGAACTTCACCGCGCGCCTGCTCGAATCGGGGACCGTCATGGCGGCGGTCACGAGCGAGGCCACGGCGGTCGCGGGGTGCACGGTCACGCCCCTCGGCGTGCTCGAGTACCGCGCCATGGCCGAAGCCGCCTACGCCCGTCGATGGTTCCCGGACGGCGTGACCCCCGGTGCTCTGGCGCACGCGCCGTTCGTCGACTTCGACCGCCGGGACACCCTCCAGCACGAGTGGCTGGCCGCGCGGGGAGTGCCGGCGGCCGGGGTTCCCCGGCACTACGTCCCGGCGTCGCACGACTATGCGCTGGCCGTCGGCCTCGGGCTGGGGTGGGGGATGGTGCCGCGGCTGCAGGAGGTGCCGGGACTCGTGGCGCTGGGCGGTCCGATCCTGCGCGTGGCGCTGTACTGGCAGCAGTGGAACCTGCGCTCCGCGCTGCTCGACACGATCGCGTCCGAGGTCGCGGGGGAGGCGCGCCGGGTGCTCGCTCGCGAACCCTGACGGGGCCGGGACGGCGTCGGCGCGTGGGCGAGGCTGACGACGGCTGCCGCGAAGAGGGGCTTGTCCTCGCCCCCGGGGTCCGGCAATATACCAGCACGCGGGAGGCCTGAGCTCTACTCGTCGGGCATCCGCGCAGACCGGATTCCTGAGGGGGGAAAAGATGGCGACGAAGACGACGCAACGAAAAGTCCTTGCGGTGCTCGCGGGTGGTCTCGTCCTGGGTGTGGGGGTGGCGGGAGTTCTCGCCGCCTGGAACGACTCCGAGTTCGCGACCGGGACGTTCACGGCCGGGGCCTTCGACCTGGAGGGCTCCACGGATGGCACGACTTTCAGTGACCACAACGTGGATGACGGCGACACGGCAGCGGCACTGGCCTTCACTCTGCCGGCGGGGGTGGTCGGCAATATGTCGCCGTCCGACACCGTTTACGCCGGCCTCTGGGTGCGGCTCGCCGCCGGGACGACGACGGGAGCGGATCTGGTCGCCGACGGGACGACCGCGGACCCGGCGGCGAGTTCGAACACGGACCATCTGTCCTACGCGGTCTATCAACTCGCGCCGGGGGCGACATGCGACGCGGCCTCGGCGGTCGGCACCCCCATCGCGACCGGGGCCACGCTCGACGCGCAGACCGGTGTGACGACCGTACCTCTCACCGAGGGCGCGACCGCCGACACGGCCGGCACCGCGGTGCAGCTCTGCTTCGCCGTGACGGCGGATGCCGCGCTGGAGCCCGGGTTGGTGACGGACGCCACGTGGAAGTTCACGGCCACGTCCACGAGCTGAGTCTTCATGGACACCCGCAGAGTGAGGCGGGAGAAGGGACGGATGCGCTCCCGCCGGATCCGGGCGATACTCGCCGGGGGTCTCGTGCTGGGCGTCGGCGCGACCGCGACCCTCGCCGCCTGGAACGACTCCGAACACGGCGCCGCGACCTTCACGGCGGGCCGCTTCGACATCGTCGGGGCCACCGACGGGACGACCTTCTCCAGTCACGCGACGGCGGGAACGGCGGCCGCGCTGAACTTCCAGCTGCCGCCCACCGCCATGGCACCGGGAACGACGACGTACGCGCTGTTCAGCGTGCGGACCGCGAGCCCCTCGGTGGCCGGGGTGCTGCAGCTCACGCCGGGAACACCGGGTGGAACGGGATTGGCGACGTATCTCACCTATGGGGTGCGGACGATAACCGGAACCTCCTGCACGGCGGCGACGTATCCGGCGGGGACCGCTGTCGTTCCTGACGGGTCCACCCTCACGACGGCGGGGACGACGACGCAGGCGGTCGCGGCGAACGGGGCGGCGCAGGTGAACTACTGCTTCGCGGTGACCCTGCCCACGGCGGCGGGGAACGGCGCGCAAGGGCTCACGATGACCCAGACCTGGCAGATCCAGGGAACGTCGTCATGACCACGACCCGTCGGGAAGGGCGAGCACGGACCGGCGAGGCGGTCGGGGCTCGCGGACGCGGGCGGAGGATGCTGGGCGATCTCCTCCTGTGGTGCGCCGCTGCGGCCGGCACCATCTGCATCGTCCTCGTGATCCTCGCCGCGACGTCGCAGATCACGCTCATCCTGTTCCGGACGGGATCGATGGCGCCGACGATCCCCGCCGGCTCCGTGGCGGTCGTGCAGCGCGTGCCCGCGGAGGAGGTCGAGGTCGGGGACGTCGTGACGGTCGACCGGCCCGGTGAGCTCCCGGTGACCCATCGCGTCACGGCCGTCGAACCGGGAGCCGCCGAGGACGAGCGGATGCTCACCCTGCGCGGCGACGCCAACGCGGCGGAGGATCCCGTCGCGTACCCGGTGTCCTCCGTCCGCACGGTGCTCTTCGCGGTGCCAGGGGCGGCCGCCGTGGTGGTGGCGCTGGGTGACCCGGTGGTCCTCGCCGTGCTGACGATCGCGGCGACGGCGCTCGTGGTCTGGGCCTTCTGGCCGCGGACGCCGCGGCGGGCCCCGGTGCGCACGGAGGGGTCGTGAGACGGCGCGGGGTGGCGGCCCTCTTCGCGGCGCCTCTCCTGCTCGCCGTGGCGGTTCCGAGCGTCGCCCGGGCGGAGCCGACATCGGAGGTGATCCAGGGCGACGTGCTGCGGCTCGTCTCGATCGCGGACTGGGACTCCGCCGGAGGCTTGCTTCCCGGCCAGCCCGTGCAGTGGGATGTCGAGGTCAGCGCCGACGCCGAGGAGCCCGGACGGATCCGCATCGGCGTGCGGGCGACGGGAGACGCCCGCCTCCGGGTGGACATCGCGCTGTGTTCCGAACCCTGGGGTGCCTCGGGGTGCGCGTCCGGTTCGACGGTCGTCCGCGATGACTGGAGCATCCCCCGGGACGGTGCCGAGGTGCCGGTGACCGAGATCGCACATTCCGAGACCGCCCACCTCCGTCTCGCGATCGCGCTGGATCCTGCGGATGGTGCTGGGACGACCGAGGTGCAGGTCGTCGCGCATGGGGCGGGGGAGACGGTGCTCGCCGGCCCGGGCGGCGGGCTCGCGACGACGGGGCCCTCGCCGGGGATCGCGCCCCTGATCGTGGCGGCGGGGCTGGTCGTGGTCGGCGGCGCCGCCCTCGGCGCCGGTCGGCGCCGTTCTGGCGGTGGGGAGGTGCCGCGATGAAGCGCGATCGACGGAGGGGCGCCGGGGTCGTCGCGGTCGCCCTGCTCTGTGCCGCCTTCTCCGCGTCGTCCGTCGAGTCCACGGCGGCGCGCTTCACGGATGTCGAACACGCCGCGGGATCCTTCACCGCATCGCGGCTTGTCGCGCCGTCCATCAGCTCCTGCACGGTGACGAGCCTGCTCGGCACCTTCACCGGCTTCACGATCACCTGGACCTCGCCGTACCTGAAGGCGCAGCAGCGGCTGTCGATCAACACCGTCGTCGTCGACAACGGCTCGGTCAGTCAGAGCGGGAGCGGGCCGTACACGTACTCGACCACGATCAGCTCGGGCCTGCTGAGCACCTTGCTCGGAAGCCTGCTCGGCTCGTCCAACACGGTGCGGGTCGAGGCCGTTCTCCCCGGAACGTCCTGGGTCTCGCCCGCCGCGACGCGAACGCTGTCGGTGGGCGGACTGCTCGGTCTGGGCGGGAACAACACATGCACGTGAGCACGCGCCGTCCGCTCAGTCGGCGAGGGCGAGGGCGCGGAAGGCGTCGCGCTCGCGGAGCTGCTCGCGACGGCTGTCCAGGGGAGTGGCGGAGCGGGCCGGGACCGTGCGTCCCGTCGTGCGGCGGTACAGCTCGTCGATGAGGTCGGTGGCGAGCCCCACGAGCTTCGCGATCTCGCGCTCGTCGCGGTCGATCCAGACGCAGCGGGGCTCGTCGTGGACGGGGGAGAAGTCGACGTGCTCCTCCCAGACGAACAGGGTGCGCTCGGCGCCCAGCACGTGCTGCTGCCACCACACCTGGCGCAGGTAGGTGCGGGGGATCCCCCGGAAGGCCTTGTTGGTGGTCTTGATCTCCGCGAGGCTGACACGACCGTCCGCGTCCACCGAGATGCCATCGGGCGTCGCCAGGTGGCGGTGCTCGACCTCGGCGCGGAACAGCGCGGAGGAGGGGAAGATGCCGTGCGTGGCCGCGACCCAGGCGGCGATCTCCGGCTCGCGGCGTCGGCCGTGGTCGGTGTAGGCGTTACCGCCGAACCGCGGCCCGCCGCCGAGCTTGGCGTCGGCAGCACGGGCGATCGAGCGCTCGCTCGTGAGTCCGGCGACGTCAGTGGCCGTGATGCCGCGGGATCGTGCCCTCATCCATGCCACGCGGTCGCGCGAGTCCGCGACGATGCGAGCTTGGAGTTCCGGGGTCACCAGAAGACTCTAACTCTCCCCCACCCCCGTACCCGTCGTACACGCCGCCCCCTCCCGCCGACCCACCCCCTTGCGTGCGTCCCGGCCCCCTACGCACGCGCGCAAGGGGGTGGCTCGAACGCAAGGGGGTGGGTCGGCGGGCGAGGACGGTTACTGCACAGGGGGCGGGAGGGGAGAGAAGGGTGTGGAGAACGGTGGGAAGGCGGGGGAGTGGCGAGAGGAGAGGGAAGGGTCGGGGGATGAGACAGGTGAGTGTGGAGGAGATCAGGGGGATGCTCCTCGGTCGTCGACGGCTGGAGGAGGAGGGCTGGGCGTCTCGGACGCTCCACGCCGCGGTGGAAGGGCGGCAGCTGCATCATGTGCGCCGTGGGTGGTACCTCGCGCTGCGGACCTGGAGCGAGCTGGCCCCGGAGTCCCGGCATCGTGCGGAGGTGGTGGCCGCCGATCTCGCGGCCTCGGGGACGCGGCCTGTGTTCTCGCATACCTCGGCCGCGGTGCTGTGGGGACTGCCGCTGTACCGGGTGCGTCCGACCAGGGTCCATGTGACGGCCCCGCCCGACCGTCGCCACAGCACGTCCGGGATCCTGCGGCACGAGGGCACTGTTTACCCCGGCGACATCGTGGAGCGCGACGGCATCCGCTGCACCTCCCTCGCCCGGACGGTCGTCGACCTCGCCCGCACGGTCTCTCCCGAGGCGGCCCTCGCGGGCGCGGATGCCGCCCTCGCTCTGGTCGGCGGTGACCCGTGGGAGTTCGACGACACCGCGGAGCAGGCTCTCCTGGCCGACCTCGCGGATCGGGTGCGCCGTCCGCGACTCCGCGGCATCGTGCAGGCGCGCCGGATCGTGGGTCTGGCCGACGGTCGCGCGCAACTGCCTCTGGAGAGCGTGACGCGGTACCGGCTCCATCAGCTCGGCTTCGGCAGGCCGCGTCTACAGGTACCGGTGGACGGACCGCGCGGCGGCCGGTTCTGGATGGACATCGCCGTCGACCAGTGCCGCACCTTCGTGGAGTGCGACGGCCGGGATAAGTACCTGGATGACGAGCTCCGCGGGGACCGCACCACGGAGAGGGTCGCGTTGGACGAGAAGATCCGCGAGGACTGGGTGCGCGGAACCACCGGCTGGCGGGTGGCCCGGGTGACCAGCGCGGACGTCGCTTCCCTCGCCGCGGCCGACGCGCACTTCCGTGCCTTCGGCCTCTTCGCCCGTTGAGCCCTTGACCCACCCCTTTCCGCGCACCCCGGCCGCCTACGTGCAGGCGTAAGGGGCCGGGGTGCACGGAAAGGGGGGGGGTCGACGGGAAGAGGAGGGGGGATTTGGGGGAGAGGTGGGGGTGGGGTACAGTGGTCATAACCGAAGACCGCTGGTCATCGTGTGCGCGTGAGCGCACAGGATCGAAGCTCTGCATCGCAGGGGCCCGCGCAGGTGTCACGAACTTCCGAGCTCCGTGCGCTTGCGCCGGAGCTCTTCTCTTTGCAGGGGGGTCGGAGGCCGGCGCCCCACCACCGTGCGGCGCCTCGTACACACCAAGGAGTGACCATGGCGCAGAAGGATGCATCGGTCAACGAGCTCACGAAGTCATTCGAGAACTCGAACGCCGTCCTGCTGACCGAGTACCGCGGTCTGACGGTTGCCCAGCTCAAGCAGCTGCGCAACAGCATCCGTCAGGACGCTGAGTACGCCGTGGTGAAGAACACGCTGACCAAGATCGCCGCCAACAAGGCCGGCATCTCCGCGCTGGACGACGACCTCAAGGGGCCGTCGGCTGTCGCGTTCGTGCACGGTGACTTCGTCGCCACCGCCAAGGCTCTGCGTGACTTCGCCAAGGCCAACCCGCTTCTCGTGATCAAGTCGGGCATCTTCGAGGGCAAGGCCCTCACCGCCGACGAGGTCAACACGTACGCCTCGCTCGAGAGCCGCGAGGTTCTGCTGGCGAAGGCCGCGGGCATGATGAAGGCGACGATGGGCAAGGCTGCGGCCACCATCGACGCGCTTCGCGAAAAGCTGGAGACCGCCGAGGCCGCGTAAGCGACCGGCGATCTCGTCTACAAACCCCATCTATCTAGGAGATACATCATGGCGAAGCTTTCCACCGAGGAGCTGCTCGAGCAGTTCGCCGGCCTGACCCTCATCGAGCTCAACGAGTTCGTGAAGGCGTTCGAGGAGAAGTTCGAGGTCACCGCTGCTGCTCCCGTCGCCGTCGCCGGTGCCGCTGGCGGCGCAGGCGAGGCCGCGGCCGAGGAGGAGAAGGACTCCTTCGACGTCATCCTCGAGGCTGCTGGCGACAAGAAGATCCAGGTCATCAAGGCTGTCCGCGAGCTCACCTCGCTCGGCCTCGGCGAGGCCAAGGCCGTCGTCGACGGTGCTCCGAAGGCCGTCCTCGAGGGCGCCAACAAGGAGACGGCCGAGAAGGCCAAGGCTGCTCTGGAAGAGGCCGGCGCGACCGTCACCCTCAAGTAATTCCAGCGCACCAGCGCTTCTGCGAAGGCCCCGGGTTCCGCCCGGGGCCTTCGTGCGTCTGCGGGGTCAGCGCGGCGCCGCGGTCGAGCTGCGGACGACGAGGGCCGAGGCGGCCTCGACGCGCTCGACCGGAGCGTCCGGCTCACTCATCCGCCGCATGAGCAGGCGCACGGCCTCCCGGCCCTGATCCCGCGGCGACTGCCCGATGGTCGTGAGGGCGAACATCTCCGCATGCTCATGGTCGTCGATCCCGACGACGCTGAGTTCGGTGGGCACCGCGATCCCCAGGCGGCGGGCGGCGATCACGGCGCCGATGGCCGCCTCGTCGCACACGCCGACGATGGCGGTCGGTCGGTGCCGGCGGTCGCCCAGGAGTCCCGCCGCCGCGGCATAGCCCCCGGGCATCGTCGGGGCCGCCCCGGCGATGCGCGCCCGCGGAGTCAGTCCCGCCGCGTGCAGCGCCTCCCGGTAGCCGGCCAGGCGTCGGGCGTCGCCGTAGCTGAGGTCGGTATCGTCGGTGGCGCCGCCCACGAAGGCGATGTCGGTGTGGCCGAGCTCGATCAGGTGCTCGGTGGCGATCCGCGCGGCGGCCGCGTCGTCGATCGACACGGCGCTCGATCCGGCGCTGTAGGGGCCCACGCTGACGAGCGGGCGCCCGGTGCGGTGCAGGCGCTCCAGCTCGCGGGCGCTGGGCTGGATGCCGACGGCGATGATGCCGTCGAATCTCCGGCCGGGCAGCACGCTCTCGAACAGCCGCTCCCTGGTCTCCGAGCGCTCGGGGACGCCGTAGAGCGACAGGTCGTGGTCGCGCGCGAGCAGCGCCTCCTGGACGCCCGCCAGCAGTTCGGAGAAGAACCACCGGTCGACCGGAGGCATCACCAGGCCGATGGTGCCGGTGCGCCCGGTCGCCAGGCTGGTGGCGGAGGAGTGCGCGACGTACGCGAGGTCGTGCGCCGCCTCCTCGACGCGCTGTCTCGTCTCCTCCGAGACGTAGCCGCGGCCGCTCAGGGCGCGACTCGCGGTCGCCTTGGACACACCGGCGCGCGTCGCGACGTCGGCGATCGTGCTCATCGTGTCCTCCTCGACGCGGTTCCACGACGGCGAGCCATCGGGCGCTCGCCGGGAGCCATCGTAGCCGTTCCACACGCGGGGAGGAACCGGTTCCAGACCCGTGGAACTGGGAGCGCTCCCACCACGCGGGGGGCACCGACCTCAAACGGTTGTGATCTTGTAACCTTCCCCAGTTGTACGGCGCGAAGGAACCCGAGTAGGTTGGCCTGGAATCGGTTCCCCAATGGATGTGGCGATTGCTCTCCTTGGGCGGACTGAAGATCCACCTGAAGAGGAGAAGTACATGGCTTTGTCACAGCGATACCGCCTGCTCGCCCCCATCGCACTCGTCGGCGTCGCGTCTCTCGCGCTCGCCGGCTGCGCCGAGGGCGGAAGCGGCGAAGGCGGAAGCGGGGAGACCAAGGACACGGTCCGGATCTCCGGCGGCATCACGGGCGTCGAGGCCGATGACCTGAACGCCTCCTTCGAGCAGTTCACGAAGGACACCGGGATCAAGGTCGAGTACACCGGCGACAAGGGCTTCGAGGGCAACATCGTCACCAAGGTGACCGGTGGCGACGCTCCCGACATCGCGATCGTCCCGCAGCCCGGTCTGCTCAAGACCCTCGTCGACACCGGCAAGGTCATGCCGGCCCCGGAGGCCGTGGAGACCGCCGTCGACGAGAACTGGTCCGAGGACTGGAAGAAGTACGGCACGTTCGACGACACCTTCTACGCGGCGCCGATGCTCGCGAACCTCAAGGGCTACGTCTGGTACTCGCCGAAGCAGTTCGCCGAGTGGGGCGTCGAGGTCCCGGAGACCTGGGACGACATGATCGCCCTGACCGACACCATCGTCGAGAAGACCGGCGGTCCCGCCTGGTGCGCCGGCTTCGCCTCCGAGGCGGCGTCGGGCTGGCCGGGCACGGACTGGATCGAGGACCTCGTCCTGCGCCAGTCGGGCCCCGACGTGTACGACGACTGGGTGGCCGGCGACGTGAAGTTCACCGACCCCGAGATCAAGCAGGCCTTCGACGCCGTCGGTGAGATCCTGCTCAACCCGGAGTACGTCAACGCGGGCTACGGCGACGTCAAGAGCATCAACTCGACCGCCTTCGGCGACGTCGCCAACGCGGTGGCCAAGGGCGACTGCGCGCTGACCCACCAGGCGTCGTTCCTGTCGGCGAACTTCCTCGACACGGAGACCGCCGATGGCAACGTCCCCGAGGTCGCGCCGGACGGCGACGTCTACGCGTTCATCATGCCGGGCGAGACTGCCGGTGAGCTCCAGGTCGAGGGTGGCGGCGAGTTCGTCGCGGCCTTCTCCGACGACGAGGCCACCCAGAAGGTGCTCGAGTTCATGGCATCGCCGGAGTTCGCCGACGCCCGTGTCGAGCTCGGTGGCGTCATCTCCGCCAACAAGAACGCCGACCCGAGCCTCGCTTCGAGCGAGTTCCTCCAGGAGGCGATGACCATCATGCAGGACGACGCGACGACCTTCCGGTTCGACGCTTCCGACCTGATGCCGTCGACCGTCGGCTCGGGCTCGTTCTGGAAGGGGATGGTCGACTGGATCGACGGCAAGGACACCGACACGGTGCTCTCCGACATCCAGGCCGGCTACGAGAACTGATCGTCTCGACACGATCTTCTCAGGCTGAGCGGGGCCGGGCTGCACAAGCCCGGCCCCGCTCCACCCATCCATACTGCGCGGGAACCCAGCACGATCCAGAAGGGGACGTTCATGTCGCACGCGACCATCGAGAAACCCGTCGAGGCTGACGCGCCGCCGACGACGCACGGCACCGACGAGAAGGGGAGGAAGACCACACGCACGATCCTCGCGATCGGCTTCGTTGTCGTCGTCGCGCTGGCTCTCCTCCTCGTCTTCACCGCTCCGACCGAGGAGTCCTCGCGGATCACGATCGGGTTCTCGCTTAACAGCTTCTTCCTGTGGCTCGGTGGTCTGAATCCGCTGGTGCAGATCCCGGCCGTGCTGCTCGTGTTCGGCGTGGTCGTGGCGATCATCCTCGTGCTGATCGAGTTCGCGCCCCGCCCTGGTCGCGGCTACTTCATCATGCGGCTGGTCGCGTGCCTCGTCATCCCGGTGCTCGCGCTGCTGCTGCTCCGTCCCTACGCGAACGCCGTCGTGTACGTCGTCGCGATCGCGCTCCTCGTCGGGGCGCTCCTCTTCTTCGCGGACTTCCGTGCGCGGCAGGGAGCGGGCTATCTCTTCCAGCTCGTGCTGTTCATGGCCCCGGCGGCCATCATGCTGCTGCTCGGCCTCATCTACCCCGCGATCTCGACGATCTTCAAGTCCTTCTTCGACAAGACCGGCGACGAGTTCGTCGGGCTCGAGAACTACATCTGGGTCTTCACCAACCCGGTCGGCACATCGTCGGTGATCAACACGATCATCTGGGCACTGCTCGCTCCGGTGATCTCCGTGGTCATCGGCCTCGCCTACGCCGTCTTCATCGACAGGGCTCGCGGCGAGAAGTTCCTCAAGGTGCTGGTCTTCATGCCGGTGGCGATCTCGTTCGTCGGCGCCGGGATCATCTGGAAGTTCATGTACGACGCCCGGCAGGGTGACCAGATCGGTCTCCTCAACGCGATCGTGACCGCTTTCGGCGGCGACCCCGTGCAGTGGCTGGCGATCAAGCCGATCCTCAACACGCTCATGCTGCTCATCGTGTTCATCTGGACCCAGACCGGCTTCGCCATGGTCATCCTCTCGGCCGCGATCAAGGCCGTGCCGGTCGAGCAGATGGAGGCGGCCGAGCTCGACGGCACGAACGCCTGGCAGCGCTTCCGCAACGTGACCGTGCCCGGCATCCGGTCGTCGCTGATCGTCGTGCTCACGACCATCACGATCGCCTCGCTCAAGGTGTACGACATCGTCGCCGTGATGACCGGCGGACGGGACGAGACCAGCGTCCTCGGCTTCGAGATGGTCAACCAGCAGCAGCGGTTCCAGAGCTACGGGCACTCGTCGGCGCTCGCCGTCGTGCTGTTCCTGTTCGTGTTGCCGCTGATCATCTACAACGCCCGATCGATGGCCAAGCAGAGGGAGATCCGCTGATGAGTGCAACGCAGGCCACCGTCGTGGACAACCGCACCAAGCGCCAGGTGGCGCGGGACACGCGCCGCAACGAGGCGACCGCCCACAAGAAGCTGACCTCGAAGGGGGCGACGATCGCGGCCGCGGTCATCGCGCTCTTCTGGACGATCCCGACCTTCGGTCTCTTCGTGACGTCGTTCCGCCCGGGCGCCGACACGCAGAACAGCGGCTGGTGGACGGTCTTCTCCAACCCGGAGTTCACGTTCGACAACTACGTGCAGGCGTGGAACTCGGGCGGCACCTCGACGACCCTCGCGACGGCGTTCATCAACTCGCTGGCGATCACGATCCCCGCGACCGTGTTCCCGATCGTGATGGCGTCGCTCGCCGCGTACGCGTTCGCATGGATCGACTTCAAGGGTCGGAACATGCTCTTCATCTTCGTGTTCGCGCTGCAGATCGTGCCGCTGCAGATGGCCCTCGTGCCGTTGCTCAGCCTGTTCTCGGACGGATTGACGATCAACGACGTGCCGATCTTCCCCGGGTTCGGGCTGAACGAGGTGCAGTACAGCTTCGCCCGCGTCTGGATCGCGCACGCGATCTTCGCGCTGCCGCTCGCGACGTTCATGCTCCACAACTTCATCTCCGAGATCCCCGGCGAGATCATCGAGGCGGCCCGCGTGGACGGCGCCGGACACGGTCAGGTGTTCTTCCGGATCATCCTGCCGCTGGCGGCTCCGGCGATCGCGTCCTTCGCGATCTTCCAGTTCCTCTGGGTGTGGAACGACCTGCTGGTCGCGACGATCTTCGCCTCGCCCGGCGCCCTGCCGATCACGCAGGCGCTGAACTCGCTCTCCGGGACCTGGGGTAACAAGTGGTTCCTACAGTCCGCGGGAACGTTCATCTCGATCATCGTCCCGCTGATCGTGTTCTTCGCCCTGCAGCGCTTCTTCGTGCGCGGCCTGCTGGCCGGCGCGACGAAGGGCTGACCCTTCGACAGGCTCAGGGACCCAGGCCCTTCGACAGGCTCAGGCCCTTCGACAGGCTCAGGGACCCAGGGCCCTTCGACGGGCTCAGGGACCCAGCGCCCTTCGACAGGCTCAGGGACCCAGGTTTCTGGGTCGCTGAGCCTGTCGAAGCGGCGCTGAAACACAGCCCCGCAGGCGAGGGTCCGCGCCGTACCCTGAACAGATGAAGTACGCAGACTCGATCGTCGACCTCGTCGGCGACACGCCCCTGGTGAAGCTCCAGCACGTCACCGAGGGCATCGCGTGCACGGTGCTCGTGAAGCTCGAGTACCTGAACCCGGGCGGGTCGGCGAAGGATCGGATCGCGGCCCGCATCATCGACGCCGCCGAGGCCGCGGGCGATCTGCAGCCGGGGGGCACGATCGTCGAGCCCACGAGCGGCAACACCGGCGTCGGGCTCGCCCTCGTGGCGCAGCAGCGCGGCTACCGGTGCGTCTTCGTGCTCCCGGACAAGGTGGGCGAGGACAAGATCGACGTGCTCCGCGCGTACGGTGCGGAGGTCGTCGTGACCCCGACCTCCGTCCCGGCGGACAGCCCGGAGTCGTACTACAGCGTGAGCGACCGGCTGGCACGGGAGATCCCCGGGGCCTTCAAGCCGAACCAGTACGAGAACCCGAACGGGCCGCGCAGCCACTACGAGACGACCGGGCCGGAGATCTGGCGCGACACCGACGGGCGCGTCACGCACTTCGTCGCCGGCGTGGGGACGGGCGGCACGATCACCGGCACGGGACGCTATCTGCGCGAGGTGTCCGACGACGCGGTGCGCATCATCGGGGTCGATCCGGAGGGCAGCGTGTACAGCGGCGGCACCGGCCGGCCCTATCTCGTCGAGGGCGTGGGCGAGGACATCTGGCCCGGTGCCTACGATCCCGCCGTCCCGCACGAGATCGTCGCGGTCGGCGATGCGGAGTCGTTCGCGATGACGCGGCGCCTGGCCCGCGAGGAGGGCATCCTCGTCGGCGGCTCCAGCGGCATGGCCGTCGTCGGGGCGCTGCGGGTGGCGAAGGACCTGCCGGCGGATGCGGTCATGGTCGTGCTCCTCCCGGATGGCGGACGCGGCTACCTGGGCAAGATCTTCAACGACGGCTGGATGCGCTCCTACGGGTTCAGCGAGGTGGAGGAGGGGGAGACGGTCGCCGACGTGCTCGCCGCCCGGGCCTCCCGCCACGGCCTTCCCGACCTCGTGCACGCGCACCCCACCGACACGGTGCTCGAGGCGATCGGCATGATGACGGAGTACGAGGTCTCTCAGCTCGTCGTCCTCAGCGCGGAGCCGCCCGTGATGATGGGCGAGGTCGTGGGCACCGTCGATGAGAAGGGCCTTCTCGACCTGCTCTTCCGGGGCGACGCCGAACCGAGCGACGCCGTCGGCGCACACGTGGGGGAGCGGCTGCCGCTCATCGGCATCCACGCGCCGGTCGCGCAGGCACGGGCCGCGCTCGCCGACGCCGACGCCCTCCTCGTCACCGAGGACGGCAAGCCGCACACCGTGCTGACCCGACAGGACCTGCTCGGCTACCTCTCCCGGTGACGCGGGACGTAACAGGCCGGCACCCGTCGGAGGGCCCGGACGTAGGCTGAGGGAATGTCCGACCACGACCACGCCTTCGCTACCCGAGCCATCCACGCCGGACAGGCGCCCGACCCGATCACCGGGGCGATCATCCCGCCGATCTATCAGTCGTCGACGCACGTGCAGGACGGCATCGGCGGCTTCCGGGACGGCTACGAGTACAACCGTGCGGGCAACCCGACGCGCTCCTCGCTGGAGACGCAGCTCGCCGCTCTCGAGGGCGGGGTCGGGGCGCTGTCGTTCGCGTCCGGTCTCGCCGCCGAGGACGCGTTGCTGCGCGGCATCCTCAAGCCCGGCGACCACGTGCTCCTCGGGAACGACGTCTACGGCGGCACCTACCGCCTGCTCACGAAGGTGCTCGCGCCGTGGGGGATCGACACGACCACGGTCGAGCTCTCCGACGTCGACGTGATCCGCGCGGCGATCCGACCCGAGACGCGCATCGTGTGGCTGGAGACGCCGAGCAACCCGCTGCTGAAGGTCGTCGACATCGCGCTCATCGTCGAGGTGGCGCACGCGGCCGGTGCCCTCGTCGTGGTGGACAACACGTTCGCCTCGCCGGCTCTGCAGCAGCCGCTCGCGCTCGGCGCCGATCTCGTCGTGCACTCGACGACGAAGTACCTGGGCGGGCACTCCGACGTGCTGGGCGGCGCCGTCGTCTTCGGCGACGACCGCTTCGTCGAGGCCGTGAAGTTCCAGCAGTTCGCGGTGGGGGCGGTCTCGGCGCCGCTGGACGCCTGGCTGACGACCCGCGGCATCAAGACGCTCGCGGTGCGGGTGCGCCAGCACTCCGAGAACGCGCAGGCCATCGCCGAATGGGCCCAGGCGCGGCCGGAGTTCGCGCAGGTGTTCTATCCCGGCCTCCCGTCGCACCCCGGTCACGGGATCGCGGCGCGGCAGATGAGCGGCTTCGGCGGCATGCTGTCGCTCGGTCTCGCCGCGGGGGCGGACGCCGCCCGGGCCTTCGCCGAGAGCACGCACGTGTTCCAGCTCGCCGAGTCGCTCGGCGGCGTGGAGTCGCTCATCGGGTACCCGCCGGAGATGACCCACGCGTCGGTCCGCGGCACGGAGCTCGCGGTGCCGGAGAACGTCGTGCGGCTCTCGGTCGGCATCGAGGACGTGGCTGACCTCATCGCGGATCTCGAGGAGGGTCTCGCCCGCATCGCCCGCTGACCGGCACGGCGACCCGCGATCGCGGGGGCGTCCGTCACAATGGGACGATGAATCGACGGATGCTGCTGTGGTGGGGCGTCGCCTGCCTCCTCCTGGCCACTGCCCTCGGCGCTCTCGTCGTCTTCGTGTATCCGCAGACGCCCGGCCTCGACCAGTGGTGGAACGACACGATCGCCGCGGTCCGCGCGGACTGGATGCTGAGCTTCGCCCTCGCGCTGAACTGGATCGGCGGTGGCTGGGTCGCCATCCTCGCCGTGCCGCTGGCGACCATCGCCGTCCTGCTGTTGTTGCGCCGATGGCGGGGGGCGCTGTTCGCCGCGTTGTGCTTCCTCGTCAGCGCCGGAGCCGTCCAGCTCCTGAAGAACGTCTTCGGCCGTGCCCGGCCGCACGACATGCTCGTGGTGAGCGACTACGGCTCGTTCCCGTCCGGTCATACCGCGAATGCGGCGACCATCGCCCTGGTGCTCTGGGTGCTCTTCCCGCGGGTGTGGGTGGCGATCGTGGGGGCGGCCTGGATCGTGCTCATGGCGCTGTCGCGCACCTTCCTGTCGGTGCACTGGGCGACGGACACCCTCGGCGGGGCGTTCGTCGGTGCCGGCGTCGTCCTCGTGCTCGCCGCCTGGCTGGTGCCGTGGGTGCGACGCGACGTCGAGGCGACTGCCCGCGCCGATAGGCTGAGCGAAACCTGACCCGTCCGAGGAGCCCCCGTGTCGCGCATCCGTCCCTACCGTCCGACCGATCGCCCGGCGATGTTCGAGATCTGCCTGCGGACGGCCGACGCCGGGGGAGACGCCACCGGGGTGCTGTCCGATGACGAGCTGTGGGGGAACCTCTTCGCGGTGCCGTACGTCGAACGGCACCCGGACCTCGCCTGGGTCGTCGAGGCGGAGGACGGGCGCACCATCGGCTACATCGTCGCCACCGACGACACCGACGCCTTCTACGCCTGGTTCCGCGACGAGTGGTGGCCCGGCCTGCACGCGCGCTATCCGCGATCGGCGGACCCGCAGACGCGCGAGGAGAAGCTGATCGAGTACGGCTACACCAGGGAGCCGGGGGTCGAGCCGCATGCCGCCGAGTACCCGGCGCATCTGCACATCGACCTGCTCCCGGAGACCCAGGGGCAGGGACTCGGTCGCGGTCTCATCGAGACGCTCTTCGCCGAGCTGCGCCGGCGCGGTGTCCCGGCGCTGCACCTCGGCATGGATCCCGCGAACTCCGGCGCGGCCGCGTTCTACGGGCGGCTCGGCATGACCGTGCTCCCGTCCGCACCCGGTGGTCTGACGTACGGGGTGCGCTTCGACGGCTGACGCCGCCCGAAACGAGAGAAGACCTCCGCGATGCGGAGGTCTTCTTCGTCTGTGGCGGTGACGGCGGGATTCGAACCCGCGGTTGCTTGCACAACACACGCTTTCCAAGCGTGCTCCTTCGGCCGCTCGGACACGTCACCAGGGAACAACCTGTCCATCCTATCCGATGTCCCGGGGGCCTCGTGACATACCGGCCATGCCGGCGCGCGACCACGAAACCTGCTATATTGCGCGTCAGAAGAGGTCTGGATATCTTCATATGAAGACGCAATGGCGTCAGACGGATCCGATTCTCTGGGGGGATCATGGGGACGAGTGCGACGACGGCACGGCAGGACGACGGGTCGACGGGCGAAGATCCGCTCCTCGGGCCGCACGTCCTGCGGGCGTGGGTCACCGGCGGGCATGCGGCACGCGGTCGCGTGTTCCTGCGCGAGGCGGAGACCGGGGCTGAGGCCCTCGCGGCTGCGGCCGACCCCGAGGACGTGATCCTCGAGCCCGCAGGATCGGCGCCTCGGCCGGGGGCGGCGCGGGTCGTCGGCTACGGAGGACGGCTCGCCGACCTCGGTGACGAGCTGTTCCTGGGGGAGCGCGGCGTCGAGCTCCAGGACTACATCGCGGCCTCCTTCGTCCAGATCGTCGGACCGACGGCCATGCGCTTCTTCGACGAGGCGAGCTGGCGTGCCTTCCTCGACGACGCCGACCTCGCTCGCGGCACCGGAGTCTTCGCCGCCGCGATGCTCGACCCGCGGGTGCTGCTGGCGGACCGCTCCGCTCTCGCGCGGCCGCAGGAGGTGGAGACTCCGCGCGCCGTCCGCATCGACGGGGACGGCGGTGTGCATCTCGGGCTGCAGGGGGAGGCGATCGGCCACGTGGACGACCTCCCCGACGCCCTCGGATGGGCTCTCCCGCGGGCGTCGATGCTGGGCGGCGTGCCCGGCTCGGCCGACCTCGTCGCCGAACTCGACACCCGGCCGTGGCTCCGTCGATACCTGGACGCCGCCGATCTCCGGAAGATGCTCCGCCTGCCGAACGGCACCGCCCGGATCGCGGGCTACGGGTGGGCGCTCCTCGATGACGACCTCGCGGAGGCGGAGGCCCTGGCCGACGACCCGTTCCTGCTCGACACCGCCGAGGGGTTCCTGCTCGCCGACGTCCGGACGCTCCGTCGGCATCTCCTGTCGCCGCTGACCGCCGCGGTGGTCGACGCGATCCAGACCTCGAGCACACGCGGGCGGGCGGCGGCGCGCGTGGCGCGCGCTTGCGGAGTGCCCGATGCCCACGCACGGCACCTGTGCCTGGAGGCGCTCGCCGCGCTCGGCGTCCACCTCGGTGCGCGGACCGAGGACGCCTCGGGGGACGGTGCGAGATGAGCGTGCCGCACGCGCTGTGGACGTCGATGCTCCCCGCCGACACCGCGTTCCCTCCGGATCGGGTGGCGATCGGGGCCGCCGGTCATCGCCTCTTCTACGCCGACGGCTCCGACCGCCTCTGCGCGACCAGCGGCCTGTGGAACGTGCCCCTCGGCTTCGGCAATCCCGCGGTGACCGAGGCCGTGAGCAGGGCGACCCGCGACGCGTCGTACCTCTCGCTGTTCCGCGCCCCGCACCGGTACGCCGAAGACGCCGCCGACGCCCTCATCGCCCTCGCGGGCTCCGACCGCTACCGGCGGGTGATCTTCTCCACCTCCGGCGGGGCGGCCAACGACGCCGCCATGAAGCTCGCCCGGCAGTACTGGGCGCAGCAGGGCGCGGGCTCGCGGTCGCTCGTCGTCGGCCTGCGCGGCAGCTATCACGGCACGATGTACGGCAGTCATGTGCTGAGCGGCGACGACCTGCTGCAGTCGGTCTACGGCGTCGACAGGCGCACGGTGCGGCACGTGTCGCACACTGACGAGGGGGCGGAGCTCGAAGCGCTGCTGGAGCGTGAAGGCTCCCGCGTCGCCTCCGTCGTGGTGGAGCCCGTCCTCGGCAGCGGCGCCCATGCCTTGTCCGCCGCCTTCGTCCGTCGTCTCCTGGAGCTGAGGGAGCGGCACGGGTTCCTGCTGGTGGCAGACGAGGTGGCGACCGGTTTCGGGCGCACCGGCGCGATGTTCGCCACCGAGGGCTGGGCAGCCGCCCCGGACGTCCTCCTCGTGTCGAAGGCGTTGACGAACGGGGCGATGGGAGCGGCGGCGCTCCTCGTCGGAGACCGCATCGCGACGGCGTTCGCCCGCGGCGGATGGACGTTCGTGCACGGGGAGACGCAGGCGGGCACGCCTGCCTGCGCAGCCGCGGTCCTCGCCGTGATCGACGAGCTCCGCCGTATCGACGTCGAGGCCACCACGCAGGCCCTGGCGTCGACGCTGCATCGCCTCGCGAGGACCTGGCAGGAGGACGGGATCGTCACCGACGTCAGCGGCAGCGGCTGCTTCGTCGGGGTGGGGCTCCGCCGCCCGGACGGGTCTGCGCTCTCCGGGACCGACGTCCTGGAGGTGGTGTCCGCCATCGCCGACAGCGGTGTCGTGGTGCACCCCGGTCCGAGCTCCTTCCAGCTCATCCCCGGCTACGGCTTCACCCCGGCGGAGGTGGCCGAGACCGACCGGGCCGTGCGAGGCGGCCTGGCTCGGGCGCGGGAGGCGGTGGCATGACCGTGCCGTTCACCGCACGCGTCCCCACGCTGTGGCACGGGTCGCGCGCACGAGAGAGGATGGTGGGTCTGACAGCGGGACGCGACACGCTGGTGCTCGCCGACGCGGCCGTCGCGCACCCTCTCCCCACCCCGCAGTCGGGCCGGACCATGACGGTGGACGCTGCCGCGGTGGATGAGCTGGGGATCCTCCTGATCGCCGAGGAGCTCGTGCGGCGACCGCCCGAGGTCATCGTGGCCGTCGGCGGCGGAAGCGTCCTCGATGCGAGCAAGATCGCGGCCCTCGCGCTCAGCCCCGGACGCCTCCTGGACTTCGCCCTGCGGCACGCGGCGACCTCGGCACTCACGATCCTGCCCGACGCGCCTCCGCCGGTCGACATCGTCGCGATGCCGACGACGCTCGGCACGTCGTCGGAGACGAACAGTGTCGCCATCCTCCGGAACCGCTGCGGAGCCCGGCTCCTCGTCGGTCGCCCGCTGCGTCCGCGCCACGCCGTCCTCGATCCCGACCAGCTCGCCACGCTCACCCCTGCTGCCGTGCGAGAGGGAGCGCTGGAGGCGTTCCTCCGGGTGGCCGGCGCCTCGACGAGTCCACGGACGGCGCGGGCCGACCGCGACGCGCGGATCCTCGGTCGGGCGTTGCTCGAGGCGGCCGCGCGGGACGTGATGTCGACGACGGGACGCCTGCGCCTCGCACGGCTCAGCGCCGCGACCCAGCGCACGGCCGCCCTTCGCGGCCCCGATCCGTACAGCGCCCGGCACTGGTACCTCGCGAACGAGGTCGCCTTCCATCTCGGCGTCCGCAAGATGACGGCCACGGCGGCGGTCATCGCCGCCGTCTGGCAGCGGATCGGTGCGGGCGATCCACGCTGGGGCGACCGCGCCAGCCTCGACGCCTTCTGGGCCGGCGTCGCGGCGGGGACAGCACTGCCTCGCGATCCGGCCGCCGGCATCGCCGTCGTCGTCGATCAGGGCGGCCTCCCGTCACCGCCGCGCCCGAGCGCACGGGAGATCGATCGGATCGCCGACGCCGTGGAGAGGGCGTGGGGTGATCACCGCCCCATGCTGCGCGGAATCCGCGCCGCGGACGTCCGCGCTGTGCTCCACGACTCCCGGTGGAGCCCGTCCCCGGTCGGCGATCGCCGGCCCCGAGTGGCGGAGAGGAGGTGACGGGAATGAACGAAAGCACGGAGATGAGCATCCGGTTCCAGGAGCTCGACCCGATGGAGGCCCCCAGTTGGGACAGCTTCTACCAGGGCGTGATCGGCGCGCTGGTCCTCATCGGGATCGGTGCGGCAGCCGCCACGTGATGCCGTCCGGCAGCACCCGATCGGAGAAAGGAAGGAGGGACGCATGAACGCAGCACTGCCGGCGCTCGAGTTCACCGAACTCGAGGCCATGGACGCGCCGGGCGATGCCGATGACTACATCCGCGGCTTCGCTGTGGGCGTGATCATCGGAATTCTCGCTCTGACCTAGGAGGTGCACTGTGCAGTCCACGTCGCTGGAGTTCCTGGAACTCGAACAGATCGACACCCCGCTCGAGTGGTGGGAGCACGCGAGCTACATCATCGCGATCATCGGCGGAGCCGCCGCCATCGCGACCTGACAGCGGGTGCGGGCGGGATCGTCCGCCCGCACCCCCCGACCATCCAGCCGAGGAGAGGCGATGCACGGATGACGTCCCTGATCACCGAGACCGTGGCGGCACGGCTCGACCTCGTCGGCGCGACCGCCAGGGCACAGGACCTGTACGCCGGAGCCGGCACCGACTTCTACGACCGGCTCGTCGGCCCGGACCGGGCGGAGATCCGCGAGGTCCTGGGGCTCGCGCACACGGCCCCCGGACCCGTCCTGGACCTCGCCGCGGGCAGCGGACGGCTGACGATCCCGCTCGCACGCTCCGGGCACCGCGTCACGGCGGTCGATCTCTCCGCGGACATGCTCGCCCGCCTCCGCGGCGCCGTGCCGCACGGAGCGACCGTCGAGTGCGTCGTGGCGGACATGCGCGACCTCGCGCTCGGCGGGCACTTCGGCCTCGTCGTCCTCGGGGCGACCTCCATCACGCTGCTCGATCGCGAAGACCGGGCGCGTCTCTACGCGGGCGTTCGACGTCATCTGGCCTCCGCCGGCGTCTTCGCCCTCACCATCGCGGACGGGGTGTCGGCGGACACTCTCGCAATCCCGACCGACCGCGAGATCACGGTCCCCGGCAGCGCCGGAGACGAGCCCTACCTCTTCGCACAGCAGATCGAGGACGACGGCGCCGCACGGCTGGTCAACTGGGTCCGCCTCGCGGACATCGCCCCGCGTGCGGAGGTGCCGGTCCTCACGAGTCGCCTGCACGTGCTGACCCCCGAGGTCCTCGCGGGTGAGCTCGTCGCCGCGGGGTTCACGGCGCCGGAGAGGTCTCCCGTGCGGACGCCCGCGGGCGTGGAGATCCTGCTCCTCACGACCTCCCGCGCCGGGGATGGAAGGGGCCGGCGATGACGACGGCAGGACCTCGACCCGATCGGCGTCGCCGCGGGGACGGCCGCGCCTCCCTCACGGCGGACTCGTGCCCGTCTCTCGCCGCCGGCGTCGCGTTCGAGCCGACGGCGGAGGGGTCCGGGTGGCTCGCCACCGTCCAGGGCGTGCCGACCGCCCGACTATCCCGAGCGGTGGTCGACCTGCTGACGGCGATGGACGGCCGGACTCCTGTCTCGGCGTTGCAGACGCGCTTCGCCCCGGGGGAGACCGACGAGAGCGTGCTGCGACTGATGGAGCGCTTCCGCGACAACGGGCTCCTGGACGGGGGCGCGTCCCGGCTGCCCGGCCGTGTCACGTATCGGCCGCCGTTCACCGTGCAGTTCGCGACCCTCCGCGCTTCCGCGCTCTTCGCGCGTCTCGACCGTGTGGTCGTGCCCGTACCGCGTCGTGCGGTCCTCGCGGTCGTCGCCGCGGTGGTCGGTGCCGGGATCGTCGGCGCGGCCCTGCACCTCGGCGAGCTGGGTGCCGTGCTCGCTCGTCCTGTGCCGCTCGCCGGCTTCGCCCTCGTCGTCGTGGCGCTCGGCCTCGCGACCCTGATCCACGAGACCGCGCACGGGCTCACCCTCACCCGGCTGGGAGGCCGGCCGCGGCGCGCGGGGTTCATGCTCCTTTACCTCACGCCCGCCTTCTTCGTCGATGTCACGGACGGCTGGCGGCTCCCCGACCGCCGGCATCGTGTGGCGATCGCCCTGGCCGGCCCCGCCGTCCACGCCACGGTGGCGGCGGTGGCCATGCTCGCCGCTCTCGCCCTGCCGTCGTCGGCGGCCCGCGAGACACTGCTGCTCCTCGCGATCTCCTGCACGGTCGTCGTGCTCGTGAACCTGATCCCCTTCGTGCGCTTCGACGGGTACCTCGCCCTGATGAGCGCCCTGGACGAGCCGAATCTCCGGAGGAGGTCGATCCGCGACGGCGCGGGCTTCCTCGCCGGCCTCGTGTTCGGGGCGCCGCGGCAGCCGCGGGCGCTGGAGCGGTGGTGGAGCGTGCCGTTCGGTCTCTGCTGCCTGGCGGCCCCGGTCGTCATGGTGCTGTTCGCAGTCGTCCGGACCGCGCAGCTGTTCGACGGAGGTGGCCCGGCGGCGAGCCTCTTCGTGCTCGCTCTGGAGGCCGTCGTGGTCGCGGCGGGTGTCGTCCTCCTGGTGCGCGCTCTGCTCCGGGTGTGGCGATCCGGTGCCTCGCGGTTCCGCCTCGTCGGCGTGACCGCCGCGCTCGCGGCCGGAATCGTGGCCGCCGGCATCCTCGTCCCGGTCCCGACGGCCGCGGTGCTGGGGTTCTCCGTGGACGACGACCGGGTGGTCCTGGTGCAGGGCGGACGGGATCCCGGCGCCCGCATCCCGGACGGCGCTCCGGTGGTCCTGTCGACGCGGGGCATCCTCGCCAGCGAGTACCGCGGCGAGGGGACGATCAGGACCCGACCTGCGACGGAGACCGAGGTGCCGATCGAGGCGCTCTTCCCGGTCAGGATGCCCGAGGCATCGGTCCCGGCGACGGCCGTGGCGGAGGTGGAGGTGACGGGGGAGCGGGGTGCCCTGCCGGCGGCCGGACAGGCGCGCGTCGACCTCGGCACGACCCCGCTCTGGCAGGCGCTCTGGGCGACGGTCGCGTCCCCGCTGGCAGCTCTCACGAGCGAGGAGGAGAGAGGATGAACATGAATCAGCACGCCATCGAGGTACGTGGCCTCACGAAGAGGTTCGGACGCCGCACCGCCGTCGAAGACCTGTCGTTCGCGGTGCCCCGCGGGGCGATCGTCGGGCTTCTCGGCCCGAACGGCGCGGGGAAGTCGACGACGCTGCGGGCGATCGTCGGACTCGTGCGGCCGACCAGCGGCGAGGCCGTCATCGACGGGGCGCCGTTCGGGACGCTGGACAACCCGGCGGCGCACGTCGGCGTCCACATGGACGGGTTCGGCTTCGAGCCCGGCATCTCGGGGCGACGCCACCTGGAGATCTGCCGGCTCGCCGCCGGGATGCCCCGCGACCGCGTCGACGAGGTGCTGGACGAGGTGGGCCTCGCCGCCGATGCGCGCCGTCGTGTGAAGACCTACTCGACGGGCATGGCGCAGCGGCTGGGCCTGGCCGCGGCATTGATCGGTGCGCCGCGGACGCTCATCCTCGACGAGCCTGCCAACGGTCTGGACCCCGACGGCATCCGGTGGCTGCGCCGGTTCCTCCGCGGCTTCGCCGAACGCGGCGGCACGGTGCTCGTCTCCAGTCATCAGCTCTCCGAGCTCGAGCAGGTCGTGGACGAGGTGGTCGTCATCAAACGGCGCGCGCTCTTCGCCGGGAGGCTGGACGACCTCGTCACGGGCGGGGCCGACTCGCTCGAGAGCCGGTACTTCGACCTCGTCGAAGGAGCCCCCGCATGAGCGGCGTGATCCGCGGCGAACTGCTGCGCGCGGTGAGCGGGTTGTCGATCCTGGCCGTGTACCTCGTCGCGGTCCTCATGCCGGCCTTCGTGCTCTTCTCCGACGGCTCCCGTCTCGCGGTGGACGGCCTCGACGCGGGCACGGCGACGGCCCGGCTGCTGGAGCCGCTCGCGTGGTCGGTCATCTCGGCGGCGTTCGTCGGCGCGTACCCGGTGACGCGGGAGTACTACTACGGCTCCATGGACCGGACGCTCACGGCGGTCGGGTTCCGCCGCGCCTTCCCGGGGAAGCTGGTCGCGGGCGTCTTCATCGCCCTCACGCTGGCCGTGGCCGTCATCCTGCTGTGGACGCTCGGCATCTCCGTCTTCCTCGCCCGGCACGGGCTCAGCCTCGTGTTCACGGCGGAGGCAGGGCGCATCGTCGTGGGGGCTCTGGGCGGTGTGGTCCTCGGTGCCCTCATCGGCGGCGCGATCGGCTGGATCACCCGGAACTACTACGCGACGGCGATCATCGTCCTCGTCTTCCCGATGGCGCTGGAGTTCGCGATGCTGCGGACCGCGCCCGAGATCGCGCGGTTCTCTCCCGGTATGGCCATCGCGGCGCTGAGCGTGCCGGAGTACCAGGGCCGACTGCTCGCCTTCGCGCCCGCCCTCGCCATCGGGACGGCATGGGCGGTCGGCCTCGTCGCGCTCGCCGCCGTCCGGGGACGGCGGAGCGTCGCGTGATCGGTCGAGCGCTGCGGGCACAGGCGCGGGGCGCGGCCGGGGACGTCGTCCTCCTCGGGGTCGCGCTGGCGGCCTTCCTGCTGTCCCTCTCCCTGGCGATGAGCATCCCGGCGGAGCTCGCCGAGGCCCCGTCGGCGGCCCGGGAGGAGCTCGTCGCCCCCTTCGACGCCGTGCTCGCGACCTACGCCGGCATCCTCGCGGCCGTCTACGGCTCCTTCCGCTACACGATCGACCGGCGGGACGGCGTCGTCGCGCAGCGGCTGATGCTGGAGTCCCGATGGGCGCTGCTCGTCGCCCGGGTGCCCGCCGCGGCGCTGGGCGGCGCGGTCGTCGCGGGCGCCGCGGTGGTCGGCGGTCGCACGGCGCTGCTCGTCACCATGGGCGGCGTGCCCGTGAACGCGTCGGCCGTCGCGTCGGCTATCGCCCTCGGTGCGGCCGCGGCGCTGTGGGGGCTGGGCGTCGGCATCGTCGTGCAGGCGCATCTCGCGGCGCTCTTCGCCGCCGCGCTCACGATGGGGTTCGGGATGCTCGTCGCGCTGTTCTGGAGCGCAGGCGCCGCATACCTGCCTCTCCCGGCCCTGCTCGGCGCCTTCCAGTTCGACGTGTCCGTCATCGGCATCCCGGCGGATCGACGCCTCGGGCCCGCGGCCGTGCCCTTCGCGGCAGGATGGGTCCTGCTCGCGGGCGGCGCAGGGGCGATCGTCTTCCTGCGGAGGGACGTGTCGTAGCGCTTCAGGAGGCGACGTAGGATTCCTGGGTGGCCACCCCCAAGATCGTCCTCTTCTACGCGTTCACCCCGCTCGCCGACCCGGAGGCCATCCGCGTCTGGCAGCGTGACCTCGGCGAGGCGCTGGGGCTGCGCGGACGGCTGCTGATCTCGGCGCACGGCGTCAACGGCACTCTGGGCGGGGACCTCCCGGCTCTGAAGAAGTGGGCGCGTTCGTTCCGCTCCTACGCCCCCTTCCGGGACACCGACATCAAATGGAGCGAGGGCACCGGACTCGACGAGGCGGGCCGCAGCCTCGATTTCCCGAAGCTGAGCGTGAAGGTGCGCGACGAGATCGTGTCGTTCGGCGCCCCGGACGAGCTCCGCGTCGACGCGGACGGCGTCGTCGGCGGAGGCGCGCGGCTCACCCCCGACCAGCTGCACGCCCTGGTCGCCGAGCGCGGGGACGAGGTCGTGTTCTTCGACGGCCGGAACGCGCTGGAGGCTGAGATCGGACGCTTCCGCGGCGCCGTCGTGCCGGACACCGAGACCACCAGGGACTTCGTGCGTCTGCTCGACTCCGGCGTGTACGACGACCTGAAGGGCAAGCCCGTCGTCACCTACTGCACCGGGGGCATCCGCTGTGAGGTGCTGTCGAGCCTCATGGTGTCCCGCGGCTTCGGCGAGGTCTACCAGCTCGAGGGCGGCATCGTCCGCTACGGCGAGACGTACGGCGACGACGGCCTCTGGGACGGATCGCTCTACGTCTTCGACGGGCGCGGGTCCGTCGACTTCTCGGATCACGCGCGCGTCATCGGCGTGTGTGCAGGGTGTGGTGCGGCGACCAAACGCACCGCGAACTGCCCCGACCTCTCCTGCCGGATGCAGTTCGTGGTCTGCGCGGACTGCGAGGCCGTCACGTGCCCGGCGCATGCGACGGCTGCTCCGTCGCAGACCTGAGCGTCCGGCGGCCGAGCGTCAGATCAGGAGCCGCGAGTCGGACCCCCGCGGGGCGTAGAGCGACCGCGGCAGCAGCACGGCTCGGGCTCGCGTCGTGCCGTCGACATGCGCGCGGAGGCTGACGAGCACGGACCGCAGGGGCGCCGCGAGATCGTCCTCCGCCGCGGACGAGCGAGCGTAGTTGGCCCGCTCCACGGCCGTGATGAGCCGCCCCAGCGCCTCCTCGTCCGCCCCCGCCTCCCGGACGAGCCCGGCGGCCCGCATCCGAGGACTGTCCGCATCCGAGACCGCGATCCGGAGGTCGAGGAGGGTGTCCCGCAGTTCCGCCCAGGCGGCGGCCGCGTCGCCTCGCGCCGCACGGCGCATGCGGACGCGCCGCTCGACGATCCGGACGGCCGCCGGAAGCAGAAGGAGGGCCACGACTCCGAGCGCGGCGAGGAGCACGGGCGTCGGGTCGAGCCGTCTCAGCTCCCCGGAGTCCGTCGAGCCGGCATCCGCGTCCCTCCGGTCGACCTCCGGGCCCGACGTCTCCTCGGTCTGAGGTGCCGTGGTCGGTGCCGGGGTGGTCGGGCTGCCGCCGGTCCCCCCTCCGGTGATCCCTGCACGGAAGGCCGTGGGCACGCCGAGGGAGGCGGTCGGCTCGAACGGTACCCAGCCGATCCCCGGGAACAGCACCTCGGGCCAGGAATGCAGCTGGTCGCTCGACACCGAGAAGATCGACTCGTCTCCGCGCTTCTCATCGGTAGGCGACCCGGGGAGGTACCCCACCACGATGCGCACCTGCATGCCCAGGCTTTCGGCCATGAGGGCGAAGGAGCCTGCGAAGTGCACGCAGTACCCGGACCGCTCTTCGAGGAAACGGGCCACCGCGTCAGCGCCGGTTCCGTCGAACCCCTCGTCGACGGGCGTCTCCAGCGAGTACTCGAACTCCGACCGGAACCAGTTCTGCAGCGCGACCAGACGGTCGTAGTCGGACTCCTCGTCCGCGGTGACCTCTGACGCCAACTCGGAGATGATTCCGGGCAGCTCGACGTCCTCGCGCTCCGCGTCCTCGACGGGCGGAGCGGCCTCCGCCGCGCGGATCTGCTCCAGGGTCGGTGTCACTCGGAGCGAGGTCACGGTGTAATCGTTGCCGACCGCATCGGCACGGCGGGAGAACAGGGTGCGGTTCTCGGGCGAGACGCGCCATGCAGCGCTGAGTCCCTGCACGTCGGTGGCGGGATACGGCAGCGGCAGCCAGGAACTCGACATGCGCAGCACTCGGATCGAGGTCGTCTGCTCGGCGGTGGTGATGTCGTCTCCCCACTCCGGTTCGCCGAAGCCGTCGACCTGAGACTGCAGGTCGCCGCGATCGGGCTGCCACACGCGGCCGTCGAACCGGGAGAGCGTCGTGAGACGGAGGTACGGGGCGGCGTCCGCCTTCGCGGCCACGGTCAGCACTTCGACGGGGCTCGGCTGCCGCAGATCGTCGCCCAGCCGCAGCGAGGCATCGACCGTCACGCCGGCCCCGGTGCCCGTGATGGTCGAGCCGACCGGGAGCAGCGGCGTCACGACGAAGGTGGTCGCGAGGGCGGCGGCGCCCACGGCGACCGCGACCCCTGGCGACGATCGGCGCGGCGACTCCGGATGGCGGCGGGCGGTGAAGCGGAACACGAGGAGGCCCACGACAGCCGCCGCGGCGAACCACCCCAGGTTCGGGGCACCCAGGGTGATGATCATGGGCACCGCGCCGGTGACGCCCATCAGCACGGTCGCGAGCACGGCGGATCGGTTCACGATGAGGAGATCGAGCAGGATCGCGACGACCGCGAAGCCCGCGCCGAGGGCCGCTGCGAGCCCCGGAGTGGCCTCCAGCGGGGCGGAGCCGAAGACGATCTCCTCCGCTGCCGCCGCAGCCAGGACCTGGAACCGGCTCAGGGTCGCGGCCGTCGGGACGACCCCGACGGCCGCGGTGTCCCCCGCGAGGAGCAGCGTGAGCACGCCGACCGCCACGATGATCTGCCCCAGGAGGGCGAGCAGCCCGGCGATGCCCTCCGAGCGCCTGCGCAGGAGGTGACGCACGAGCGCGCCGACCCCCACGACCGCGATGATGACCACGGTCGCGACGAAGGACCAGGTCCCCGGGACGATGACGGCGGTGAACGGCCACAGCGCCGTGAGTGCGGCGAGCCCGGCGAGGGCCGCCGGCGCGAGCACACCGGGCGGCGGCTCCTCCCTGTCGCGGTGCCAGCGTGCGCTCGTGCCAGCGGGGACGGGAGCGGGCTGCGGGCGCTCAGCGCGGAACATCGGTGGCTCCCGTCCGTGCCGACAGCGCGTCGTCCCAGGCGTCCGCCACGTCGATGCCGAGCCGCGTCACCGTCCAGCCGTGGTGGCGGGCGGCGTCCTCCGCTCCCGGAAGCGGATCCGTGCTGAACAGCAGCGGCGCCGCAGCCCCGGCCGGGCGCAGCAGCGCGGCGTCCTCCTCGTCCAGCCGTCCGGTCACGTAGACGAGCGGGCCCGGCGGAGTCCCTCCCAGGAGGGCGACGAGATCGCGTCTCTCACCGCGCGGCGTCACCATCGCCAGGGCGACGAGGAGTCCGTCCCGGTCGTCCTCGTGTCCGCGGAGCGCGCCGAGGAGCGTGCCGGCGCTGTCCAGGACGTCGACGCTGTACCCCTCCGCTGCCAGGTGGACGGCGGCGGATGCGCACAGGGAGACGGCGGCCTCGAACGCCGGGTCGACGACATCGGTGCCCGGCACCCAGCCGCCGGCGGCGCGGTCGAGCACGACGACCGCGTCCGGGCTCGATTCCTCTTCCTCCTGCCGGACCATGAGCTCGCCGCGGTGTGCCGTGGCCCTCCAGTGGATGCGACGCATCGAGTCGCCGGGGGCGTATCCACGGGGCGAGAGGTTGTCGCTGCCCTGGCCGAGGCGGGTGGACGAGGTGTGCGCCGTCCCGCCCGCGGCGCCGATCCGCACGGCGAGCGGGGTGAGCGCGAAGACCTCCGGGACGACCGTGACGGTGCGCGTGTCGCCGAACGCCTGCTCGCGCTGGGCGAGACCGAACGGATCGACCGTCCGCAGCACGAGGGGCCCCAGGGGCCAGACGCCGCGGCGCACGCCCGTGACGAGGTAGCTGAGCTGGGGTGTGTCCGCGGGGTATTCGCCGCTCGAGTCTCCGGTGACCGCGGTGGGAAGGACGTCGTGCCACAGCCCGTGCGGGACCCGGAGGGCGCGCAACGTGAAGCGGACCGTGACCCGCGAGGTCTCGGACACCGTGAGCAGGTCGGTCGAGATCTGCCGACTGACCGTCCCGGAGCGCCGCGGGAGGCGTACGGCGAGAGCGGCGAACAGCGTGAGCGCGGCCAGCAGCACCCCGAGGTACAGCAGGATCCGCGCGCCGAGGACGTTGGCCGCGATCACGCATGCGAGGGCGGCGATGAGCGCACCGGTGCCGCGCGGCGTGAGCAGTCGACGACGGCGCATGGCAGTGTCCTCAGGAACGGGTCGCGACGGGCACGCGCACGCGCTCCGCGATCTGGGTGAGCGCCGCCTCGACCGGCTGGGCGCCCGCTCGATGCGCGCCGCGGGCCGGGAGCAGCCGATGGGCGAACACGGGGATCAGCAGGTCCGTGATGTCATCCGGGATGACGTAGTCGCGGCCGTCCAGTGCGGCCCAGACCTTCGCGGCGCGGACGAGCTGCAACGTGGCCCGCGGGCTGGCGCCGAGGTGCAGGCTGGGGTCGTTCCGCGTCGCCTGGGCGAGGGCGACGGCGTACTCCTCGAGCGCGGGCGCCACGTGCACGGCCCGGGCCCAGGCGATGAGCTGCGAGATCGCGGTGGCGTCCGCGACCGGGGTCACGGTCGCCAGCGGGTTCACGACGTCACGCTGCCGCAGCATGAGGGCCTCGGCCGCGGGGTCGGGGTAACCCATCGAGATGCGCATCATGAACCGGTCGCGCTGCGCCTCGGGGAGCGCGTAGGTGCCCTCCATCTCCAGCGGGTTCTGCGTGGCGACGACGAGGAACGGGTCGGGCAGCCGATGCGTGGAGCCGTCGACCGTGACCTGTCCCTCCTCCATGGCCTCCAGGAGTGCGGACTGGGTCTTGGGGGAGGAACGGTTGATCTCGTCGGCGATGACGATGTGGGCGAAGACGGCGCCGCGCTTGAACTCGAACTCGCGATCGACGGGGTTGTAGACCGAGACCCCCGTGACGTCGCCGGGCAGGAGGTCAGGGGTGAACTGGATGCGCCGGACGGTGGCGTCGACGGTCGCGGCGAGGGCGCGCGCCAGCATCGTCTTCCCGACGCCGGGCACGTCCTCGATGAGCAGATGGCCTTCGGCGAGAAGGCAGACGAGGGCGCTGCGCACGGCCTCGGGCTTCCCGTCGATCACCTGGCTGATCGAGCCGAGGATGGCCGCGGTCTGGGCGGCGAATCCGTCGGCGTCGATCGCGACCGGGCTCAGGGGGGCGTTCTCTGGCATGCGTTCCCTCTCGTCCGGCGCAACGATGCGCGTGCATCGATCGTACGCTCCGCACGGCCCACGGGACCATGCCGGGCTGCCCGGTATCCCGCAGACAGCGGGCCGGCGGTCAGCCCCAGATCCGGTACCGCGCCGTCGAGCAGGGTGGTATGCATTGAGTGCTCGGATGGTGAACAGTCGCTCGGGGTCGGGTCAAACAGGGACAGGTGTGCTGCAGTGGTGAGGAGGACGCGGGCGGCTCAGGCGTGCATGGTTCTCTCGATGGCCGTGATGCTCACCGCATGTGGACCTGATACAGGCGGAATCGCCGAAGAGCGTCTCGGAAACGATGTGGGGGCCGCAGTGGCTGCGATGAGCACGGCGGTGGAGTCGACCCCCACCGGCAGCGATCCCGCCCCCGAACACTACGCGGAGGTTTCCACATTCGAACTCTTGTCCGGGCTCGAGGAACTGCCAGATGCTCGGGCAGCGAACACCATGTACTGCTTGCAGCGTGCCGGCGACACGATCACAGCCTGTGTGTTCTTCCCCATCAACGTCTCGATCCCGTCCGGCCTGGCCGGATATTCGGCAAGCGTCTATGGGTGCGCCGAGTTGTCGGGCGTGCCGGGGAGCTTCGATGTCCAGGTCGCGGACGTCGAGTGCCCGTCGGAGTTGGTCGACTGGTTCTCCGAACGAGCAGATGAGGAACCGTCCGTCGTCTCCGTCCGCGCATCGATGGATCCCTGACCTGCACAGTCTCTCGACGAGCGGGGTGTGTCATCGCGACGGTCGGCGTCGGGTAGAGTGGACGACGGCTCTCCGCGTGGCGGCATCCAGGCCAAATCCCCCAGGGCGGAAACGCAGCAAGGGTAACCGGGCTCTGCTGGGTGCGCGGAGGGTCTTTTCTTTTGCCCGCGTCCAGCCGGCCCCCGGGTGCTCCTGCGAGAATCGAGCGGTGACCGTTCCTCCGCCGGCCAGGCCCGAGCATCCGCTGCGGCGATTCGCCTCGCCCGTGCTCCTGCTCGCGGCGATGTGGGCCGTGCAGTTCGCGGACGCCGTGCTGCCGGGCTCCTTCAGCGGCCTCGGCATCCGCTCGTGGGACCCTGCGGGACTCCTGGGGATCGTCTTCGCCCCGCTGCTGCACGCGAGCTGGGCGCATCTGATCGCGAACTCCGTGCCGTTCCTCGTGCTCGGCTGCCTGGTCGCGGTCGAGGGCACGCGCCGGTTCTGGGCCGTCACCGTGATCGTCGCGGTCGTCGGCGGGCTCGGGACCTGGCTCGTGAACGCCCCCGGAACGCTGACCGTGGGCGCCTCCGGGCTCGTGTTCGGGTACTTCGGCTACGTGGTGATGCGGGTGTTCGCCCCCGGGCGCGTGTCGCACCGCATCCTCTACGCGGTGATCGCGGTCGTCGTGGTCGGCCTGTACGGCGGCACCATGCTGGCCGGGGTGTTCGGCGTCGCGGACGGCGTGTCCTGGCAGGGTCATCTGTTCGGTGCCATCGGGGGCGGTGCAGCCGCGCTCGCCGGACGGCGTCCCGACCAGCGCCGCGCCGTCGGACGATGACGGCTCGGCGCACGAGCAGGACGACGGGGACGCGGACCACGTCGACTCGGCGGCCCGCCGCGTCGCGCGAGGCCGCCAACCGCCGACGCCGCGAGGCCCGCCGTCGGGCCGCCCGGCGCGCACAGCGGAAGCGGATCCTGCGGCGCGTCGCCGTGTCCGCCGCGGTGGTGGCCGCGGGGGCGGTGCTGCTCGTGCTCATCCCGCTGGGGCTGGCGAGGGATCCGGCGCCGGTCTGCCTCGACCGGCCGTCGACCTTCCCCCAGGCGGGCGTCGCCGGGTGGAGCGGCGAACAGCTCGAGAACGCCGCGACCATCATCCGCACCGCCGACGAGCTCGGGTTCGCGCGGGACGGCCAGATCCTCGGCGTCATGACCGCGATGGGGGAGAGCAGCCTGCGCAACATCGACTACGGGGACTGGGAGACGCGCGGCTGGACCAATCCGGATGGATCGCGCACGACGAGCATCGGCCTCTTCCAGCAGCAGGACTGGTGGGGGAGCGCGGAGCAGCGGATGGATCCCGCCACCGCGGCCCGGTTGTTCTTCGAGCGCCTGGCGCGGGTCCCCGACTGGCGGTCGATGGCGCCGTCGCACGCCATCCACCGGGTGCAGGTGAACACGGACCGGGACTACTACGCGCGGTACCAGGAGGATGCGGCCGCCGTCGTCGACGTGCTGTCCGGCCCGTGCGAGTGACGCGCGCGTTTGTCACGGCAGCGGCGGGGTGCGGTGTCGGGGTGCCCGCCTAAGCTGGAGCCGTGTCGCGGAGCATCTACATCACCTCGGCCGAAGGCCACACCGGGAAGTCGACGATCGCCCTCGGGGTGCTCGATGCGCTGATGCGCGTGTCGCCGCGCGTGGGCGTGTTCCGCCCGATCGCCCGCGCGGTCGCCGAGCGCGACGAGATCCTCGAGCTGCTGCTCGCCCACGACGGCGTCCAGCTCGAGTACGAGGACTGCATCGGCGTCACCTACGACGACGTGCGCGCCGATCCCGAGGGCGCGCTGTCGACCATCGTCGCGCGCTTCAAGGCCGTCGAGGCGCAGTGCGACGCCGTAGTCATCGTCGGCAGCGACTACACCGACGTCGCGAGCCCCGCCGAGCTCGGCTTCAACGCCCGGATCGCGGCGAACCTCGGCGCCCCCGTCCTGCTCGTGCTGAGCGGACGCGACCAGCAGCGGCAGGCCGAGCAGCTCGGCACGACCACGGCGCGGGAGGCCGCCGCCGTCGGCCAGATCGCCGCCCTGGCGCTGCCGGAACTGGCCGAGGAGCGCGCGGAGCTGTTCGCGGTGGCCGTGAACAGGGCCGACCCCGACGGGCTCGACGCCATCGTCGACGCGGTGCGGGCGGTCCTCCCCGAGGGCACCCCGGTCTGGGCGCTCCCCGAGGACCGCGCGCTCGTCGCGCCGTCCATCCGCGGCATCGTCTCCGCGGTCGACGGGACGCTGCTCAAGGGCGACGAGGATCGTCTGACCGCGGTCGCGCTGTCGATCGTCGTGGCCGGCATGTCGATGGTGAACGTCCTGCCGCGCCTCACCGACGAGGCCGTGGTCGTGATCCCCGCAGACCGCACCGAGGTGCTGCTCGCCGCCCTTCTCGCCGACTCCTCCGGCACGTTCCCGCGGATCGCCGGGATCATCCTCAACGGGCCGTTCCCGCTGCCGGACCCGATCCTCCAGCTGCTCGACGGGTTCGCCTCCTCGGTGCCGATCATCACCACCGACCTCGGCACCTACGACACGGCGGTGCGGGTGATGGGCACCCGCGGACGCATCTCCGCCGACTCGCGCGGTCGCTACGACCGGGCGCTCGGACTCTTCCAGGCGCACATCGACGTGGCCGAGCTCACCGAGCAGCTCGGGCTCGCGGAGGCGCACGTCGTCACGCCGCTCATGTTCCAGTACGGCCTGATGGAACGCGCGCGGTCCGACCGCCGCCACATCGTCCTCCCCGAGGGCGACGACGACCGCATCCTCCGGGCGGCGGCGGCGCTGCTGTCCCGCGAGGTGGCGGAGCTGACGATCCTCGGCGACGACGGCGCGATCCGCGCGCGGGCGACGGAACTCGGCCTCGACATCGCCGGCGCGCAGGTGCTGAGTCCCACCGACCCGGCCCTCGTTGAGCGCTTCGCCGCCGAGTACGCGCGGCTGCGCGCCCACAAGGGGATCACGCTCGCGCAGGCCGCCGACACCGTCACCGACGTCTCCTACTTCGGGACGATGATGGTGCATCTCGGGCTCGCCGACGGCATGGTCTCCGGTGCCGCGCACACCACGGCGCACACGATCCGGCCGTCCTTCGAGATCATCAAGACGAAGCCGGGGGTGAACGTCGTCTCCAGCGTGTTCCTCATGGCCCTCGCCGACCGCGTGCTCGTGTACGGCGACTGCGCGGTCATCCCCGATCCCACGGCCGAGCAGCTCGCCGACATCGCGATCTCGTCCGCCACCACCGCCCGGCAGTTCGGCATCGACCCCCGCGTGGCGATGCTGTCGTACTCCACCGGCGAGTCCGGGTCCGGGGCCGACGTCGACAAGGTCAGGGCGGCGACGGCGCTCGTGCGCGAGCGCGCTCCCGAACTCCTCGTGGAGGGTCCGATCCAGTACGACGCCGCCGCCGACGCGGCGGTCGCCAAGGCCAAGCTGCCGGACTCGGCCGTGGCGGGGCGCGCGACCGTGTTCGTCTTCCCGGATCTCAACACCGGCAACAACACCTACAAGGCGGTGCAGCGCTCCGCCGGCGCCGTGGCCATCGGTCCGGTGCTGCAGGGGCTCAACAAACCGATCAACGACCTGTCCCGCGGCGCGCTCGTCGACGACATCGTGAACACGGTGGCCATCACGGCGATCCAGGCCCAGGGCGCCGAACGAGCGGGGGAGAAGGCGTGAGCGCGATCCTCGTCATCAACAGCGGGTCGTCCTCGCTGAAGTACAGCCTCATCGACACGGCGCACGAGGACGAGCTCGCCAGTGGGCTCATCGAGCGCATCGGCCAGGACTCCAGCCCCGTCGCCCACACCGTGCGCCCGGAGCCGGGTGACGGACCGTCGGCGACGATGCTCGACGCCACGTACCGCGACGAACAGGCCATCCCCGACCACGCCGCGGCCTTCGAGGTCATGCGCGCGCAGTTCGCCGCGCACGGCCCCTCCCTCGACGCGCATCCGCCGGTCGCGGTCGGACATCGGGTCGTGCACGGCGGTGCGCGCTTCTACGCGCCGACCCTGATCGACGCCGACGTCGAGCGGCAGATCGACGAGCTCGCCGTGCTCGCGCCGCTGCACAATCCGGCGAACCTCGCCGGCATCCGGGCGGCCCGCGCCGTGTTCGACAGCGTCCCGCACGTGGCGGTGTTCGACACCGCGTTCCACCAGACGCTGCCGCCGGCGGCCTACACCTACGCGATCGATGCGGCGCTCGCCGCCGAGCACCGGGTCCGCCGGTACGGATTCCACGGCACGAGCCACCAGTACGTCAGCGAGACCGCCGCACGGTTCCTCGGGCGCGACCTCCGGACCCTCCGGCAGCTCGTGTTCCACCTCGGCAACGGCGCCTCGGTCACCGCGATCGACGGGGGTCGCTCGGTCGAGACCTCGATGGGCCTCACGCCGCTCGAGGGCCTCGTCATGGGCACGCGGTCGGGTGACATCGACCCGGCCGCTCTCGTGCATCTGTCCCGTCGCGCCGGCTACACCATCGACGACCTCGACGCGCTGCTGAACACCCGCAGCGGGCTGGCGGGACTCGCCGGACGCAGCGACATGCGCGACATCCTCGCCGGCGTCGCCGCGGGGGAGGAGGCCGCCACGCTCGCCTTCGACGTGTACGTCCACCGCCTGCGGGCCTATGCCGGCGCCTACATCGCCCAGCTCGGCGGGGTCGACGTCGTGTCCTTCACCGCCGGCGTCGGTGAGAATGCGGCGCCCGTGCGGGCGGCGGCGATGGCGACGCTCGGCTTCGCGGGGATCGAGATCGATCCCGCCCGCAACGAGGCGAAGGAGCGCGGCGTCCGCGTCATCTCGACGGACGCCTCGGCCGTGACGGTCCTCGTCGTCCCCACCGACGAGGAGCTCCAGATCGCCAGGCAGACGGCCGAACTGCTCTGATCGCGGTCCGGGGTTACCCCGCGCGCGCCACCGCCATTACGCTTGCACAGTGGCACGGAGAGGTGCCGACCCGACCCTCGTCCTTCTCCTGGAGGCTCTGTGCCAGACGCGCTGCCCGACCTGTTCCACGCCGACGGTGTGCTGTTCGACCTCGACGGCGTCCTCACGCCGACCGCCGAGGTGCACATGCGCGCCTGGAAGGCGGTCTTCGATGACGTCTTCGCCCGCTGGGACATCACGCCGCCGTACACCGACGAGGACTACTTCGCCTACGTCGACGGCAAGAAGCGCTACGACGGCGTCGCGAGCCTGCTGCGCAGCCGCAACGTCGAGGTGCCCTGGGGATCCGTGGACGACGACCCGTCCGCCGAGACCATCTGCGGGATCGGCAACCGCAAGAACGCCGCGTTCGCGACGTCCCTCCGCAGCCAGGGCATCGCTCCGTTCCCCGGCTCCCTCGCCGTCGTCGAGGCGCTGCACGCCGCGGGGATCCCGCTCGGCGTCGTCTCCAGCTCCAAGAACGCCGAAGAGGTGCTGGCGGCCGCCGGCATCCGGTCCTTCTTCCGCGTCGTGATCGACGGCGTCGTCGCCGAGCGCGAGCACCTCGCCTCCAAGCCCGCGGCCGACATGTTCGCCGCCGGCGCCACGGCCCTCGGCGTCGACCCGGCCCGCAGCATCGCCGTCGAGGACGCCACCTCCGGTGCCGAATCGGCCGCCGCCGCCGGCTACGCCGTCGTCATCGGCGTCGACCGCGGCGCCGGCGCCGACGCACTCCGCGCCGCCGGCGCGACCCACGTCGTCGACGACCTCGGCGTCCTGCTTCCCGCCGCCCGCACCGACACCCCGGAGACCGCATGATCGACCGCGACCGCTTCCCCGTCGACCCGTGGCGTCTCATCGAGACGCGCTACTCGGAGGAGGGTGTCGGCGAGACGCTGTTCTCGGTCGGCAACGGCTACCTCGGGCTCCGGGGCAACCACATCGAGGGGCGCGGCGCGCAGGAGCACGGCACCTTCATCAACGGCCTGCACGAGACGTGGCCGATCCGGCACGCCGAGCAGGCCTACGGCTTCGCCGAGGTCGGCCAGACGATCGTCAACGCCCCCGACGCCAAGGTGATGCGCCTCTACGTCGACGACGAGCCGATCTCCCTCGACGACGCGGACGTGCGCGAGTACGCCCGCACGCTCGACATGCGCACGGGCGTGCTGGAACGGCGCGTGGTCTGGGAGACCCCGTCCGGCAAGCGGGTGCGCATGCGGGATCAGCGTCTCGTGAGCTTCGAGGAGCGCCACCTCGCCGTGCTGCGGCTCGAGGTCGTCGTCGAGAACGCCAACGCCCCCGTCACGATCAGCTGCCAGCTGCTCAACCGTCAGGACGGGGCGGGCGTCTACGCCGGCTCCCCGATGACGACCAAGGGCGCCGCCTTCGACCCGCGCAAGGCCGAGCGCATCGCGGACCGCGTGCTGGAGCCGGCGGAGCACTGGCAGGACGGGCTGCGCTCCGCGCTGTCGTATCGGGTCGCCGCGTCCGGGATGACCGTCGCCGTCGTCGCCGATCACATCATCGAGACGGAGAACGACTACAACGTCCGCACGCTCATCGAGCCGGACATCGCCAAGAACGTCTTCCGCGTCCAGGCGAAGGCCGGCGTCCCCATCACGATCACCAAGCTCGTCAGCTACCACTCGTCCCGCGGGGTGCCCCCGCGGGAGCTCGTCGACCGCTGCCGTCGCTCGCTCGACCGGGCAGCGGACGAGGGCGTGGAGACGGTGTTCCGTCGTCAGCGCGAGTGGCTCGACGCGTTCTGGGAGCGCAGCGACGTGCAGATCGGCGGGCGCGACGACCTGCAGCAGGCCACGCGGTGGTGCCTGTTCCAGCTCGCGCAGGCCTCGGCCAGGGCGGACGGCGCCGGTGTCCCCGCGAAGGGGCTGACCGGCTCCGGCTACAGCGGCCACTACTTCTGGGACACCGAGATCTACGTGCTCCCGTTCCTCACCTACACGACGCCGCGGTGGGCCTACAACGCGCTGCGAGCCAGGGTGAAGATGCTCCCCGCGGCGCGCCGCCGGGCCGCCCAGCTCAACGAGGCCGGAGCGCTGTTCCCGTGGCGCACGATCAACGGCGAGGAGGCGTCGGCGTACTACGCCGCCGGCACCGCGCAGTACCACATCAACGCGGACATCAGCTTCGCGCTGGGCAAGTACGTGCGGGCGACCGGGGACGAGGCCTTCCTGCGCCGCGAGGGTGCAGACGTCGCGATCGAGACCGCGCGGCTCTGGGCCACCCTCGGTTTCTGGCGGGGGTCGCGGCTCGTCGAGCAGTCCGGCGCCGGCGACGGCCTCCAGACGTTCCACATCCACGGCGTCACCGGCCCGGACGAGTACACGACCGTCGTGAACGACAACCTGTACACGAACGTCATGGCGCGATACAACCTCCGGTACGCGGCCAAGGTCGTGCGGGAGATCCGCGACAGCTACCCCGAGGACTACGCGGCCCTCGTCGAGCGCACGGGCCTCGGCTCCGGTGAGGCGGAGTCCTGGGAGCGGGCTGCGGAGGCGATGTACATCCCGTACAGCGAGAGCCTCGGCATCCACCCGCAGGACTCGCTGTTCCTGGAGCGGGAGGTCTGGGACCTCGCGAACACCCCTGCCGACCAGCGCCCGCTGCTGCTGCACTTCCACCCGCTCGTGATCTACCGCTTCCAGGTGCTCAAGCAGGCCGATGTCGTGCTGGCGCTGTTCCTGCAGGGCAATCACTTCTCGCCCGAGGAGAAGAAGGCCGACTTCGACTACTACGACCCGCTGACGACGGGTGACTCGACCCTGTCGGCGGTCGTGCAGTCGATCCTCGCGGCCGAGGTGGGCTATCAGGACCTCGCGCAGAAGTACTTCGAGCAGTCGCTGTTCGTCGATCTGCACGACCTGCACCACAACGCGGCGGACGGCGTGCACGTGGCCTCGGCCGGTGGCGTGTGGACGGCCCTCGTCTGCGGCTTCGGCGGCATGCGCGACTACGGAGGCGACCTCAGCTTCGACCCGCGGCTGCCCGAGTCCTGGCCGTCGCTGTCGTTCCCGCTGCAGTGGCAGGGGACGGCGATGCAGGTGACCGTCACGCGGCACGAGCTGCGCGTCGAGGTGCGCAGCGGCCCTCCGGTGCCGTTCAGCGTGCGCGACAACGCGTACATCGCGACCCTGGAGGACGAGGTCATCGTCCCGCTCGCGAACCAGGGACCAGTGATCCCCGGACGCCCGACCCTGCAGGAGTTCGCCGACGCCCGCCGCGACGACGGCACGCGGCTCTCCGCCTCGGTTCCGGTGATCACGAGCGCGATCCCCGTCATCGAGACGATCGACTGACCGCCGACCCACCCCTTTGCGTGTGCCCCACCCCTTTGCGGACGTCCGCAAGGGGGTGGCTCGCGTGAAAGGGGCCGGGTCGAGTGAGAGGGGAGCAACGTCGGTGGCACGCCGTAGGCTGGAGGGGTGACCACAGCCCTCTACCGCCGCTACCGACCCGAGACGTTCGGCGAGATGATCGGGCAGTCTCAGGTGACCGATCCGCTCATGACCGCGCTGCGCGGCGACCGTGTGGGTCACGCCTATCTGTTCTCCGGTCCTCGCGGCTGCGGCAAGACCACCTCGGCGCGGATCCTCGCCCGTTGCCTCAACTGCGCGGAAGGGCCGACCGACACCCCCTGCGGGACGTGCCCGAGCTGCGTCGAGCTGTCCAGGGCCGGTGGCGGATCGCTCGACGTCGTCGAGATCGACGCGGCGAGCCACAACGGCGTCGACGACGCCCGCGACCTCCGCGAGCGGGCGACCTTCGCCCCGAGCCGTGACCGCTTCAAGATCTTCATCCTCGACGAGGCACACATGGTCACCCCGCAGGGCTTCAACGCGCTGCTGAAGCTGGTGGAGGAGCCCCCGCCGCACGTCAAGTTCATCTTCGCCACGACGGAGCCCGAGAAGGTGCTGGGCACGATCCGCTCGCGCACGCATCACTACCCGTTCCGGCTGGTGCCGCCCGCCGCGATGCTCGAGTACGTCGAGAAGCTGTGTGCGGAAGAGGGCGTCATCGTCGAACAGGGTGTGCTGCCGCTCGTCGTCCGCGCCGGGGGAGGCTCTCCCCGCGACACGCTGTCGCTGCTGGATCAGCTGATCGCGGGATCGGATGCCCCGGCCGGCTCCGAGACTGTCACGGTCGGCTACGCGCGGGCGGTGGCGCTGCTCGGGTACACCCACGGGGCGCTCCTCGACGAGATCGTCGATGCGCTGGCCGCGGGCGACGCCGCGACCGCCTTCCCGGCCATCGACCGCGTGGTGCAGACCGGACAGGACCCGCGGCGCTTCGTCGACGACCTCCTGGAGCGCCTGCGCGACCTCATCGTCATCGCTGCCGTCGGCTCCGGCGCCTCCGCCGTGCTCCGCGGCATCGCCGAGGACGAGCTCGACCGGATGCGCCGCCAGGCCGAGTCCTTCGGCGCCGCGCGGCTCTCCCGCACGGCCGACGTGGTCAGCGCGGCGCTCGACGACATGTCCGGCGCCACGTCACCGCGACTTCACCTCGAGCTCATGGTCGCCCGTGTGCTCGCTGCCGCTCCCGGTGGCTCGGCCCTGTCCGGCTCCTCGGCGTCGGGCGCGCTGCACCCGCCGGCGACGACGCATCCGCCGGTGATCCCGCCGGTGTCCGCCCCGCCCTCGGCGGCTGTCCCGCCCGAGCCCGAGACCGCGTCGGCGCCCGAGACGGCGACGCCCACGGCATCGGCAGCGACCTCGTCCGCACCGGCCCCGTCCGCGTCCGCGCCGGCCCCGTCCGCTCCTGCGCCGGCGGCCTCCGCTCCTGCGCCGGCGGCCTCCGCTCCTGCGCCGGCCGCAGAGCCCGAGCCCTCCCCGGAACCTGCGCCCGCTCCGGCCCCAAAGTCGTCCGCCGCGCCGTCCGCCCCCGTCACGTTCGACCGTGTCAGCGACGCCTGGCCCGCCGTGCTGAAGCGCCTCGAAGGCATCAGCCGCACGTCCTGGCTGCTCGCCACCGCCGTGCAGCCGCTGGCCTACGACGGCGAGTCCGAGGTGCTGACCCTCGGATTCACGAGTCAGCACGACGTCGCGAAGTTCAAGGGGACCACGCCGGGCTCCGGACCGTCCGACCACCTCCGCACGGCCATCGAGCAGGAGGTCGGGGTGCGGGTCAAGTACCTGCCGGCCCCGATGCCGTCCGGCGGTGCGCCGCGGCAGCCCGCCTCCTCGGCGTCCAGCGCCCCGGCCGACACCGCTCCCGCATCGGAGCCTGCGTCAGTGCGTCCCTCCCGCCCGCAGACCCGCGCCGCCGCCGCCCCCGTGACGGAGTGGGCGGTCGCACCCATCCCGACGACAGCAGCCGCCGCGCCCGCCGCGCCCCTCGCCGTCGACGAGGAGCCGGAGGAGGTCGAGGCCGCCTCCGCCGCCCCGACCCCGCCGACCGACGGCAGGATCGATCGCGATGAGCCGCCGCTGCCCGGCGACGACGACGCTCCCGCGTTCGACGAGGAGCCGCCGTACGATCCGGCCTACGAGCCCCCGGCTCCGTACGACCGCCCTCCCTCCCCACGTGCGACTCCGGCGGCGGCCCCGCAGGCGGCCGCCCGTACGACCCCCGCGGCCGCTCCACCGGTCGTCGTCGAGCGCACCCCCGCCGCCGGCGGCGTGCAGCGCTACGGAGAGGCCGTGATCCGCCAGGTGCTCGGCGCGACGTTCCTTCGCGAAGAGCCCTACGAGCCCCCCACGAGGTTCTCCTGATGTACGACGGCATCGTCCAAGAGCTGATCGACGAGTTCGGCCGCCTTCCCGGGATCGGCCCGAAATCGGCGCAGCGCATCGCGTTCCACATCTTGCAGACGCCGACGTTCGACGTCGCCCGTCTCGCCGAGCTGCTGACCGAGATCCGCATCCGGGTCCGCTTCTGCGAGATCTGCGGCAACGTCGCGGAGCAGGAACGCTGCGCGATCTGTCGCGACCCCCGCCGCAACCAGGCGCTGATCTGCGTGGTCGAGGACGCGAAGGACGTCGCGGCGATCGAGCGCACGCGGGAGTTCCGCGGCCTGTACCACGTGCTCGGCGGCGCGATCAGCCCCATCGCGGGCATCGGGCCGGACGACCTCCGGATCGCCCAGCTCATGACGCGGCTCGCCGACGGCACCGTGCAGGAGGTCATCATCGCCACGAACCCCAATCTGGAGGGGGAGGCGACGGCGAGCTACCTGAGCCGGCTCCTGACGACGATGCAGATCACGGTCTCGCGGCTCGCCTCGGGCCTCCCGGTCGGCGGCGACCTCGAGTACGCGGACGAGGTGACGCTCGGCCGGGCCTTCGAGGGCCGGCGCGTGCTGTGACCCCGCAGTCCGGCTTCTCCCGCCGGGGCTGGCTGCTCTTCGGGGTCATGGCCCTGCTCTGGGGCGTGCCCTACCTCTTCATCAGCGTGGCGGTGGATTCGATCTCCCCGCCGGCGATCGTCGCCGGACGGACACTGATCGCCGCGCTCCTCCTGCTGCCGTTCGCCCTGCGCAGCGGCGCCCTCCGTGCGGCGCTGCGGCACTGGCCGTGGGTGCTGGCCTTCGGGGCTGTGGAGATGGCCGGACCGTTCCTCCTCCTCGGGCATGCCGAGATGACGCTGCCCTCCGGCATGACCGGACTCCTCGTGGCCACGGTGCCGCTGTTCGCCGCCCTCATCGCGCTGGGCGGCGGCGACCGCGGCGTGCTGCGTCCCGCCCGCGGCATCGGTCTTCTGGTCGGCTTCATCGGTGTGGCCATCGTCGTGGCGGGGCCGGGGCTCTTCGGGGGAGAGGTGAGCCTGCTCGCGGCCGGGGAGGTGCTGCTCGTCGCGGTGCTGTACGCGATCGCGCCGTTCATCGTGGCGCGCAAGCTGAACGACGTGCCCTCGCTCGGCACGATCACGCTGTCCCTGCTGATGATCGGCATCTTCTATCTCCCGATCGGTCTGCTCACACAGCACGAAGTGCCGACGCTCCCATCGATCGGCGCGCTGCTCGCTCTCGCCGTCATCTGCACGGCATTGGCGTTCCTGGCCTTCTTCGCGCTGATCCGCGAGGTCGGACCGGTCAGGGCACCGCTGTTCACCTACGTGAACCCGGTCGTGGCGATCGTGCTCGGGGCCATCGTGCTCGCCGAACCCCTCACCCCGGGACTCCTCCTCGGATTCCCGCTGATCATCATCGGGTGCTGGTTCGCCGCCACCGGAGGGCGGCTGCGCCCGATGACGCCCGTTCCGCCCGCCCCCGCCTGAGCCGTCACATGCGCGGGGCGGCATGCGCGCCGATCGTAGAATGACCGTGGGCGGATCCGCCCGACATCCCAGGGAGTGAACGTGGCCCTCATCGTGCAGAAGTACGGCGGCTCGTCCGTCGCCGACGCAGAGAGCATCAAGCGCGTCGCCAAGCGCATCGTCGACACCCGTCGCGCCGGTCACGACGTCGTCGTCGCCGTGAGCGCCATGGGCGACACGACCGATGAGCTGCTGGACCTCGCGAACGAGGTCGCGCCGATCCCCGCCCCGCGCGAGCTCGACATGCTCCTCTCCAGCGGCGAGCGGATCTCGATGGCGCTGCTGGCGATGGCGATCCACTCCATGGGCTTCGAGGCGCGGTCGTTCACCGGCAGCCAGGCCGGCATGATCACCGACTCGCAGCACGGGGCGGCGCGCATCGTCGACGTCACACCCGTGCGGCTCCGCGAAGCCCTCGACGAGGGCGCGATCGTCATCGTCGCCGGCTTCCAGGGGTTCAATCGCGACACCCGCGACATCACCACGCTCGGCCGGGGCGGGTCGGACACGACGGCCGTCGCGCTGGCGGCCGCGCTGTCGGCCGACGTCTGCGAGATCTACAGCGATGTGGACGGCATCTTCACCGCCGACCCGCGCGTGATCCCGAAGGCGCAGAAGCTCGACCACGTCTCCAGCGAGGAGATGCTGGAGCTCGCCGCCAACGGCGCCAAGGTCCTGTACATCCGTGCCGTGGAGTACGCCCGCCGGCACGGCGTCCTCATCCACGCCCGGTCGACGTTCTCGTCGGCCGAGGGTACATACGTTCTGGGCGAGGGCATGAAGAACCCTCGCGAAGCCGAGGGAGCAGTCATGGAAGAACCGATCGTCGCCGGCGTCGCCACCGACTTCAGCCAGGCCAAGATCACCGTCGCCGGGGTGCCCGACGTCCCGGGCAAGGCCGCCGAGATCTTCAAGATCGTCGCGAAGTCCGGCGCCAACGTCGACATGATCGTGCAGAACGTCTCGGCCACGGGGCGCACGGACATCTCCTTCACGGTCCCGAAGGCCGACGCCGCTGCCGCGCTCAAGGCGCTCGCCGGCGAGCAGACCGAGGTCGGCTTCCAGAACCTCATCCACGACGACCAGATCGGCAAGCTGTCCGTGGTCGGCGCGGGGATGCGCACGCATTCCGGTGTCTCGGCGACCCTGTTCGAGGCGCTGTCCGCCGGCGGCATCAACATCGAGATGATCTCCACGTCGGAGATCCGCATCTCGGTCGTGCTCCGCGACACCGACCTCACCGAGGCCGCCCGCACCGTGCACACCGCCTACGGTCTCGACGGCGACGCGGAGGCCACGGTCCACGCCGGCACCGGTCGCTGACCCCCACGCCAGCGCGCTACGCCAGCACAGGCGTTCGCGCGGGTTCAGGCTGTGCTGTGCGCGCGTGCCTGTTGTCCCGCGTTCGCCTGATTCGCCGGGGGCGCCTGCCTTCGTGAAACCAACGGGCTTCGGGGTGGTCGCAGCGCGATAGACTCGCGGAAACCCTGACACCGGCGCCAGGCGCAGCATCAGCATCCCGACGCCGCGCCCGAAGCCTCGTACGCCGTACCGCACGAAGCCAAGGAACATCATGACCCGCATCTCCGAATCAGGACTCTCCGTCGCCATCGTCGGCGCCACCGGCCAGGTGGGCACCGTGATGCGCGAGATTCTCGCGGAGCGTTCGTTCCCGATCCGCGAGCTGCGGCTGTTCTCCTCGGCGCGTTCCGCGGGAACGTCGATCGAGTTCGGCGGACAGACGGTCATCGTCGAGGATGTCGAGGCCGCCGACCCGTCCGGTATCGACATCGCCCTGTTCTCCGCCGGTGCCACTGCCAGCCGTGCCTACGCCCCCCGCTTCGCCGAGGCCGATGCCGTGGTCGTCGACAACTCGAGCGCCTGGCGGATGGATCCCGAGGTCCCCCTCGTGGTCAGCGAGGTCAACCCGCACGCGATCGACGACCGGCCCAAGGGCATCATCGCGAACCCGAACTGCACCACGATGGCGGCGATGCCGGTGCTGAAGGTCCTCGACGCCGAGGCCGGCCTGGAGCGCCTGATCGTGTCGACCTACCAGGCGGTGTCCGGCTCCGGACTCGCGGGCGCGCAGGAGCTGCTCGGCCAGGTCGAAGGCGTGCTCGCGCAGGGCGACACCCTTCGCCTCGTGCACGACGGCTCCGCGGTCGACTTCCCCGAGCCCGAGAAGTACGTCGCGCCGATCGCCTTCGACGTGATCCCGCTCGCGGGCAACCTCGTGGACGACGGAGACAACGAGACCGACGAGGAGAAGAAGCTTCGCAACGAGAGCAGGAAGATCCTGGAGCTGCCCGACCTGCGCGTCGCCGGCACCTGCGTCCGCGTGCCCGTGTTCACGGGTCACTCGCTGTCGATCCACGCCGAGTTCTCCCGCGACCTGACGCCCGAGCGCGCCAGGGAGGTGCTGAGCGCGGCGCCCGGCGTCGTGCTCGACGAGGTGCCGACCCCACTGCAGGCCGCGGGCAAGGACCCGAGCTTCGTGGGTCGCATCCGTGCCGACCAGTCGGCTCCGGAGGGCAAGGGGCTCGTGCTCTTCATCAGCAACGACAACCTCCGCAAGGGAGCGGCGCTGAACGCGGTACAGATCGCCGAGGTCCTCGCGGAGCGGCTCGCTCCGGTCTCCTGAGGGCCGCATGGTCTGCGGTGTCCTGGCCGCGAACTAGACTGTTCGGGTGACTGAAAACGTCGATGTCGTCCTGATCGGCGGTGGCATCATGAGCGCCACCCTGGGTACCCTGCTGCACGAGCTGCAGCCGGACTGGAAGATCGTCGCCTTCGAGCGGCTGTCGGACGTAGCGCAGGAGAGCTCCAACCCCTGGAACAACGCCGGGACCGGGCACGCCGCGCTGTGTGAGCTGAACTACATGCCGCAGCAGGGCGACGCTCCGCTCGATCCCGCCAAGGCGATCTCGATCAACGAGCAGTTCCAGCAGAGCCGCCAGTTCTGGTCCTCCCTCGTCGAGAAGGGCGTGCTGGACGAGCCGTCGACCTTCATCAACGCGACGCCGCACATGACGTTCGTGCGGGGTGAGAAGGATGTGGCGTACCTCAAGAAGCGTTACGAGGTGCTCAAGGAGCAGCCGCTGTTCGCCGGCATCGAGTACAGCGAAGACTCCCGCGTCATCAATCAGTGGGCGCCGCTCCTCATGCAGAAGCGGCGGAAGGGCGAGCCGTTCGCGGCGACCCGGGTGCCCGCCGGCACCGACGTCGACTTCGGTGCCCTCACGCACCAGCTCTTCGATCACCTGCGTGAGTCGGGCGTCGCCGTGCGCACCAACCACGAGGTCAAGTCGCTCAAGCGTCAGAAGGACGGCACCTGGCTCATCAAGTACCGCACGACGGTCGGCCGAACCCCGAACGAGATCAAGGCCAAGTTCGTGTTCGTCGGCGCCGGTGGCTGGGCGCTGAAGCTCCTGCAGAATTCCGGCATCCCTGAGATCAAGGGCTACGGCGTCTTCCCGATCGGTGGCCAGTTCCTCAAGACGACGAACCCGAAGATCGTCGCGCAGCACAAGGCGAAGGTCTACTCCCAGGCCTCGGTCGGCGCGCCGCCGATGTCGGTCCCGCACCTCGACACGCGTGTCGTCGACGGCGAGGCGTCGCTGATGTTCGGGCCGTTCGCGACGTTCAGCCCGAAGTTCCTCAAGAACGGCTCGATGCTCGACATCGTCACGCAGGTCCGGCCGCACAACCTCTGGCCGATGCTGCGGGTCGCCTTCGCCAACCCCGACCTCATCACGTACCTCATCAGCGAGCTGATGAAGAACCACCGCAAGAAGGTCGACAGCCTCCGCACGTTCATGCCGACGGCGAAGGACGAGGACTGGACGCTCATCGACGCCGGTCAGCGCGCCCAGGTCATGAAGAAGGACCCGAAGAAGGGCGGCGTGCTGCAGTTCGGCACCGAGGTGGTCGCCTCGGGCGACGGCTCGATCGCCGGTCTCCTCGGAGCATCCCCCGGGGCTTCGACCGCCGTGCCGATCATGCTCGACCTGCTGAAGAAGTGCTTCCCCGGCGAGTACCCGGGCTGGGAGTCGCAGCTGCGCGACCTCATCCCCACCTTCGGCCGGAAGCTCAACGGCGACGCGGAGCTCGCGGAGGAGTCGACCACCGCGACCGCCGCCGTCCTCGGCATCAACGCCTGACCCCGGACCGTGGCGAAGCTCTACTTCCGCTACGGCGCGATGAACTCGGGCAAGTCGACTGCCCTGCTCCAGGCTGCGTACAACTACGAGGAACGCGGCCAGCATGTGCTGCTCGCCAAGCCCGCGATCGACACCAAGGGCGCCGGCGAGATCGAGAGTCGCCTCGGGGTGACGCGCCCCGTCGACTTCCTCATCGGTCCGGACGACGACGCCCGCGCGCTCTTCGCGGTCCACCGCGAGCGCATGCGGCGGTCCACGGAGGAGGAGCTCCTCCCGACGGGCCCGGTCGACGTGGCCTGTCTCCTCATCGACGAGGCGCAGTTCCTCACGCCGACACAGATCGACGACCTTTTCCGTATCGCGGTGGAGGACGGCATCCCGGTGATGGCCTACGGCATCCGCAACGACTTCCGCACCCACGCGTTCCCCGGCTCCGCCCGTCTTCTGGCCATCGCGCACTCCCTGGAAGAGCTCAAGACGATCTGCCGCTGCGGGCGCAAGGCGGTGTTCAACGGCCGCGTGGTCGGCGGCCGCTTCGTGTTCGACGGCGACCAGGTCGCGATCGACGAGGGCGCCGACGGCTCCGCCTCGCCCGAGCTCACGACCTACGAGTCGCTGTGCGGCACCTGCTACCTGGAGGAGTCCGGCGGCCGCCTCGGCTGACCCGCTGACCCACCCCCTTCCGGTCGCCCCACCCCTCTGCGTGCGTACGCACCGGGCCGGGACGCGCGAAAAGGGGTGGCTCATGCGCGCAGCATCGCCGCGTTGCGTGGTCTGACCACACACGCTAACCTGTGGTCTGACCACAGGAGGCGAGATGACGGAGCAGCCGGCGCGCGCATGGCGACTCGTGCTCGAGCACATCGAGCGTGACCTGCTCGACGGTCGTCTCGGCCCGGGGGACCGGCTGCCGTCCGAACGGGACCTCGCGAGCGACCTCGGCGTCGGACGATCGAGCGTCCGGGAGGCGTTCCGCGTGCTCGAGGTGCTCGGACTCATCCGCACCGCCACCGGCTCGGGCCCCCAGGCGGGCGCCATCGTGATCGCCACCCCCACTGGCGGGATGTCCGCGCTCCTGAGGCTCCAGGTGGCCGCGCAGGGCTTCCCCCTCGACGACGTCGTCCGCACGCGACTGGTCCTGGAGGATGCGGTCGTGGAGGCGATGGCAGGCGCCGCCCAGCGGGACACCGTGCGGGCGCACGAGCTGCTCACCGCGATGGACGACGGCGCCCTCACTCCGGCCGAGTTCCTGGCCCTCGACGCGCAGCTGCACCTCTCCCTCGCGGAGGGCAGCGGCAACACGGTCATCGCGGCGATGATGGCGGGACTCCGCTCCGCCATCGAGTCGTACGTGCTCGCGGGCGCGGCGACCGTCGATGACTGGGACCGCATGGCCGACCGCCTGCGGTCCGAGCACCGTGCCCTCGTCGCAGCGATCGACGCGGGCGAGATCGACACCGCCCGGCGCCTGGTGCGCGCCCACATCACCGGCTACTACACCGCCGCGGGCCTCACCCGCGCCATCACCCCGCAGAACTGAGAGGCAGAACATGGTCCAGCGCCAGCTCCCCAACCCCGCCGAGCTGTTGGAGCTCATGAAGTTCAAGAAGCCCGAGCTCGACGGGCGCAAGCGCCGCCTCGACGCCGCGCTCACCATCGACGATCTGCGCACGATCGCCAAGCGCCGCACACCCAAGGCCGCCTTCGACTACACCGACGGCGCCGCTGAGGGCGAGCTGTCGCTGAGCCGGGCACGCCAGGCGTTCCAGGACGTGGAGTTCCACCCCGGCATCCTCAAGCCGGCGCCGGACGTCGACACGGCCGTCGACATCCTCGGCGGTCCGTCTGCGCTCCCGTTCGGCATCGCGCCGACCGGCTTCACCCGGCTCATGCAGACCGAGGGTGAGGTCGCGGGCGCCGGAGCCGCGGCCGCCGCAGGTATCCCGTTCACGCTGTCCACCCTCGGGACCACCTCGATCGAGGACGTCAAGGCGGCGACGGTCCGGGAGCCGCAGGGCCCCGTGCCCGGTCGGAACTGGTTCCAGCTCTACGTCATGCGCGACCGCGAGATCTCGTACGAGCTCGCCCGTCGCGCCGCCGCCGCCGGCTTCGACACCCTCCAGTTCACGGTCGACACCCCGGTCGCCGGCGCCCGTCTCCGCGACAAGCGCAACGGCTTCAGCATCCCCCCGCAGCTCACCCTCGGCACGATCATCAACGCCATCCCGCGGCCCTGGTGGTGGTTCGACTTCCTGACCACCCCGAAGCTCGAGTTCGCTTCGCTGAGCACGACCGGCGGCACCGTCGGCGAGCTCCTCGACGCGGCGATGGATCCGACGATCAGCTACGACGACCTCGCGGTCATCCGCGACATCTGGCCCGGCAAGATCGTCATCAAGGGCGTGCAGAACGTCGAGGACTCCGTGCGCCTGCGCGACGCGGGCGTGGACGGCATCGTGCTGTCGAACCACGGTGGCCGCCAGCTCGACCGCGCCCCGATCCCGTTCCACCTCCTGCCCGAGGTCCGTCGGGCGGTCGGCGACGACTTCACGGTCATGATCGACACCGGCATCATGAACGGCGCCGATATCGTGGCGGCCGTCGCGCTCGGTGCCGACTTCACGCTGATCGGGCGCGCGTACCTGTACGGCCTGATGGCGGGAGGTCGCCAGGGCGTCGACCGCACCATCGCCATCCTGCGCGGCGAGATCGAGCGCACGATGCGGCTGCTGGGCGTCGCGTCCCTGGCGGAGCTCGAGCCCGGGCACGTGACTCAGCTCACTCGTCTGGTGCCCGTCTCCCGCGCGGCCGGCGTCGAGGTGCACTGACCCACCTGCACGACCAGACCACGCCTGCACGACGGATTCGCTCCTCCCGTCGTGCAGGCGGACCGAGGTCGTGCGGCTGTGCCCGTCAGACCCGGGTGGAGAGGGTCGGCAGCAGCTCCCGCAGACGCGCGGCCGTGTCCTCCCAACCCTCGACGGCCACCGACGGCACACCCAGGGCCAGGACGGGGTAGTCGTTGCCGCCCTCGTCGAGACGGTCGCCGTAGAACAGCATCGCGGTCAGATCGATGCCGGTGTGGGTGGCGAGCTGCTGCATGCCGAACGCCTTGTCGATCCCGGCGCGGGTGATGTCGATCGAGGTCGAGCCGCCCGAGCGCACCTCGAGGCCCGGGAGCCGCGCGGCGACGGCATCGCGTAGCGCGCCGCGCTTCGAACCCGTCGGATCCCACGCATGCTTCGCGTCGCGTGGGGCCTGCTGGCCGAGCGCGGAGAACGTGATCTGCGAGCCGCGGTCCTCGAGGATCTCGCCCCAGGGCTCGGCCTCCCAGAGCCCGAGACGCTCCGCCTCCTCGCGCAGCGCGGTGAGGGCGGCGGTCTTCTCCTCGTCGCTGAGGTCATGGGCGTACACCGCGACGAAATCGCTGCCGTCATGCCGCAGGTATCGCGTGCCGCACGTCGGGAGCAGATGCAGTCGGGCGAGGGCCGTCGGGTCGGCGTCGGCGAGCTGCGCCACCACCTGCGTGCGGAACTGCGCCTCGTTGCCCCCGGAGATGATCGCGACATCGACGGAACGCAGCAGCTCACCCAGGAGCGCGGCGATCTGCGGGTCGATCGTGCCCTTGGAAGGGGCAAGGGTGTCATCGAGGTCGAAGGCGATGAGAGAGGGCGATGTCATGATGCCTCCACTGTAGGTGTTCTCGGCCGGGAGGACGGTGTGGCGGCGAGCAGCGTGCAGAATATCGCGAGGACGACGCCGATGCTCGCCCCGGTGGCGTTGGCCAGCACGTCGCTCACGGTCGCGGCGCGGTGGGGGAGGGCCAGGTACTGCGCCGTCTCGATCCCCAGCGAAAGGGCCGGACCCACGAGCAGTGATAGCATCCACGCGCGCCGGGGCACGAGCAGGAACGCGAGCACCCCGACCGGGATGAAGACGGCGACGTTCGCCAGAACCTCGAGTCGCGTGAAGTCCAGGCTCGTCCAGCCGAGCCGCTGAATCGCGCGAAGGAGGAGGTCGAGCAGGTTGGGCATCGTCTGCTCCACGCGCGCGGGCGTGAGCGTGAGGAGGGCGACGCCGAGGAGGAAGGGGAGCCCGAGGGCGACGGCCCACACGCGCGTCGAACGCCGCGGCGGTGGCAGGAGCCTCCCCATGCGTTCCCCTCTCGCACGACATCCCGATACAGAGAAGGCCGCCCCTGCGGGCGGCCTTCTCGTGTCACTGGTCGGGGTGACAGGATTTGAACCTGCGACCTCTTCGTCCCGAACGAAGCGCGCTACCAAGCTGCGCCACACCCCGTTTTGCAACCCTCCGAGTCTACAGCGAAATGCCTCCAGCACCGAATCGAGCACTCCACCCGCGTGGCGGAACCGTTCGCGGGGTCAAGCGTGGGGGGTCAGCGTGAGCAGTGTCGCCTCGGGGCGGCACGCGAAGCGGACGGGCGCGTAGATGGAGTGCCCGCAGCCTGCGCTGACGTTCAGAGGTACCGAACGGTCGCCATGCGTCCAGGTACTGAGTCCCTTGGCCTGCTTCAGGGGGATGTCGCAGTTGGCCACGATGGCGCCGAAACCGGGGAGACAGACCTGTCCGCCGTGAGTGTGGCCGCCGAGGATGGCGTCCGCGCCGAGGTCGACGAAGCCGTTGAGCACGCGTTGATACGGCGCATGCGTGACGCCGAGCACGGGAGTGGCGTCCGACCGCGACCCGAGTTGTTCGAGCGCCGCGGGCAGCACGTCGAGGCGCTCCCAGTCGCGATGGGCGTCGTCGACGCCGAACAGGTCGACCGCCTCGCCGCGCACCGTGAGTCGCGTCGCGGTGTTGTTCAGGTCGGCCCAGCCCAGCTCGTCCGTGAAGTAGCGGTCCATCGCGGCGGTGTCGAGCAGAGTGGGCTCGCGGTGCTTCTGCGATGGTCCGGCGAAGTACCGCAGCGGATTCCGGGGGGAGGGGCCGTTGACGTCGTTGGAGCCGTGCACGAACACCCCGGGAACTCCGGCGAAGGGGGCGAACGCTCGGCGGATGCCCTGCAAGCCCTCCTCGTGCCCGAGGTTGTCGCCCGTGTTGACGATGAGGTCGGGCTTCAGATCGGCCAGGGACGCGAGCCAGTCCTGCTTCCGGTGCTGCCAGGGCGCCATATGCGCGTCGGAGAGGTGCAGGATGCGCAGCGGCGCCGCGCCCGCCGGAAGTGCCTCCGCCGAGACCTCCCGCACCGTGAACAGGTACCGCTCGATGCCGATGCCCCAGATCGCGGTGGCTGCACCGACGGCCCCCACCGCGCCGAGCGCGATGAGGGCCGGGTGCGCCGCGCGGGACGTGCCTACTTGCACGACACTCGGATCGGCGTGGCCTTCGTCGCCGCAGAGTTCGCGGCCGGGGTCGTCGCCGTCACCGTCGCGTCTTCCGCGTTACAGGAGCCTTCTCGTTCGACCGTCGTGAAGCCGGCGGCGACGAGCGCGGCGTTGGCCTCGGTCGGACTCTGCCCTGTCACATCGGGAACGGTCGCGCCGTTGCCGTTGCTGGGCGAGATCGTGATGGTGGCCCCGGCAGCGGCCTGACCGGACGGGCTCTGTTCGACGACGATGTTCGTCGCCTTGTCGCTGTCCACCGGATCGCCCACGGAAACCTGGAAACCGGCGCGCTCGAGGGTCGCAGTCGCTTCCTCGACGGTCTGCCCGACGACATCCGGCACGTCGACACGGATCTGTCGGATGAGGTTGCCGTCCGGCTCCGGGAACCGATCGCCACCGTAGGCCTGGTTCGCGGCGTGCTGCGCGGCGCGGGCCAGCGGGTACCGCACCTCGTTGAGGAGGTGGCTGCCGGTCCAGACGTTGAACACGTTGTCGTGGTTGCCGTTCGAGCGGCCGGCCCAGACCGCGGTCGCGACCTTGGTGCTGGACTCGATCATCATGGTCGACCACAGGTCGTGCGTACCGGTCTTGCCGATCAGCGGGGTGCCGTCGAAGGGGTTGGCTCGCGCGCCGGTGCCACCGCCGGCCATGACGCCCTGCAGTGCATAGGCCGCGGTCGCCGCGACCTCCTTCGAGAGCACGCCCTCGGTGCAGGAGGCCTTGGGGAGCGGACGCTCCTTGCCTTCGGCGTCGATCACCTTGTCGATCGCGCGCGGTGTGCAGTACGTGCCGCCGCTGGCGACCGTCGCGTAGGCATTGGCCATCGCGATGGGGGAGATGTTCTTCGGTCCGAGGACGTCGTAGGGGACGTTCTCCTCCGTGACCTTCTCGCCGCTGGCCAGGGTGACGCCCATCTTGTCGGCGACCTTGTTGATGTCGCAGACGTCGAGCTTGGCGGCCATCGCGAAGAACCCGCTGTTGAGGGACTGCGCCGTGAAGGCCATCGGCGTCCCCGTGAATCCGCGAACGCGGTTGAAGTTGCCGATCTTCGCCGTGTCGGTCGTCTGCGGGCTGCCGCAGACCGGGATCTGCAGGTTGGTCTGCACCGCACCGTTCAAGGACTCCCGCACGGAGTGGCCCTTCTCGAGCCAGTCGATGAGGGTGAAGAGCTTGTAGGTCGAGCCCACCTGGAAGCCGCCGGAGTTGCCGTACTTCTGGTCGCCGGCGAAGACGAGCGATGAGTACTGCTGGTCGCTGGTCGGAGTCTCCGAGAACTTCGTGTTCTGCGTGATCGAGAGGATGCGACCCGTGCCGACCTCGATCGAGACGCCGGCAGCACCGAAGTACTTGTTGTCGAAGTTCGCCGGGACGACGTTGGCCATCTCCTCGGCCGCGGGGTCCTGCACGCGGAAGTCGAGGGTGGTGTAGATCTTCAGACCACCGCGGCGCAGCAGGTCGCGACGCTCCTGGATGTCCGCACCGAACGCCTCGTCGTTCTCGACGATCGACTTCACGTACTGGCAGAAGTAGGCGTTGCGTCCGGCCGCGGCACAGCCCTGGGTCGGGACCTTGATGGCGGGAGTGATCGCGGCGGCCTTCGCCTCGTCGTGCTGCGCCTGGGTGATCTTGCCGTCCGTGAGCATACGGCCGAGAACGTAGTCGCGGCGGTCCTTGGCGTCCTTGTACCCGTCCTCGGCGGAGTTGTGCGCGACGCCGTCGTTGGTCGTGTAGGTGCCGCCGGGCTTGTCGATGCGGTACGTGTTCGGGTTCTGCACGATGCCGGCGAGCGTCGCCGCCTGGCCGACGGTGAGCTTCGCGGCGGTCGTGGAGAAGTAGTACCGCGCGGCGGCCTCGATGCCGTAGACCGTGCCGCCGAAGTTCGCGATGTTGAGGTATCCGAGGAGGATGTCGTTCTTCGAGTAGTCCTTCTCGATCTGGATGGCGTAGCGCATCTCCTGGAGCTTGCGCTCGATGCCGTCGACGCCGGAGGCGTTGGTGGCGTCCTGCCAGCACTGCTGCAGCTCGTCCGCGTAGGTCTCGGAGGCCGTGTTGACGTTCTGCTCGCACTGCTGGATGCGGACGTTCTTCACGAACTGCTGGCTGATCGTCGAAGCGCCGCGGCTGGACGTGCCCCGCACGTTGTCGACGAGGGCCTTCACGGTCGCGCCGAGGTTGACGCCGCCGTGGGTGTAGAAGTTCTTGTCCTCACTGGAGAGGATCGCGTCGTAGAGGACGGGGGCGACCTGCTCGTAGGTGACCGGGACCCGGTTCTGCTCGTAGAACGACGCCAGCACGACCGGCTTGCCCTCGGGGTTGGTCGCGTAGATGGTCGACTGCTCCATCGGGGTGTCGACCTTGAGGACCTCGGGCAGCTCATCGAAGATGGTCAGCGCCGTGGAGCCGGCGACGCCGGTCATCGCGAGGACGGGGGTGACGCTGGCGGTGACCAGCAGACCGGCGATGGCGCTCAATCCGACGAGCCCGACGAGACCGCCGAGCACGCCCTTCACCGTGCGGTTCTTTTGGGGCATACGCTTGATCGTAGGGGAGTTCCCTGAATACCCGCTTTGACGAGCGCGGCCCGGTCTGCCCTGGACGCGCCCTGATCGACAGGAGTGCCATGACCACGTGGGAGTACCTCACCACGCCGCTGCTGATCCACAACACCGCGGCCATCCTCAACAACTGGGGCAAGCAGGGCTGGGAGCTCGTGCAGGTGGTGCAGGGCCCCGAAGGCGGTCTGGTCGCCTACTTCAAGCGCCCGGTGACCACGGACGGCTCGGCCAACGCCGGGCTCGCCGCCGCCGCCGAGGCCTCCCGCCAGTTCGAAGGGGGCCAGGCATGAGCGTCGCCGCCCGACTCTCCGAGCTCGGCATCGAGCTTCCCGCCGTCGCCGCTCCGGTCGCCGCCTACGTGCCGGCCGTCGTGCACGGTGGCCTCGTCTACACGTCTGGCCAGCTCCCGTTCGTCGACGGCGCCCTCCCGGCGACCGGCAAGGTCGGTGCGGAGGTCTCTGCGGAGGACGCCAAGGCGTTCGCCCGGACCTGCGCCCTGAACGCGCTCGCTGCGGCTGCCGATGTCGCAGGCGGTGTCGATCGGATCGCCGGTGTGGTCCGCGTCGGCGGGTTCGTCGGCTCGGCGGAGGGCTTCACAGGACAGCCCGCCGTCATCAACGGCGCGAGCGAGGTGCTCGGCGAGATCTTCGACGAGGAGGGCCGGCACGCCCGCGCCGCGGTCGGCGTCGCGGAGCTCCCGCTCGGCAGCCCCGTCGAGGTCGAGGTCACCTTCCGCCTCGCGTAGTTCCCGTGCCCCGGCTCGCCGAGACCCCGGGTACGCGCCGAGACCCCCTGTTGCAGACGCCTGCAGCAGGGGGTCTCGACGTGAACCCGGGGTCTCGCGTTACTTGACCTGGGCGGAGATGATGCTCATCACGGCGGTGTCGGCGAGCGTCGTCGTGTCGCCGACCTCGCGACCCTCCGCCACGTCGCGGAGCAGACGCCGCATGATCTTGCCGGAACGGGTCTTCGGCAGCTCGCCGACGATGTAGACGTCGCGCGGACGGGCGATCGCGCCGATCTGCTCGCCCACCCAGAGCCGCAGCTGCTGGGCGAGTCCCGCCGGGTCGTGCGCCGAGAGGTAGCTCTCCTTGATGATCACGAACGCGACGACCGCCTGACCCGTGGTCTCGTCCGAGGCGCCGACGACGGCGGCTTCCGCCGTGGCCTCGTGCGCGACGAGGGAGGACTCGATCTCCGCGGTCGACAGCCGGTGGCCGGAGACGTTCATGACGTCGTCGACCCGGCCGAGCAGCCAGAGGTCGCCGTCCTCGTCGAGGCGGGCCCCGTCGCCGGCGAAGTAGTAGCCCTGCTTCTCGAACTTCTCCCAGTACGTCTCGCGGAAACGCTCCGGGTCGCCCCAGATGCCACGCAGCATGCTCGGCCAGGGTTCGGTGATCACGAGGAGGCCGCCGTTGCCGTTGCCGACCTCGACGCCCTGTTCATCGACCACATCGATCGAGATACCGGGCAGGGGCACCTGCGCCGAGCCGGGCTTCGTGGCGGTGATCCCGGGGAGCGCCGACACCATGATCGCGCCGGTCTCGGTCTGCCACCACGTGTCGACGATCGGCGTCGAGCCGGCGCCGATGACCTCGCGGTACCACATCCAGGCCTCAGGGTTGATGGGCTCGCCCACCGAGCCGAGCACGCGCAGCGAGGACAGGTCGAACTTCTGCGGGACGCTGCGACCGATCTTCATGAACGAGCGGATCGCGGTCGGGGCCGTGTAGAAGATCGAGACCTTGTACTTCTCGATGAGTTCCCACCAGCGGCCGGGGTGCGGAGTGTCCGGCGTGCCCTCGTAGAGCACCTGGGTCGCGCCGTTCGCGAGCGGACCGTAGGTGACGTAGCTGTGTCCGGTGATCCAGCCGATGTCGGCGGTGCACCAGTAGACGTCGGTCTCCGGCTTCAGGTCGAAGACGTTCTTGTGCGAGTACGCCGCCTGGGTGAGGTAGCCGCCGGAGGTGTGCAGGATGCCCTTCGGCTTCCCCGTCGTGCCCGAGGTGTACAGGATGAAGAGGGGGTTCTCGGCGGGGAACGCCTGGGCGGTGTGGTCGGAGGAGGCGGCGGGGACGACGTCGTGCCACCACAGGTCACGGCCCTCGGTCCACTCCACCTCGTTCTCGCCGCGCTTGACGACGAGCACGTGCTCGACGGTCTGCTGCTCGCCCTCGCCGCGGTCGGCCAGCGCCTGGTCGACGGCGGGCTTCAGCGCGGAGACACGGCCCTTGCGGTACCCGCCGTCCGCCGTGATGACGAGCTTGGCGCCGGCGTCGTCGATCCGCGAGCGCAGGCTGTCGGCGCTGAAACCACCGAAGACGACCGAGTGGATGGCGCCGACGCGCGCCACGGCGAGCATCGCGGCGATCGCCTCGGGGATCATCGGCAGGTAGATCGCGACGCGGTCGCCCTGACCGATGCCGAGCTCGTCGAGCACGTTCGCGACGCGCTTGACCTCGTCCGTCAGCTCGGCATAGGTGATGCGGCGGCTGTCGCCGGGCTCACCCTCCCAGAAGAGTGCGACGCGGTCGCCGTTGCCGGCCTCGACGTGCCGGTCGAGGCAGTTGTACGCCACGTTGAGCTCTCCGTCGTCGAACCACTTGGCGAAGGGCGGATTGCTCCAGTCGAGGACCTGCGTGAAGGGCTTGTGCCAGTGGACGAGCTCGCGCGACTGGTCGGCCCAGAAGCCCTCGCGGTCCGCGGCGGCGCGCTCGTAGAGCTCCTGCGAGGCGACGGATTGGGCGGCGAACTCCTCCGACGGCGCGAAGCGCCGGGTCTCGTCGAGAAGGTGATCGATCTGACTGCTCATCGGCAGGCGCTCCTTTGCGGCGTTCGGGTCGTGCAGGCATGGCCGCAGGGGGAGTGCGACCAGGTCAGGGTGAATCTATCCCCGCCCCTGACCCTCGAATACTGCCGAAAGTCGGTAGTCGAGTGGGTTTTGTCAGGACGGTCGCCTTGCGTACACTCGACGACAGCCGAAATCTCATTCCGGCCTTGGCGTGCCCGATTCCCCCGATCGAGAGCCGCCGTGGGCGGCATCTCATTCCCCCCGTGAGGTGCCGCCCTTTCTCATGGGAGCGCTCCCGCCTCCTCGTCCGCCGCGGCCGGCTCCTGCACCGCCGCGGGTGGCGTCTGGTTGTGCACAGGGTCCGACGGAACATGTGCCCCGCGCGGTCGTCGCGCACAGCCGCGGCCTACCTTCGCCGTATGCCTGATCGATTCGTCATCCGCCCTCGCCCTTCCGGGACTCGTGCCGCATCGCGCGCTCCGCAGGAGGCGCTCCGGAGTGAGCCGGCGTTCGCCCCGCTCGCGCCGTTCGTCGACGACGAGGTGACGGACGTGTTCCTGAACGGCGCGGACGCGCTGTTCGTGGATAGAGGGAGCGGGGCGGAACGCGTGCCGGACTGGCGGGCCACGGAACGCGAGGTCCGCGAGCTCGCCGTGGCGCTCGTCGCGATCGGAGGGCGACACCTCGACGATCAGACGCCGTGCGTCGATGTGCGGCTCGGCTCCGGCGTCAGGGTGCACGCCGCCTTGGCTCCGGTGTCGGCATTGGGCACAGCCGTGTCGATCCGCGTCCCTCGCGTGCACGCGGCCGACCTCGATGCGCTCGCGGCGCGCGGGGCCTTCGATGCGCGGCAGAGGCGCTGGCTCGGCTCGCTCGTCCGCGACCGGGCGAACCTCCTGCTCACCGGGGGAACGGGCTCCGGCAAGACGACGCTGCTGTCGGCTCTGCTGTCGGAGGTCGCGCCCGATGAGCGCATCGTCACCATCGAAGACGTCGCGGAGCTGAGGCCCCGGCACCCGCACCATGTGGCTCTGGAGGCTCGCCAGGCCAATCTCGAAGGCGCCGGGGAGATCGATCTGGCGCGATTGGTGCGGGAGTCCCTGCGCATGCGGCCCGACCGTCTGGTGGTGGGCGAGTGCCGAGGGGAGGAGGTGCGCGAGCTGCTCACCGCGCTCAACACCGGGCACGACGGCGGTGCGGGCACCCTGCACGCCAGCGGTCTGGCGGACGTGCCCGCGCGCTTGGAGGCCCTGGGCGCGCTCGCCGGCATGGATGCGGTGGCCCTCGCGCGTCAGGCGGTGAGCGCCTTCACCATCGTGCTGCACCTGGAGCGCACTCCGGCCGGGGCGCGACGCATCGCGAAGGCCGGTCGTCTCGTGCTCGCAGGCGACCGTCTGGCGATCGAGGAGGTCGAACCGTGGTGACGCTCCGTGTGCCGCGTCCGGCGTCGGCGGCCGGTCCGCATGTCGCCGATTCCGTCCAGACGCTCGCGGTGCTCCTGCAGGCCGGGGCGATCCCCCTCGTCGCCTGGCGGCATCTCGCGGGCACAGGAGACCCGTCCGCGACGGCGGTGCTGGAACGAACGGATGAGGGGGTGCCCCTGGTCGCGGCGATCGAGGCGCAGGGTGGCATGTGGACGGAGCTGGCGGCGGCGTGGGAGGTCGCCACGACGGTGGGAGCGCCGCTGGCCGACGTGCTCCGCACCATCGCCGAGGCGCTGCGCGATGCCGCGTCGGCGGCGGACGACGTCCGGGTGGCCCTGGCCGAGCCGGCGGGCACGGCGCGACTGCTGCTCTGGATGCCGCTGGCCGGCCTGCTGCTCGGCGTGGCGCTGGGCTTCGACACCCTGGGCGCGATCATCGGTAACCCCCTCGGGGGTGCGTGCGTCGTCGCCGGCCTCCTGCTGGTCGTGATCGCCCGACTGTGGACGAGACGACTACTGCGCCGTGCGCGTCCCGAGTCGGGGACGCCGGGCATGACGGCGGAGCTCGTCGCGGTCGCGCTCACGGGTGGTGCACCGATCGACCGCGCCGTCGCGCTCGTCACCGAGACCGGAGTCGTCGATCCCGCCGAGCGCGACCGCGTCGGCCAGGTGCTCGAGCTCTCCCGTGCAGCCGGCGTCCCCGCCGTGGAGCTGCTGCGCGCGGCGGCGGCACAGGACCGGCATCGTGCGAGGGTCCAGGGGCGTCTTCGTGCCGCGCGCCTCTCCACGCGGCTGCTGCTTCCGCTCGGCGTCTGCACGCTGCCTGCGTTCCTCCTGCTCGGTGTGGCGCCCCTCCTGCTCAGTGTGCTCGCCTCCACGCCCCTGCCGACTTGACCCTTCCGTGATCACCTAAAGAAAAGAGGTATGAAGATGAACGACACCCTGCCCACCCTGGACCGGCGCCGCGCCCGGGCTCTCTTCGGAGACGACACCGGCGCAGCGACCGCCGAGTACGCCATCACCACCATCGCCCCCGTGAGCGGAGTTACTCGCTCCTGCCGCCCTTCGAGTGGCGGATCGAGGCCGCGTGATGCGCTCTCTCGACGTGGTGACTTGTGCTGCGAGGTCGTGCACGGTTTCGTCCCGCCCGAAAGCTCCCGGCAGCAACGGCTGACGGGTCACCCAGGGCGAAGCCCACCCAGGATCGCGAGATCCGACGTGGCGGACCCCCGCAGAGAAACGAGAACGAAATGACCATCAACACCGCACCATTCGTGCAGGCTTTCACGACCTTCCGGCGTTCGCTGGCGCAGGCCGTGGACTTCACGAACCCGAACTACACGAACAGCGCGATCACCCGCGAGCGGTTCAAGCAAGTCATGGACGCGCGCGCCGCACTCCTCGACAAGATCCCGGCCGCGAAGGATGCGGACGCGGATGCGCAGATCGCGGAGGTGCTCGACGGTCTCGCCCCGAAGAACGCCGACGAGGTGGCGCTCCAGGAGGTGGAGTGGCGCAAGGTCTCCGCGCTTGTGACCGCTGGTCGGTCGCTGGAGGCACTCATCCTCGCAGCGAATCCGCTTCGGCTCGCGGCGATCGCACAGTGGATCGAGGTCTCCCCGGAGGCGCTCGCATCGGTCGACCCGTCCGGTGTGATCGCTGAGGTCCGCGAGCTGGTGTTCCAGCAGCTGGTCGAGCACGGCGTCCGGGCCGCTGTCCGGGTCCGCGACCTGACCGCTGACGCCAACATCGTGGCGGCGTGGCGCAACGTGCTGATCGAGGCGCTGGAGGGCGCGGTCTCGCTGGGCACCATGTCGCGCATGGCACACCTGGATCCGCAGGGCTACGCGGCGCTCGGGGTCGACGAGAACCTGGATCGGGATATCCAGATCGACTACAAGGTCGAGAAGCTCGACGGTCTGAACCTCCGCCGCGACACGATCGCCGCGAAGTAGGCCCGGCCATGGCGACGGGCGTTCGGACCTCAGTCGAGGTCGAGGAGCAAATTCGACACCTCGTGCGAGAAGGGAAGACCCGTCGCCAGGTAGTCGAGCAGACCGGGGTCTCGCAGTATGTGGTTTCCCGCGTGGTCCGCGAGACTCCCGGGCTCAAGTTCGCGATGAACGGCTCCGGGTCATCGGGCACACCGGAGGCAATGGCTAAGGCCCGGGGCGTGCAGAGCGAGTACGCGCGGAACCGTCGAGCGGCGATGTCCGACCGGATACTGGATGCCACGGAGAAGACCCTCGACCTACTGGAGAACACGACGGCTCCTCGGGAGCGTCAGTTCCTCTCGCAAGCGCTCCGGAACCACACGGCCGCGTACTCGGACCTGACGGCGCAGGATGCGAAGGCAGCGCCGGACATGCAGATGGTGGTGTCGATCTTCGACCGGTTCAACGCCAATGTGGAACTGGTGGTCGGCTCTATGGCTCCGACGCCACGCCCCGGCCTCATCCAGGACTGACGCTCCGCGCCTCTCCGTTGAATCGAGAAGGCCTGGCACCCCTCAGAGGGCGTCGGGCCTTCTCCATGTCCAGGAAGACCCCACCGAAGGCCAGAGCTATCCGTTCAGCGGCCTCCGCTTGAGGTGCTCAGCGAGCGCAGCCATGTCGGGGTAAATGTACGACAGCCGGTAGCCGAACCGAGACTCCATGACCTCGCGGATCTCCTGCTTGGCGGCGGCTTCGATTCGGAAACTGAAAGTCGGCGCGAAGTTCCGCGAGTTGTACATCGGCCTTCTGGTCGGTTTCAGCATCTTCGCGTAGATCGACGCAGAGGCGAGCAGATCCGCTCGACGCCAGTAGACGTTCCTCTCGACCGTGAAGTAGGACGCGAGCTTCTTGGACGTCATCGGCACCCCGTCGAGGACGAAAGCGGCGTTCTGCGCGGAGATTCGAGGGTCGTAAGCCGGAGGCACCCAGATGCGTCTGCGTGCGCCGGTTCCCCAGTCGAGCTTCTGGCGGCTCGCATTGTCCGTGAGCAGGTGCCAGAACGGGTCCCGTGCCGCGCCGAGATCATCGAGCTCTAGTGCCGAGTCGGGCGCAGGAGGCTTCCCGTCTTGCGCAACGGGGCGAGTGGCGAGAGCAAAGAGCCGCGCATCCTTGCCCTCTTCATCCTCATCGAACTCGACCGCGAACCATGCGCCGATATACGGGTTCTTCGTTACGTCGATCAGCCGAGTGGGACCCCCGGCGTGCTGGATGCGGGCGAAAGTTTCAAGGGCGGACATGTTGTCGAAACGCCAATCGCGGCGGGCAATGCTCAGGATCTCTCGCTCCGCCGCGACCATCTGATCCTCGTCAGGGTACGGCTGGGCCTTCTTCGGGCTCCGCTGGGGCGGCACGACCTTGTTGGTGTTCATCAGATGTCGGTAGAGATGGCTGTGCATCCCCCACTCGGCGTTCCGTACACCGCGCCATACGAGCGGCAGGTCGGGAGTCTTCGATATGAGCTTCGTGATCGCGGCGTGCAGGTCGTCGAAGCAGGTGATCACTTCTTCCGTCGACTGAAAGTAACTCTGGGGCGATTCCATGTGCGACGAATACGCACTCTCCGGCTCGTCCAAGACCGCGTAATCGCTCGAACGAGTGAGCGCAGGCGCTTCCGCCATGTATCGGAAGAGGGCGCTGATCGAATCGAATGATGGCATGAGGCTTGACGCGTACGTCTTCGAGAGCGAGTCGCCGATGCCGAGAAGATTCGTCTGCATGATCTTGAACACTTCTGAGCCCGAGAGAAGCGCTCCAATACCAGCGCTCAGACCCGCGAAACCCTCCATGTTCACGCCCTTGAAGCCAGTCCCCTCAAGGCCCACGCCTTTGAAGCCAGTCCCGTCCCCGAAGATCTTGAACGGCTCGATCTCGGCCCCAGCGGCGCGCTCATCGCTTTTGCCGTCGTCTTCGGGCTCGACCTCGTCGTCGTCTTCGGGCTCGACCTCGTCGTCTTCGTTCATGCGCTCACGCTAGCGCCTCTGCCAGACTCGTGTCATGGACGATCTGGAGCGTCAACGAAGACTCCGCCTGGAGCGGGATGCGTTGTCATTTGACACGCCTAATTGCCCCGCATGTCTGCGCCGTATGGAGCCCGCTGAAGTCAACCGTGAGCCGACCTGGCGCTGTAGCAAGTGTGATTAGGAGACGCCATGCCCGAAAGTGAAGCGCCGCTCGGAGGCGTCGTAAGCAGGATCGCATCTGTGCTTGGCTCCGGACTCGGAGCTACGGTCGGTGCGCAGGCCGGTGACCCCGTAACGGGAGCGATGGTCGGGGAGACACTCGCTCAACTCGGAGATGATTTCGTGCAGCGGGTGCTGAGCCCTAGGCAAGAGCACCGCGTCGCCACCGTACTCGACCTGGCTAGCGAACGCATTACCGAAGGTATCGCAGACGGCAACTGGATCCGTGATGACGGCTTCTTCGATGCCCCTCACCTGGACGCCACGGAGGTGTTCGAAGGGGTGCTGTTGGTGGCTCGCGACGAGAACGAAGCGAAGAAGCTCCCTTACCTGGCTAACCTCCTCGCTGACATCAGCTTCGACGAGAACGTCACTGTGGACATGGCGAACCTCGTCATTCGGGAGGCCGAAAGCATGTCTTGGCTCCAACTTTGTCTACTTGCAATTGTGTCGCGTCCCGATGACTTCCCGCTCCCCGAAGTTGAGACGGGGACGTTCGGGACTTCTTGGGGTGACTGGACCGTCTCTGACACGTTCCACAGCATGATCGCGCCCGAGGGTGCGTACATCTACCATCCGAAGAAGGAGACCGAGCACCTGGGGTTGGCGACCTATGACCTGATGATGAATCACTTGAAGCTCACCAATCGGGGAATGTTGCTCGCTGGAATGCTCAGGCTTGGCACTGTGCCCGCCACGGATTTGGAAAGCGTCCATCAGACGCTCGTCGATACTGCGCAGGCGCGCGCCAAACAAAACGTAGATACCAGGGATGAGAGCGAAACGGAGGATTAGCGCCGTCAGGTGAGCAGCCCGGCCTTGCGGCCCTCCTCGATCAGGTATGACACGAAAGCAGAGCAGGTGACGAGAACGTACTTAGCGAGCGCTTGGTCGGCGTCCGCGGCGTCGATGCCGCCATGCCTGATTCCGTCCTCGTCTGATGTCCATCCGTACATCTTGAGCCATGCGCCCTTGAGCGCGGGATGGATCGAGAGCCCCGCGTTTTCCAACTTCTTAAGCCCGGCGGCGAGGTCGTCGTTCGCGCCGGTCACCTTCTTGACGACTGCCTCCACGGCCGAGATCGACTCCTTGATCGAGTTGGGGTAGTCGGGCTTCTCCCGGTCGGCGAGCAGGCTGATCGCCCGTTCGAGGGCGTGCCGAGCTCCGGCGATTGAGGCCGCGTCCTCCGTAGCAGCCACAACCGCCTCGGCCTCGGCGGTCGAGTCGATGGGCGTTATCTCTTGCCCGATGAATCGAAAGCCCACGAGGAAATGCTCGAAGCGGTTGTTGAAGCCCTCGGTGAACGTCGCGACCAGATCGCGGGTCGAGTGAGTCTTATAACGCCCGAGGTAGCCGACCAACGCCTCGACCAAGTCGAGGACATCGAACCACTTTTCATTCAAGACGTAGATCTTGATGTGTTCCCATACTTGGCCGTGACTGCGCATCTCGTCGCGCGCCTGCTTGAACTCCCAGGTCCAAACGGCTTCGAGCACGTTGCTCTCAGTGGTATCAGAGCCGTATGTCTCGTCCCGGACATTTTGGAAAACTTGCTTGAGGATCACGATGGTGTTCCAGATCTCGGTGCGGGTGTCTCGGTCGAGGCTGTCGGACTGCACCAGCGTGCGCTCGGCACGATGCCCCATACGCTCAGCGAAAGATCCCATGCCCTCAGATTACTGGCGAGCGCAGACACCCGTTGTGGCGAGACCATCAACGGGATAAAGGGAGACGGGCGGCTCCTTGGTGAGCATTCCGCCGGAAAGGCCGCACGGTAAAATTGGTGGTGTCGATCCGGCGTGTACCCCGGCGTAGACCCTGAGGCCCCCGGCGGATTCGCTACCCGCATCGGGGGCCTCGCTCTGTAGGTGCATCACGTCGTGTAGTACCCCTGGATTGTGCCCTGTGGTACGCCCTGGTAAAATCCGGCCCAGAAATTGAAGAGCGACACCGGATCCGGGGCTAGCGAGCCCCGTTTCCGAGCAGAGGAGTGGTACACAATGCCTCTGCCGGTGAGCAAACCCTACTGACGCGCACCGTATCCCAACGAGGGTGGAAGACCCGCTGAAATCAGCGGGAGGATGAGGTTTCGACCTCAAGCATCCCCTCCCCACCGCCCCGGCGGTGGGTCTGGATACGGGGTGCGTTTTGTCGTTCTTGGCACCTCTCGTTCAGAGGGAGTGCCGACGTGGCAACTTCAACCACACACTGGGAAGCCGAGCAGCTTCCCGATGCTGATTTCGACTGGCTCTTGCGGACGCTGTTCGCCGAGCCCGCCGCCGACACCGGGGTGGTGGCGGCATGACCACCACGCACGCGCCGAGTACTCTGCACCGCTTCCTCCCAGGCAAGCCCGACGCCGAGACCGCGTTCTGGCTCACCGTGCTGGGCTCTGCCTTCGCGTTCGACATTGGCCTGGTAGTGCTCATCGCCCGAGTGGCAGGTGCCTGATGGTCAAGCTCGATTCAAAAGTCGTACAGCTGCTCGGAGGCCCTGACGAGACCGAAGTTGTCACCATCGCACTCGCATGGGCGGAGCGCGGGTGGGCAGTCTTCCCACTCCGCCCCAACGACAAGACCCCGGCTATCCCGAGAGCCCACAAGAAGGGCGTCAAGTGCGATGGTCAGTGCGGCAAGCTCGGCCACGGAGCGCGCGATGCCAGCCGGGACCCCGAGAAGATCCGCCGGATGTTCGCGGGTCGACCGAATGCCAACATCGGCGGCGCGACCCTCGGGCGCGTGGTGTTCGACTTCGACATCCACCACGGGGCCGAACGGCGCGACGTCTTCCCCGTGACACGCGAACACCTCAGCGGCCGCGGCAATGGCAACGTCCACCTGGTGTACCTCGTCGGAGGTGGCATTGCACAGCGGATCAAGTCAGGCACCCATGTCATTGGGGCCGGGGTGGATATCCGCGCTGGGGCTGGCTCCTACGTCGTCCTGCCGCCCTCGAACCACCCGGAGACCGGTAAGCCCTATACCGTCGCCGACGAAGCTATACCGGAGCACGCACTGACCGATGAAGACGTACGCGCGATCTGGTCGGCATACGACGTAGCGCTGCCCGGCGCGGCCTCTCCTGTGGCTTCCCATGACCTTCCGGTAGGCGGCGTGCGTCTCGGCGGCGAAAGCGCTGTCGAACTCCTCTCGAACCCGCCGGAACGAGGGAGCGGGCAGACCAACGACTGGCTGACGAAGGTCGCCGGGCACTACGCGCACCAGTACCGCGATCGACGTGACCTGTACGCGCTGCACGTCCGGCTCGCCGCCGCGATGGTCGATTCGAGCTACGAAGACACCGAGACCGTCTTGGAGTCGATCTGGGGAAGCGAGCAGGCAAAGCCCGTGCCGGCGGACGAGCGTCAGCAGCGGATCGCGGAGCGCGTCGAGGCGAAGTTGATCGAGCACGAGGCCAAGGCGCAGTTTGGGCGAGCGCTCGCGGAGCTCGACCCCGCCCCACCATTCGACCTCGGCACCCTCGAAGACGTGCTCGCCCGCCCGGAGCAGGAACAGTTCCGGATCGGCGGCCTGATGCTCGCGGACGGGTTCACCTCCATCGTCGCTCAGCGCAAGACCGGCAAGACGACCCTCAACCTGAACATGGCAGATGCGCTGCTGACCGGCCGCGACTTCCTCGGCCGGTTCCCCGTGACACCCGTCGACGGGACGGTGGCGATCCTCAATTACGAGGTGAGCGGTCACCAGCTCGGTCTCTGGGCCGACAAGGTGGGTGTTGATCGGAAACGCCTCATCCTGGTGAATCTTCGAGGTCGTCGTAATCCGCTCAGCCACGAACAGGACCGCGCCGATCTCGCCGCCAAGCTTCGCTCGTACGACGTCGAGTCGATCTTCATCGACCCGTTCAGCAGGGCCTTCTACGGCGAGTCCCAGCAGGACAACACGCAGGTGCAAGCGTTCCTGAACGATCTAGACGTGTTCGCCCGCGCGGAGGTCGGGGTGCGGGATGTCGTACTCAACGTTCACGCCGGGTGGAACGGGAATCGGTCGCGCGGTGCGTCCGCGCTTGAAGACCACCCCGACTCGATCATCTGGCTCCGCAAGAACGAGGACGACGGCGACAACGGACCCCGCTTCCTCTCCGCACTCGGCCGCGATGTCGACGTGGACGAAGACCAGCTCGGCTTCGACCACTCGACGCAGCGTCTCAACCTCACCGGTCTGGGGTCGCGGCAGCAGGCGAAGCGCGAGCAGAAGAGCAACGACCTCGAAGCTCCGATCCTCGCCGCAGTCCGTGAGGATCCTGGCGCGAACACGACCCAGATCGAGAAGCGCCTCCGAGGCCAGCAAACGCGCTTCCAGAACGGCGACGTAAACCGGGCACTCAAGGCAATGGACGAGGCCGGGATGATCCGCCGTGAGAAGGGTCAGTACGGGGCGATCCGGAACTACCCAGCAGCGGACACTCTCACGATGCCGAAAGAGGTGGGAAGCGATGACTTCTGAACAGATGTCCCCCGAATATCCCCCGCGCCAGGTCCCCGCAGGGTCCCCCGAGGTGCTTCGCCCCGTCATGACGCGGTTCCCCCAGTATCCCCCGGGGTCCCCCGCGGGTTCCCCCACCAATGTCCCCCGGGGTCTTTGTGGACCCGGGGGGACGGGGGACCCCACCGAGTCGTCATGCAGATGCGATCAGACGCAGCCGCCAAGCCTGACAACCTCGTACCGCTTTCCAGACCTCTCGCGCGTAAGGAGCGCTCTCTCATGAATGACAAGAAGAACACTGATCTGCCGGGCTGGCTGGTCGAGCACGTCGAGGAGGTCGCGGGCTGGGGTCCCGCCCCTGTGGCTCGCGGCTGCTGGGTGGTCGGGTGTCGGCGCGACGCCCACTTGCACGGTCTCTGCAAGACGCATCACACGCGGGCTCAGCGGGCGTGGAAGCCGCGTCCCTCGGATCTGTCGCGGTGGCGCGACGACTCGACAGGCCGCAAGTACGTGGGTGTCGGACCGGCGTCCGGCGAAGAAACCGGCCCCGAGAGGAGGGGCGAGTGATGTCGAAGCGTAAACGCACACCGACCGTGTGGGCCTTCACAGCCGCACTGATCGCCGCCTGGGTGGCATTCATCTTGACCGCAGTTCTGCACCACAACTAGACCCCCGGCGGCTGGCAGCGTCCCGCCCGGACGTCCGCGCCAGCCGCCGGGCTCAACAGAGGAGAAGAAACCATGAACGAAACCATCAACCCAGCCCGCGAACTCTACGAGCGCGCCGAGCGCGACTTCGACATCGAGGCCTGGGCCCAGCTCACCCCGGAACAGACTGAGCGGCACCGCAAGTTCGGCGCTCGTCGGCAGACCCACCGCGACGACCCTCTGCCCCAGGTGCCCTACGAGGAACGCACCGTCCGGCAGGTCATCTATACGTTCAGTCGGATCAACCCGGCGTGGGCAGCGGAGGTGCAGCAGCATCGCTCGCCGTACGCGCTCGCCCGGACGCTGGCATTCGTGGCCCACGAGCGCGGCTTCGGTCTCGGTGACGTGCTCGGGCGCGTGGAGGCGGACCGGCTGGAGAGCGCCCTCCTTGACTTCGTGGCGTTCTCGTTCGACGAGGACCCGCCCGCGCTGCACAACCTCACCCGCGAGCAGCGCGCGGTCTGGTTCGAGTGGTTCCAGCGAACAATGGCCCTCCCGGTCGAGGATCGGTGGCGCGAGCTCCCTCCCACCTTCGGGGGTGCTCAGTGAGTCTCGATCCGTTCGAGCCGGTGCCGATCGGCGATGACGCCCCGGCGCTGGCTCCCGGCCAGGAGTGGGTGATCCCCGCCGATCGGCCGCTCGACCGCCTAATCGTCCAGAGCATCCCTGACGATGCGCCGCCGCTGGTGCGGGAGGGGCTCGCGCGCCGTCGCATCCAGGCGATCGAGGGGGAGTGTCCGTGTGGTGGTCCGATGGTGTGGGCCGACCAGCTGGATGACGACCAGCTGGCGAGGGTGCGTGCGCTCGGTCTGCTCGACGGCCACACGGTACACGGAGTGCATTTCGGCGACTGCCCAGGCGGTGATCGGGTGTTGGTGCCCGCGCTCGCCGCCTGGCACGCGGAGAGTGACGCGTGAGGGTGCAGTCAGTTGGTCGTCGAGACCCACATCATGATGGCGAAGGCGGCACCGTGCACAAGGGCACCGATGAGAACGGGACGCCAGAAGCTACCCCACCAGTCGATCCCCCACGGCATGCCCCAGCCGGACGCGGACCAGGTGAGGTCTTGGTAGACGTGGATCATGACGTACCCAATCAGTACGACAGTGATGATCCCGGACGACCACCAGACCAGCTGATTCAGACCCTCGAAGTTATCCGGAGTGATGTTCGCGAGGCCGTCTGCACCTACGACCGCGCCGACGATCGCGCCTCCGACTATCTGCGCGAGCCATTGGGTCCCAAGTGCGAGCGCGATCGTCAGGAACGGGATAGTCCAGGTCATCCGCCGACGTTTACCCCGCCAACCTTCGGGCTCCGTTCGTGGCTTGTTTTCGCGGGGCACATGTCTCCTTGCGACGCATTTAGTCCTGATCCTAGTGAGCCCGGCTTCTCACTCGTACGTCCGCACGACTGGGAAGCGTGACGCGGGGTAAATCCCGGCCGCACCCGACGTGGTGCATTGTGCGGCGGAATCGGGGCGGGTTGGATCGCCCGCGATCCGCACTGACAGCAACGAACTCTGGAGATCTCATGGCATTGGACATCGGGACGCTGGTCGCCAAGCTCAAGGTGGACGACGGCGACTTCGACAAGAAGACCGACAGCTGGTCCACGAAGGGGGCAGCTATCGGATCCGCCTTCGGCAACGTGGCCGCCGACGCGATCGCCCAGGCCGCAGACATGCTGTCCGATTTCGTCGGTGATGCGGTCGCAGCCTCGGACGCCACCGACAAGTTCAAGCAGACCCTGGAGTTCGGCGGACTCAGCACCGCCAAGATCGACGCCCTGACCAAGAGCACCCAGGCATACGCCGACACCACGACCTACTCGCTCGGTGACATTCAGTCCATCACCGCGACCCTGGCCGCGAACGGCGTCAAGGACTACGACACCCTCGCGATGAGTCTCGGAAACCTGAACGCCGCCGCAGGTGGCAGCTCGGAGACCTTCGGTCGGGTGGGGTCCGTCCTGACCCAGACTGCGGGGGCGGGCAAGCTCACCACCGAGAACTGGAACCAGCTCACGGACGCCATTCCCGGGGCCTCGGGACGGCTGATGGACGCCCTGCTCCAGGCCGGTGCCTATACGGGCAACTTCCGGGAGGCGATGGAGAAGGGCGAGATCACCGCCGAGGAGTTCAACGCCGCGATCACCCAGCTGGGGACGGAGCCCATCGCCGTGGAGGCCGCGAAGTCCACCGAGACCTTCGAGGGGTCGGCAGGCAACCTCGCCGCGACCATCCAGGGGAAGCTGGTCGCCGCACTCGATCTGGTCAAGGGGCCGATTACCGAGGTCACCAACTTCCTGGCCGACCTCATCGCCAACTCCAACGTGTTCATCCCGATCGTCGCCGGGCTCGGCGCTGTCATCCTCGCCGCACTCGCCCCGGCGATCTGGGCCGCAGTCGTGGCGACGGCCGCGTGGACCGTGGCGCTGCTCGCCAACCCCGTCACCTGGATCGTGTTGGCTATCGGCGCGCTGGTCGCGGCGATCGTCTGGCTGATTATGAACTGGGATACGGCCGTCGCGTGGATCTCGGAGGTCTGGGGCGGGTTCATTGGCTGGATCACTGGCGTGATCGAGGGATTCGTCGCCTGGTGGAATTCGATCTGGGCATCGGTGGGTCAGTGGATCTCCGACGTCTGGAATGGCTTCATCGGCTGGATCCAGCGCGTGTGGTCGGGCTTCGTCGGTTGGCTGATGGGGATCGTCAACGGCATCGCTTCGTGGTGGAACGGACTGTGGTCCGCGATCGGCAACTTCATCCAGGCGGTGTGGTCGGGGTTTGTCGCCTATGTGCGAGGCATCTTCCAGGGGTGGGTCTCCTGGATCACAGGCGCACTGAACGGCTTCATCGGCTTCTGGTCGGGTATCTGGAACAACGTGAAGAACACGGCCGTCGCGATTTGGAATGGCACGATCGCGTGGTTCCAGTCGATCCCGGACAAGATCATGGCGGTCTTCACTGGGGCGGCGACGTGGCTGTACAACATCGGCCGTGACGTGGTGCAGGGGCTGTGGAACGGCCTCAAGTCGATCTGGGAGTCGGTCTCGGCGTGGTTCCAGGACACGTTCGGCGGAATCGTCGACACGGTAGCCGGGATCTTCGGCATCGCGTCGCCGTCGAGGGTCTTCCGCGAGTTCGGTATCTACATCGGCGAGGGCCTGATCGACGGCCTGGACCGCATGTCGGGCCCGGTCGAGGATGCGTTCGCCGACACCTTCCGCGTGCCTGAGATGGGCTTGGTCGGGGGCGGTGGCGGGATCGCCGTGGTGAACAACTACTCGAAGGAGATCACCTACGTGGCCGAACCGAATGCTTCGTTCAGCGCTCAGGAGGAGTTCTTCGCCGCGATGGGCTCGCCCAGGGTTCGGGACTGAGGTTTCTGATTCGTATGAGCATCCCTACTGCTGTTTCTCGTCCCGAAGCCTCTCCCGCGACTTCGGGAGCCCGTCCCCTCCTCCAGGCCGTCCAGGTGCCTCCGAGGTCACGGGAGACCCCACGGAGCGCCGCCGCTGAGGTGCGGAAGGCGGAGCGGGAGCTTGCTCTCGCGCTGGGTGTGACCGATGAGGCCGCGTGGGCGTACTCAGATCTGAACCACGCGCTGCTACTGGCAAACGAACGCGGCCAAGAGGTGCCGTGCCAAGGGCAGGGTGGCGGAGCGTGGACTTCGGAGGAATACGACGACCAGCAGGTTGCCGCCGACCGGTGCCTGGACTGCCCGGCCATGGCGCTGTGCGAGCGACACCGCAATGTAGCTCGACCGGCCGCCGGTACGTGGGCGGGCGTGACGAGCGACCCGGCGCGGAAACCGCGTGATTCCAGTCGGGCTCCACGGGTTCGACCTCCAGGCGATCGGCCCGATTGCCTGTGCGGTTGCGGCGACCGTCCGAGGCGCGCCCGGTACCTCCCGGGGCACGACAGCCAGCACCTCAGCGCGCTTCTCGATGCGGTGCGCTCGGGCTACATGTCGGCTGACGAGGCCGTCGCCGATCTCACGCATTCCGAGCGTCTACAGGCGAAGCTCATCCGCTACCTGGGCGGGCGGTAGTCCCCGTGCGAAGCAGAGATTGTGTGGGCGCATATGCGTACCTTTTGATGGGAGGTGAGGCAGATAAAAGCCCAGATCAGTCTGCAGATTGGAACTTCGTGATGACCCTTGGATGCACCCCCGACGTCCCCCACCCGGGCGAGTCATGCGTCGACGTCGACGTGACAATATGCGAGCCGGGCACCCATGTTGCGTTTGTCAGCTCGACCGATGAACACACGCGCCTCCGCGGGGGCGATACGGGCATCGTGCTTGGCGTGGACGACATGAACACGACGCACATCTCCTGGGACCCTGACGGCCACGTCCTCGGGCTCATTCCCGGCGTCGACGTGTGGCGTCCCCTGCACCCACGCTGGGACGGCGAGCATGCCCCGATGAGTGGAGATGCGGAGTGATCGCCGTCCAGACCAAGACCTGCCGTCGATGCCACCGCGACTTGCCCTCCAGCGCGTTCGCTCGGGTTCGGTCTGACCGGCCGTGGCTCCGGTCGAAGTGCAAGGACTGTGAAGCCGCGAGGAAGCGCAACAGCCGAAAGGAGGCTCGCCGTGGCGATGCCTGAACGTCTCACCCTCGACGAGTTCATCGTCGCGACAATGGTCTCCCAGGGGGCGATCGACCCCGGCCAGACGATCCGGAACTTCCGCGAGCTTCGGATGCACCTCGCCCGGGCGGCGGAACTGCACGACCCCGACCTCACCCTGGACGACGAGATCCCGGTCGCCCAGGCACTCGCGATCGTTCACGACGCAAACGACCTCGAAGGACTCTGCCATGACCGCTAAGCGCGCGTCCATACTGATCCGAGTCTCCACGGAGGACCAGGTGGACGGCAGCTCACTGGCAGACCAGGAACGGCTCTGCCGGTCGCTGATCGAAGCGCGAGGGTGGAACTTCACCGGACGGGTCTACGCCGACGAGGGCGTGTCGGGCACGGTCGAGAACCGCCCCGCACTCACCGAGGCACTACGCGATGCTGCCAAGGGTGAGTTCGAGGTGCTGGTGGCACTCAATATGACCCGCCTGTCCCGCAAGCTGCACATCAGCGCGAAGGTGATCGACGATCTGGCCGAGCTGGACGTCGCGTTCGTGTCAGTGCAGGAGTCGTTCATCGACACCACAACGTCGGCCGGTCGGGCAATGGCGGGTGTGTTCTCGTCGTTCGCTCAGATGGACCGCGATGCGATCGTGGAGAAGACCGCCAGAGGGCAGCGCGCCAAGGGCGAAGCGGGACTGTGGCCCGGCGGGCACCCGCCGTTCGGGTGGCGACTTGAGGGCCACAAGCGCACCGCACAGCCGATGCCGGACGAGCGGGAACGCCAGGTGCTCGCGGAGGCGTACCGACTGCTGGTGACGCAACGGCTGAACGCCTTCCAGGTCGCGGCGCGGCTCAACGACGCCGGGCTCAAGCCGCGCAAGGCCGACGCCTGGAACCCTGAGTCCCTGCGTCGGGTGCTTGCCAACGAGACCCTGGCCACCGGCATCCTCGTCTGGGGCGCTCCGTCGAGTGGGGGGCTCTACCCGAGGAGCCACAAGACAAAGGTCAAGCGCGACGGCACGCCCCGCTATGGCGAGCCGATCCGCATTGAGCTTCCGGAGCCCCCGTTCACCGCATCCCAGCACCGGGCGATCGTGCGGGCGCTGGCGAGCCGGTCAAACCGTGGCAAGGCGGCATCGCCGATCTCTCGACCGCTCACCGGTCAGGTGTTCGGCGCCTGCGGAATGCCGTACTACGGCGTGACGATCAAGGGCAAAGCCCCGGTGATGCGGTGCACAGGTCGGCGGCACCTGGCCGGGGAAGCGAAGTGCACCTGCCCGCAGGTGGCATGGGAGCCACTGGAGTCGCGCGTCTGGGCGGCGGTGGTCGGTTTCCTCTCGGACCCGGCACGGTTGGAGACCATGGCCCGCCAGTACCTCGAACTGCCCGCCGAGGTAGGCGACGGGGCGCAAGATGCCACACTGCTGGCGGCTGTCGAGCGGCAGATCGAGAAACTGGAACGCGCACAGGCAAACGCCGCCCGCGAGCTTCTGCTGGCCGACAACCCCGCCCCGATCCGCGAGGCGCTCGCGCAGGTCGAACGCGACCTAGAGGGGCTCAGGGAGCGCCGCGAGGGGTACCAGGCGCTGGCGTCGTCGGCGCAGGCGAAGGGTGAGGCGCTCCGGGACCTCGCGGCGTTGGCCGAGCGCGCACGCGGGAACCTGGACCGGCTCACCGAAGATCAGCGCCGCCAGGTGTACGAGATCCTCCGGGTCCGAGTCCAGATGACCGGCAGCATCAAGGCCGACGCCCACCGTGTGGCGCATCCTGAGGGTCTGTCCGTGTCGGGCGTCCTCGACCCGCGCCTATGGGGCGAGGAGGGGCGCGGTGGCGGTTCGGGTGGCGGAAACGGCGACTCGGGTCCCCGTCCGATGCCGAGCTTCCCGACCCCGAGTAACTCGCAAGTGTCGGACGATGGCCGCGGTCGCCTTCGCCGGTCTGCTCGTGGCGATCATGCGCTCGGACGAGGTGCGGGGAATCCTCACCGGCCTCGTCCGTCGAGCCCTGACCGTCTCATGACGGGCGGCGTACCCGATGCCGATGCGACCCCGGCACACCGGCGGTGGCGGGGGGACCGTGGCGCCGTCGCGGCGGAGCTCGCCCTGGCGCTGCCGGCCATCGTGCTGGTGCTGCTGCTCGGGGCGGGTGCTCTCGTTGCGGCGTCGAGGCAGGTCGCGCTGCAGGATGCGGCCGCCGACGCCGCGCGACTGCTCGGCCGCGGCGAGGACCCGGCGGCGGCAGCCCGGGTCGTCCACGAGGCGATCCCGGGCGCCGGTGCCGCGTTCGCCCCTGCGGGCGACCTCGTGTGCGCCACGGCGACGCTCCGGGTCTCCCTCGGAGCGGTCATCAGCGTCCCGCTGCGCGCCTCGAGCTGTGCGCTGGACGGGGGCCGATGATGGCCGGTTCGGCGCTGGCGGCCGCGCTCCTCGTGGTGAGCGCCACGCTGTCCGTCGGTCTTGCGGCGGTGGGCGGTGCGGCGGTCACAGCACAGCGTGCGGCGGGCGCCGCCGACGCCGCCGCGCTCGCCGCCGCGGACGCCGCGAGCGGCGCGGTGCCGACGGCCGACGAGCCTTGTGCGTTGGCCGCCAGGGTCGCCGCGGCGGGCGGGGCGGCCCTGATGAGCTGTTCGCTGGAAGGGTATGTGGCGACCGTGTCCGTGGAGGCGGCGTACGCTGGACTCGCTGCCGTCTCCCGCGCTCGTGCCGGGCCACCCGAGGAACCATGACGGCGGCTCTACCCCTCGCCCGCTGTGAACGACCCCTGATAGCGGTGTGTATGGTGTGCTTCGAAGAAAGGACGCCCCTTGGCTGAAGGCAAGAAGCTCGTCATCGTCGAGTCCCCGACGAAGATGCGGTCTATTCAGGGATACCTCGGCGACGGCTACGAGGTGCTCAGCTCCGTCGGGCACATCCGCGATCTCGCCGACAAGAAGGACATCCCGGCCGAGGACAAGAAGGCGTACGGCAAGTACTCCATCGACATCGACAACGGTTTCGACCCCTACTACGTGGTCTCGGACCGCAAGACCAAGACGGTCGCCGAGCTCAAGCGCGCGCTCAAGCACGCCGATGAGGTCCTGCTCGCCACTGATGAGGACCGCGAGGGCGAGGCGATCGCCTGGCACCTGCTGGAGACGCTCAAGCCCAAGGTGCCGGTCAAGCGCATGGTCTTCCACGAGATCACCAAGGACGCGATCCAGGCCGCCGTCGGCAACACCCGTGAACTCGACCACGCCCTCGTCGACGCGCAGGAGACCCGGCGCATCCTCGACCGCCTCTACGGGTGGGATGTCTCGCCCGTGCTCTGGTACAAGGTCAAGACCGGGATCTCGGCCGGCCGGGTGCAGTCCGCCGCGACCCGCCTGATCGTCGACCGCGAGCGTGAGCGCATGGCGTTCGTCTCTGCGGAGTACTGGGACGTCGATGCCGACGCGGCCGCGACCGGCACGTCCTTCCGCATCCGCCTGGTGCGCGTGGACGGCGGCCAGCTCGCCCGAGGCTCCGACTTCGACGACACCGGGAAGCTCAAGAAGGCGGTCGTGGTCCTCGACGAGGCGAAGGCGGCAGCCCTTGCGCGCGCCGTCGACGCCGCAGGGGCGGGAACCGTCACCAAGGTCGAGGCCAAGCCGGGAACCCGCAGCCCCTACGCGCCCTTCACGACCTCCACCATGCAGCAGGAGGCGGGCCGCAAACTCTCGATGAGCGCGAAGCAGGCGATGAGCGTCGCCCAGCGCCTCTACGAGAAGGGGTACATCACCTATATGCGTACCGACTCCACGGCGCTGAGCACCCAGGCGGTGCAGGCGGCCCGGAGTCAGGCCGTGGCTCTCTACGGCGACAACGCGGTGCCCCTCAAGCCGCGCGTCTACAAGTCGAAGAGCAAGAACGCGCAGGAGGCGCACGAGGCGATCCGCCCCTCGGGGGAGAACTTCCGCACGCCGTCCTCGCTGTCCGGCGAGCTCGACCGCGAGGAGCAGCGGCTGTACGACCTGATCTGGAAGCGCACCGTCGCGAGCCAGATGTCGGACGCCAAGTACGAGACGACGACCGTCACCATCGCGGTCGAGGCGGACGGCCAGACGGCGGAGTTCACCGCCTCCGGTACGGTCTACACGTTCAAGGGCTTCCTCGAGGCCTACGAAGAGGGCCGCGACGAGAAGCGCAGCGATGCCGACGCCGCGGAGAACCAGTCCCTTCCCGCAGTCTCCGTCGGCGATGAGCTGGCGGTGTCCGCCGCGGAGGCGAAGGGGCACCGCACCACGCCGAAGCCGCGCTACACCGAGGCCTCGCTGGTGAAGGTGCTCGAGGAGAAGGGCATCGGCCGTCCGTCGACCTTCGCCACGATCCCGGAGACCATCCTCGATCGCGGGTATGCGGTCAAGCGCGGACAGGCCCTCGTTCCGACGTGGCTCGCGTTCAGCGTGGTGCGTCTGCTCGAAGAGCACTTCGCCGAGCTCGTCGACTACGACTTCACCGCGGCGCTCGAGGACGACCTCGACACCATCGCACGCGGCGAGCAGAACCGCGTGGAATGGCTGAAGTCGTTCTACTTCGGCTCAGACTCGCACGTGGGTCTTCGCCAGGTCGTCGACAACCTCGGGGAGATCGACGCCCGGGCGCTGAACTCGACGCGGATCACCGACACCGCGACCCTCCGGTTCGGCAAGTATGGCCCCTACCTCGAGGTGACGGACCCGAAGGATCCGGAGGCCAAGCCGCGGATCGTCAACGTCCCCGAAGATCTCGCGCCTGACGAGCTCACGGCGGAGAAGGCCCAGGAGCTGATCGATGCGCCGGTCGCCGGCGACCGCGTCCTCGGGGTGAACCCGGAGAACGGCAAGGTCGTCGTCGTCAAGGACGGACGCTTCGGTCCCTACGTGCAGGAGAACGATCCGGTCTCTGACGATGCCGCCGTCGACGAGGCCACCGGTGAGGTCGTCGACCTTCGGCAGGCTCAGGCACCCAGCGCGAAGGGGAAGCGCGGCGCGAAGAAGGAAGCGGCGCCCAAGCCCCGCACCGCCTCGCTGTTCCGCTCGATGTCGGTGGACACGATCGATCTCGACACCGCGCTGCAGCTGCTGAGCCTGCCGCGCGTGGTCGGCGTCGACCCGGAGACGGGGGACGAGATCACCGCGCAGAACGGCCGCTTCGGTCCCTACCTGAAGAAGGGCGCCGACTCCCGGTCGCTGGAGAGCGAGTCGCAGATCTTCGACGTCACGCTGGAACAGGCGCTGGAGATCTACCAGCAGCCCAAGTACGGCGCCCGGCGGGCGTCGAGCGCGCTGGCCGAGTTCGAGGCCGACCCGGTGAGCGGTAAGCCCATCCGCGTGCGCGACGGCCGCTTCGGACCGTACGTCACCGACGGCGAGACGAACGTCACCATCCCGCGCGGACAGACCCCGGACGACATCACGTTCGAGATCGCCGTGCAGATGCTCGCGGACAAGCGCGCGAAGGGTCCGGCGCCCAAGCGCGGAGCGGCGAAGAAGGCTCCGGCCAAGAAGGCTCCCGCCAAGAAGGCACCGGCCAAGAAGGCCCCGACGAAGGCCTCCACCGCGAAGAAGTCCACGGCGGCGAAGACGTCGACCACCTCGGCGGCCCGCTCGGCGGCGGCCAAGAAGGCGGCGGCGACCCGGGCCGCGAACGCGGCGGCGAAGGCCGCAGAGAAGGCGGACTCGTGACCGCAGGCCCGGGCCTCTGGGTCACGCTGGAGGGCGGGGACGGGTCCGGGAAGACCACCCAGTCGAACCTCCTGGCCACGTGGCTGGAGCAGAGCGGTCGGACGGTCGTGCGCACCCGGGAGCCGGGTGGTTCCGAGGTCGGGCAGCTCATCCGCGACATCGTGCTCCACCATCGCGGCGACATCGCCCCGCGTGCGGAGGCGCTGCTCTACGCCGCTGACCGTGCACACCACGTCGCCACGGTCGTCCGACCCGCGCTCGCTCGCGGCGAGATCGTGCTGCAGGACCGCTACCTCGACTCCTCGGTGGCATATCAAGGCGCCGGACGCGTCCTCGACGCCACGGAGATCCGCGATCTGTCGCTGTGGGCCGCGGAAGGGGCTCTTCCGGACCTCACCGTGCTCCTCGATCTCGATCCGGCCACGGCGCGCACGCGCCTCGACTCGGCCGACAAGCCGTTCGACCGGCTGGAGGCCGAGAAGGAGGCCTTCCACGCCCGTGTGCGCGACGCCTATCTCGAACTGGCCCGCGCGGAGCCCGCTCGGTTCCTCGTGATCGACGCTGCGGCGTCGCCCGAGCACATCGCTGATCGCATCCGCGCCCGCGTCTCCGCACTGTTCGACTGATCCTCCACAGAGAAGGCCTCGTCCGACGGGATGCCCGGTCCACCGGCGGGTGGTGGGAGCGTCGGCGGTCGCGATTAGGCTGAGTGCATGCCCTCGACCCTCGCCCCGCCTTTTCCCTGGGCCGACGTCTGGGGGCAGGAGGCCGCCGTCGAGACGCTGCGCGCCGCCGCGTCCGATCCCGCCGCGCTCTCGCACGCCTGGCTGATCACGGGCCCTCCGGGCTCCGGACGCTCGACCCTCGCCTACGCCTTCGCCGCCGCGCTCATCGCCGAGGGGCCGGACGACGAGGCCACGATGCGGCAGGTCCTCGCCGGTACCCACCCCGACGTGACCGCGCTCCGCACCGACAAGGTGATCATCACCATCGCCGAAGCGCGCGCCCTCGTCGAGCGCTCCTACTTCGCCCCGTCCGCCGGCCGCTATCGGGTCATCGTCGTCGAAGATGCCGACCGGATGGTGGAGCGCACCTCGAACGTGCTGCTCAAGGCGCTGGAGGAGCCGCCGGAGCAGACCGTCTGGATCCTCTGTGCGCCCAGCGAGGCCGACCTCCTCCCCACAATCCGGTCGCGCGTGCGGTCGCTCCGGCTTCGCGAACCCGACGTGGCGGACGTGTCCCGCCTCATCAGTCTCCGCACGGGAGTGGACGAGGTGGTCGCCGAGCAGGCCGCCCGACACGCGCAGCGTCACATCGGCATGGCCCAGCGTCTCGCCACCGACGATTCCGCACGTCGCCGCCGCGACGAGACGCTCCGCGCCGTGATCGGGGTGCGCGGAGTCAACGACGCCGTCGAGGTCGCCGGCCGCATCATCCAGGCGGCGACGGAGGACGCCAAGGCGCTCACCGCCGAGCGGGACGCAGCGGAACGTGCCGCTCTCCTGCGCACCGTCGGGGTCGCCGAGGGGCAGGCGGTGCCTCCGGCGCTGCGAGCCCAGGTGTCCGCGCTGGAGGACGACCAGAAGAAGCGGGCGACGCGGAGTCTGCGGGACGGCATCGACCGGGTCCTCACCGACCTGCAGTCGCTCTTCCGCGACGTCGTGATGCTGCAGTACGGTCGCGGCGACGACCTCATCAACCGCGAACTGCACCCCGAGCTGGCCGGCCTCGCCGCCGCCTGGAGCGTGGAGCGTACGCTCGTCGTGCTCGACCACCTGGCCGAGACCCGTGAGGCGCTGGAGCGCAACGTCGCCCCGCTGCTCGCACTCGAGAGTTTGCTCGTGACCGTCACGAGCGGGAGGAAACCGTGAAGACTCGATCCCTGTCCCGCCTCCGTCGCACCGCGGCCGTCGTCGCCGGCCTGGCTGCCGCCTCGGTCGCGCTCTCCGGATGCCTCTACGCCATGATCCCGGAGCAGTCCTCGAAGCCGGCCGTGGAGAAGACCCCGGACACCGAGGGTGTCGCGGAAGATCTGCTGCCGTTCTACTCCCAGGGGCTGGACTGGACCGACTGCGGTCCGGGCTTCGACTGCACGACCGTCACTGCGCCGCTCGACTGGGAAGACCCCGGAGCGGGAGAGATCGAGCTCGCCGTCGTGCGGCATCGCGCCGAGGGCGAGGCGATCGGCTCGCTGCTCATGAACCCCGGTGGCCCCGGTTCCAGCGGCGTCGACCTCATCCAGAGCAACCTCGACTACGCGGTGGGTCCGGCGCTCATCGAGAACTACGACGTCATCGGCTTCGACCCGCGCGGGGTCGGCGCCTCCACCGCCGTCACCTGCTACGACGCGAAGGAGATGGACGAGTACCTCTACGGCATCCCTTCGGCGTCGCGGGGCACCCCGGAGTGGGAGGCCGAACTGCTCGACTCAGCCCGCGCCTTCGGCGAGGCGTGCGACGCCAACAGCGGGGGCATCCTCCCGTACATCACGACGGTGAACGCCGCCCGCGACATGGACCTCCTCCGTGCCGTCCTGGGCGACAAGGAGCTCAACTACCTCGGGTACTCGTACGGCACGTTCCTGGGCGCGACCTACGCCAAGCTCTACCCGGAGAAGGCCGGGCGGCTCGTGCTCGACGGGGCGATCGATCCCTCCGTCCCCGGCCTCGAGGTCGGTGCCACGCAGGCACTCGGCTTCGAGTCGGCGCTGCGGGCGTACATGCAGAACTGCCTCGACTCCGGCTCGTGCCCCTTCAACGGCACGGTCGATGAGGCGATGGCCGATCTCGGCGCGCTGCTGGCGAGCGCGGACCGCACGCCGTTGAAGAACGGGGACGGCCGCCTCATGGGCGCCGACGCCCTGATGACGGCGATCATCGCGGCGCTGTACTCGGAGGACAGCTGGGAGATCCTCACCCAGGCCCTGGACGAGGCGCTGCAGGGCGACCCGTCGACGGCCTTCCGCCTCGCCGACTTCTACAACGGTCGGGAGAACGGCACCTACATCGACAACTCGACCGAGGCGTTCCGCGCGTACAACTGCATGGACTACCCGGTCGAGGACGACCCTGCCGCCGAGGCGGCCACCGAGAAGAAGATCGCGGAGGGGGCGCCGACCATCGCCCCGTACTGGTCCGGACCGGACCCGTGCGAGGTGTGGCCGTATCCGCCCACCGGGACCCGCGAGAAGATCACCGCGGAAGGCGCGGGGCCCATCGTCGTCGTCGGCACGACCAACGACCCCGCGACCCCGTACGAGTGGTCGGAGTCGCTCGCCGATCAGCTCTCCGAGGGCGTCCTCATCACCCGCGTGGGCGAGGGCCACACCGGTTACAACAAGGGCAACGTCTGCGTGGACGAGGCGGTGGAGGCCTTCCTCCTCGAAGGCGTGGTGCCGGAAGACGGCCTGCGCTGCGAGTGATCGCGCCTCGATTCGCGAGTGAGCGCGAGACAGGGTAATATCGGTGATCGCGCCGCTCACGCGTCGCACGCCGCTTTAGCTCAGTCGGCAGAGCATTTCACTCGTAATGAAAAGGTCGTCAGTTCGATTCTGACAAGCGGCTCAGGAAAACCCCCGGAACCCTCGTGGTCCCGGGGGTTTCCTCGTCTCCGGGCCCGGCCGCGGGGCGTACTCTCGGAGCATGAGCAGAGCGCTTCTCATCGTCGATGTGCAGAACGACTTCACCGAGGGTGGTGCCCTCGCGGTTCCGGGCGGTGACGCGGTGGCCACCGCCGTCTCCGCCTACCTCTCGTCCCACGCCGACGACTACGAGGTGATCGTGGCCTCCCGGGACTGGCATGATGCCGACGGCGACAACGGCGGCCACTTCTCCACGACCCCGGACTATACCGACTCCTGGCCCGTGCATTGCGTCGCCGGCATGGCCGGAGCCGAGTATGATCCGTTGCTCGTGACCGACCGCGTCACCCACCACGTGCGCAAGGGCCAGGGCCGCCCGGCCTACTCGATGTTCGAGGGGGTGACCGACGACGGTGCGACGGTCGCCGCGGTGCTGAGTGCGGCCGGCGTCGTGACGGCCGATGTCGTCGGCATCGCCACGGACCACTGCGTCCGGGCTTCTGCGCTCGACGCGATCGCCCACGGCGTCCACGTCCGTGTGCTCACCGACCTGATCGCCGGGGTCGCCCCCGAACCCAGTGCCGCTGCTCTCGCCGAGCTTGCACACGCCGGTGCCGAACTGCTGGAGAGCGCGGAGACGTGAGTCGCAGCGTCCTCCTCCTCCGCGCGGTCAACGTCAGCGGACGCAACAGTGTGCCGATGATGCGGCTGCGCGAGCTGCTCGCCGCCGAGACCGACCTGGGGGACGCCTCCACCTACATCGCGAGCGGCAACATCCTCTGCGCGACGCCGCGAGAACCCGCGGCGGCCTGCGCGACTGTCCGGGCGCTCATCGCGGCGGAGTTCGGTGTCGACACTCCGGTCATCCATCGCACGCACGCCGAGCTCGCCGAGTCCGAAGCGGCCCAGCCCTTCCCGGAGGGGGAGCTGAAGCTCGTGCACGCGATGTTCCTCGACGGTGAGCCCGCCCCCGGGGCTCTCGAGGCCCTGCACGAGCGCCTGATGCCGGGGGAGCGCCTCGCCCTGGTCGGACACGATCTGTGGATCGACTACGCCCCCGGCGGGGTGCACACGACGAAGCTCTCGAAAGCCGTGCTCGACCGGGCGCTCGGGGTTCCCGGCACGGCGCGCAACCTGCGCACGGTGCGGAAGCTCATCGCGCTGACGGCGTGACCACGGCCCGGCTCAGCGCGGTCGGCGGCATCTGGGCATGCCAGGCGAGGTCCACCCGACGAGAATCGCAGCCCGAGCACCGGACGTACAGCACGACACCCTCGCTCGTGGGATGGCGCGACTCCACGAGCCAGGCGTGCTCGTGGGTGTCGTCGGGGGAGGTGAGACGGGGGATCGGGAGGGTGTCGGAGGAGGCCATGGGACCAGCGTGGTGTAATGGTCTTATGCATCTCAACCCTTACGGGGAGTATGCGGTGCTCCTCGCCGCCTCCCTCGCGAACGACTGGCCGGAGGACCGCGCGGGGATCGAGGAGCGCACGCTCGCGCTGGGGATGACGCAGACGTTTCCGCCGGCCCCCGACGACCACGCGCAGGTGCGCGCCGTGATCGACGACTGGCTGGCCATCGTGGATGAACCGGACCCCGATGCGCGGGCCGCCCTGCTCAACGATCAGCTCGCCACCGCGGGCGCCTATCCGCGGCTCACCAATCACGATGACGAGGGCTGGCACCTGCACTACCGGGACGACGTGCGCTCGCTGCCCTTCGTGCTGCGCGCGGTTATCAACCTCGGCACGGCGCTGCACCTCGTGACCCGGGGGATGAACCGACTCGGGCGCTGCGACGCGCCGCCGTGCACCAACGTCGTCGCGGACGTGACGCGCAACGGCCGCCAGCGGTTCTGCTCCGTGAGGTGCGCGAACCGGGCGGCCGTGCGGCGCCATCGGGCGCGCGTGAGCTGATGGTCAGGCGGTCTGTCCCGCGTGCTTGCCCTCGCCGATCTCCTCGACCAGCTTGGCGTTGAACGCCGGGAGGTCATCGGGGGTGCGGCTCGACACGAGCCCCTCGTCGACGACGACCTCCTCGTCCACCCAGCTCGCGCCGGCATTGCGGAGATCGGTCTTCAGGCTCGGGTAGCTCGTGATCGTCCGGCCGTCGACGACGCCGGCCTCGATGAGGATCCAGGCGCCGTGGCAGATGACGCCCACCGGCTTGTGCTGCTCGAAGAACGCACGTGCCAGGTCGATGGAGGCGTGATCCATCCGGAGGTGATCCGCGTTCACCACGCCGCCGGGCAGCACGAGCGCGTCGAACTGGTCGGCGCTGGCGTCCGCGGCCTTCAGGTCGACGGCCTGTTCGTGGCCGTTCTTCCCGGTGATCGCTGCTCCGTCCGGGGCGATGAGTGTGGCGCTCGCGCCCTCCGTCGTCACCGCCTCCCAGGGGCTCGTGAGCTCGCTGTCCTCGAAGCCGTCCGTCGCCAGGAATGCCACGCGGTTTCCGGTGAGAGTCATGGTCCGTCCTTTCGGTAGGAAGTCGCCCTGTTCCGGGGACTCCTCGACCCTCTCGCAGGGCTCCGGGCGTCGCCAGGGGGTGGCCAGCCGCGGACGACGGTGATACAGAGCGGCCGCGCTGGCGGGAATGGCATCGGCGACTCGATACGATCCAGACATGCGCCTCCGCCCTGCTCTCCTCCTCCTGCCGGTGCTGGTCGTCCTCGCCGGCTGCACGCCGGCTCCGGAGCCGACACCGACCGTGACCTCCACCCCCTCGGAGACGCCGTCGTCCTCGCCCGTCCCGACCACGGCCCCGACGCCCACGGAGACGTCCGCGCCGCCGGCTGCCGGCGCCTTCGCGAAGGGGCAGCTCGTCTCTCTCTGCACCGAGAAGATCCGCTCGATCTCGCCGGATGCGACGTTCTTCGCCGACATGGCGACCACGGAGTGGCTGGAAGAGTCGGCGGTGTGGTTCGTGGCCGTCCCGGAGACGATCGACGGTCAGGACAACGTCGCCGTCTGCGGCATCGGGGGGAGCCCCGAGGCCCCGGACTTCGTGATGCACGGCGAGACGCTGCCGGACGGCGTCGCCGGGATCCGCGACGACCTGCTCGCCGGGAACGCCGGCGGCGACGACTGAGGATGCGGTGGGCCCCGTGGGGCTCGAACCCACGACCCGCGGATTAAAAGTCCGATGCTCTGCCAACTGAGCTAGAGGCCCGTGCTCCCAGTCTAGGGGGCGCACGACGAGGGGCCGTCGGCGCCACAGCCGCCGACGGCCCCTTCACCTGCCCCGTGTCCCTCCTGACAACAGGGGAGGCCGTGTGCCGGTCGGGTCGCCGGCACCATCCCTGGCTTACTCAGCCGGGGGCATCAGGACCGAGTCGATGAGGTACACGGTCGCGTTCGCGGTCTGCACGCCGCCGCAGATGACGTTGGCGTCGTTGACCATCCACTCGTCACCGCTGCCGGTCACCTCGAGGTCGGCGCCCTGGACGGTGGTGTGCATGCCCTCGATGTCGGACGGCTCGATCTGGCCGGGGACCACGTGGTACGTGAGGATCGAGGTCAGCAGGTCGCTGTCGGTCTTCAGCGTCTCGATGGTCGCGGCGTCGATCGTCGCGAAGGCGTCGTCGACCGGGGCGAACACGGTGAACTCGTCGCCGTTGAGCGTGTCGACGAGGTTCACGTCGGGGTTCAGCTCACCGCTGACCGCCGACACGAGCGTCGTCAGCATGGGGTTGTTCGAGGCGGCGACCGCCACCGGGTCCTGGGACATGCCCTGGATGGAACCGGCGCCGTCCGGGACCTCTTCCGCGTAGGCCTCGCAGCCGGGGCCGACGAGGTTCGCGGCGGGATCCATCTCCATCGGCGTCGACTCCGACGACTCCGGGGTCGTCGGCTCCGACGACTCCTCCGTGCTCGTTCCGCTGCCCATGGAACATGCCGAGAGCAGGAATGCGCTCGCCAGACCCAGGGTGACTGCTGCGGTGACCTTCTTCTTGGTGCTGAACATGTCGAGCTCCTTCGAAACTCCGGCCACGGCCTCTCCGTGGCGTCGAGGGCTGTTCGGAAGCCTCCCCGGATCGGATGGGAGGAATTTCGAGATTCTCCGAAATCGGATCCGATCCAATCCGCTGCGGGGGGTCGGCGCGAACAGCACCCGACAGAGACGAGGACCTCATGGACCTGATCATCATCGGCCTGCTCGGCGGGCTCATCACCGGCATCTCGCCGTGCATCCTGCCCGTGCTCCCGGTGATCTTCCTCACCGGCGGTGCCCAGTCGGCGTCCTACGAGGGGGAGGCGGTGCCGGCGAAGCGCAGCCGCCCCTACTTCGTCATCGCCGGCCTCGTGCTGAGCTTCACGCTCGTGACGCTCGCCGGCTCGCTCCTGCTGGGCCTGCTGAACCTGCCGCAGGACATCATCCGCTGGGTCGGCATCGCGGTGCTGGTCGTCATCGGGGTGGGACTCATCGTGCCGCGGTTCCAGCACATCCTGGAGCGGCCGTTCCAGCGCTTCGGACAGCGCGAGGTGAAGAACCGCGGCAACGGCTTCGGTGTCGGCCTCGCCCTCGGGGCCGTGTTCGTCCCGTGCGCGGGCCCGGTCCTCGCGGCCATCATCGTCGCCGGCTCCACGGGGCAGATCGGCGTGGGCACCGTGCTCCTCACCGTCTCCTTCGCGATCGGCGTCGCGGTGCCCCTGCTGGTCTTCGCGCTCGCGGGGCGCAGTGTCATCGAGCGCATCCGGGCCTTCCGGACGAAGGAGCGGGCGCTCCGGATCGCCGCCGGCGTGGCGATGATCGGCCTCGCCGTTGGTCTCGTGTTCAACGTGCCGCAGGCGCTGCAGCGTCTGCTCCCGGACTACACCGCGCCCCTGCAGGAGCAGATCGCCGACTCCGAGCAGGTGCAGGACGCCCTCGACCTCGGCGGCCTGGTGAACGAGGAGAACAAGGACCTCGACAAGTGCACGAACGGCGCGACCGAGCTGGAGTCCTGCGGGACGGCGCCCTCCATCAAGGGGATCCAGCAGTGGCTCAACACCCCGGACGGGGAGGCGATCGACCTGAAGGACCTGCGCGGCCAGGTGGTCCTCATCGACTTCTGGGCGTACTCCTGCATCAACTGCCAGCGCTCCATCCCGCACGTCGTGGCCTGGGACGAGGCCTACCGGGACGCGGGACTGCAGGTGATCGGCATCCACTCGCCCGAGTACGCGTTCGAGAAGGATCCGGGGAACGTCTCGGCGGGCGCGCGTGACTTCGGCATCGAGTACCCCGTCGCTCTCGACAACACCCTCTCCACCTGGACCAACTACCGCAACCGCTACTGGCCCGCGCACTACCTCATCGACGCGGAGGGGACCGTGCGCCACATCTCCTTCGGCGAGGGCAACTACGCCGCGACGGAGGCGATGATCCGGGAGCTGCTGCAGGACGCCGACCCCGACGTCGATCTCCCCGCCGCCACGGACGTGAAGGACGAGACCCCGGACGTGGGAGCCACGACCCGGGAGACCTTCCTCGGCTCCTCGAAGGACGTCAACTACGGCGGCGGCGACGAGTACCGTCGCGGAGACGGCAGCTTCCGCTTCCCGGACGACCAGCCCGACGACAGCTTCGCCCTGGACGGCGACTGGACGGTGGAGACCCAGTATGTGACGCCGACCGCTGACGACGCGCGGATCCGGTTGCAGTATCGGGCGGCTGAGGTGCGCATGGTCGTCGCGGGGTCGGGGGAGGTGGTGGTCACCGACGCCGACGGGAACGCGCAGACGATCCGGATCGACGGGACGCCACGCTCCTACGGGCTGCTCGAGCAGGACGACATCGCGAAGGGCACGTTCACGCTCGAGGTCCCCACCGGCGTCGAGGTGTATTCGTTCACATTCGGGTGACGTCTGCACGGGAAGAGGGAGGAGATACGGCATGCTTATGGAGATGGTCATCGATGGGATGGACGTCCCCGAGGACGGGACGGCGCCGCAGGATGCTGTCGCCGACCTCCTCGTCCGCGTCGCCTCCGGTGATCAGGCTGCCTTCGCGGCTCTGTACGACTCCCTCTCCTCCCGCGTCTTCGGTCTCATCCTCCGCGTGCTCGTGAACCGCGCGCAGAGCGAGGAAGTGCTGCAGGAGGTCTTCCTCGAGATCTGGCAATCCGCTTCCCGGTTCGCTCCGAACAAGGGACAGGGACGAACCTGGGTGATGACAATCGCGCATCGCCGGGCCGTGGATCGGGTGCGGGCTTCGCAGTCGAGTGCGGACCGGGACGTGCGCGCGGGATTCAAGGACCTCGGCGTCGCGCACGACAGCGTGGCGGAACGGGTCGAGCTGGGGATCGAAGGAGAGCGGGTCGTCGCGGCGCTGACCGGGCTTCCGGAGGCGCAGCGGGAGGCGCTCGTCCTCGCCTACTACGGCGGTTACAGTCAGAACGAGATCGCGGCGCTCGTGGGAGCACCGCTGGGCACGATCAAGACACGGATGAGAGACGGGCTGACCCGGCTCCGCACGGCGATGGGGGTGACGGCATGAACGAGAAGGACTTCACGGAGCTCGCGGCAGGTGCCGCACTCCACGCGCTCTCGGCGGACGACGAGCGTCGGTACCGCCGTGCCCTCGCCGAGCACCCGGAGTGGGCGGCGCAGGACGACGCCGACGCCGATACGGCCGCTCTCCTCGCGGACGGCGTGGCCCCGGTCGCCCCACCCGCCGGCATCCGTGCGGCCCTGCTCGCGCAGATCGCCCAGACTCCGCAGGGCTCCGCATCCGCATCCGCCTCCGAGCCCGACGGCTCCGCGGACGAGAGCCCCGCCTCCGGCGCCGCCTCTCCCGGCCCGGCTCGCCGCTGGACCCGGCTCGCGTTCGCGCTCGCCGCGTGTCTCGCGCTCCTGGTGGGCGTCGGCATCGGTGCGGTCGCGCTGAACGACCAGTTGAACCGCCCGGCGAGTGTCGTCGCGCTGCAGGAGATCGAATCCGCGGGCGACGCGCAGAAGGCGACGGTCGAGCTCGACGACGGCGCGACGGCCACCGCGCACTGGTCGGGCTCGGTCGGCAAGGCCGTGCTCGTCACGGACGGGCTGCCCGAGGTCGCGGACGGCAAGACGTACGAGCTGTGGTTCGTGCGCGGGGAGGACCCGATCGCCGCCGGCGTGTTCGATGTCGACGGCGGGGAGGCCACCGCGCTCCTCGAGGGCGAGATGCAGGCCGGCGACGCCATCGCGGTGACGGTCGAGCAGGAGGGCGGATCGCCGTCCGGGCTGCCCACGACCGACCCGGTGATCGTCATCCCGACGGCCTGAGCGTGGGAGGCGGGGCGTACCCTGGAGGGATGCCCGAGCAGCACCATCGCCCCGTGCGTCGTCCGACGAGCGCCTTCGACAACATCGTCGGCGCCCATGATCCCGCCGAGGAGACACGCGTCGCGCACGCCACCGCCTCCGCGTTGCTGACCCGCGTCCGCGAGGACGAGAGCGGGGCGAGCGTCGAGCGGCTGATCGCCTTCACGAGCGAGCACGGCATCGACGAGATCGCGGAACTGTGGTCGAAGGCGCCGTCGCGCACCCTCCCGGGGTCGCTGTGGCGGCTGTACGTCCTCCAGCTCGCGATCCACGGCGATCCGCGCACCGCGGCCCTGCTCTACGACCGGGGCCGGGTCGAGCTGCCGTCGGCCGACGCCGTGGTCGCCGGGGCGCCCGTGCCGGCGAGCCCGGACGAGCTCGTCGCGCTCATCGACACGATCCTGCGCGGCGCCTTCCGCGGCGACTTCGCCGTGGCGCTGGAACGCGCGGCGGCGTTCTGCCGCGTCCAGGCCTCGGGGGCGACGCACACCGCCGACGACTACGAGCCCACGGAGCCCGCGCGGGCCAGCGAGCTCACCACGCGGGCGCTGCGACTGAGCAGCTATGCCCAGGACCTCGCGGCGTCGGCGGCCCTGTGGCGCACGGGCGCCCTGGCCTGAGTCCGAGCGGGCGGGACATCATCCGGACAGAGAAAGACCGGGCCGCAAGAACGCCTCTCGGCGGAAGGCCGCTCGCAGCGGCGAAAATTGGAGCCCGGGGTTATGCGGCCCGGCCACTCCAGTGTAACGCGAGGACGCGGTGGGTATTCCCGGCGGCCTAGGCTCGGTGACATGACCCGTCGCTTCGCCCTCATGATCGATCCCGTCGCCGCCGACGAGCAGCGTGCCGACTACGCCGACACGTTCACGCAGGTGGACGCCGCGGCCCCCGCCCTCAGCGTCGGCGAGCTGAGCACGCAACGGGGCGACGGCGTGTTCGAGTCCATCGGCGTGATCGACGGACATGCGCAGGAGGTCGTCCCGCATCTGGAACGTCTTGCGCACTCGGCGCGACTCTGCGACCTCCCGGTGCCGAACCAGGAGCAGTGGCGGCAGGCGATCCAGCAGGCCGCCGCACAGCTCGGCGCGGGGGAGTCGGTCATCAAGCTGATCCTCAGCCGCGGCGTCGAGCACGGGCCGACGCCGACCGCGTGGGTCACGGCGGCTCCGGCGGCGGACTTCGCCGCGGTACGGCGGAACGGCGTCAAGGTCGTCACCCTCGACCGCGGATACGACCTCGGCGCCGCGGAACGGGCGCCCTGGCTGCTGCTCGGAGCCAAGACGCTGTCCTACGCGGTGAACATGGCGGCCCTGCGCGAAGCCAAGCGCCGCGGAGCCGACGACGCGATCTTCCTGTCGAGCGACGGCTTCGTGCTGGAGGCTCCGACGGCCTCCCTCATCCTGCGCTTCGGCGACCGCTTCACGACGCCGGCCCCGAACGGCGGGATCCTGCACGGCACCACGCAGCTCAGCGTCTACGACCACCTTCTCGCGCGGGGCTTCGAGGTCGGGTACGACCGCATCCCCGCCACCGATCTGACGCAGGCTGACGCCGCATGGCTCGTGTCGAGCGTGCGTCTCGCGACCGCCATCACCGCGATCGACGGCACGCCGGTCCCCGTCGACACCGCCCTCACGGACGACCTCAACGCCTACCTCCTCTCCCCGCGCGACTGAGCCCTCCGGCGGGACGGAGACGAGAACGGGCCCGGACGCGAGGCGTCCGGGCCCGAAGGTCGAAAGGGTGCGGGTCAGCCGAAGCGGCCGGAGACGTAGTCCTCGGTGGCCTGCACCGACGGGGTCGTGAAGATGCTCGTGGTGTCGTCGTACTCGATGAGCTTGCCGGGCTTGCCGGTGCCGGCGATGTTGAAGAACGCGGTCTTGTCGGAGACCCGGCTCGCCTGCTGCATGTTGTGCGTCACGATCACGATCGTGAACTCGTTCTTGAGCTCGCCGATCAGCTCCTCGATCGCGTAGGTCGAGATGGGGTCGAGGGCCGAGCACGGCTCGTCCATCAGCAGCACCTCTGGGGAGACGGCGATCGCGCGGGCGATGCAGAGACGCTGCTGCTGGCCGCCCGAGAGCCCGGAGCCCGGACGGTCGAGGCGGTCCTTGACCTCGTTCCACAGGTTCGCGCCGGTAAGGGACTTCTCGACGAGGTCGTCCTGCTCGCTCTTCGACATGCGCTTGTTGTTGAGCTTCACACCGGCGAGCACGTTCTCCTTGATCGACATCGTGGGGAACGGGTTCGGCCGCTGGAACACCATGCCAACCTGGCGACGCACGAGCACCGGGTCCACGCCGGCACCGTAGAGGTCCTTGCCGTCGAGCAGCACCTCACCCTCCACGCGGGCGCCGGGGATCACCTCGTGCATGCGGTTGAGGGTGCGGAGGAAGGTGGACTTGCCGCAGCCCGACGGGCCGATGAAGGCCGTGACGCTGCGCGGCTGGATGTCGAGGGAGACGCCTTCGACCGCGAGGAAGTTGCCGTAGTAGACGTTGAGGTCGTTGACTTCGATGCTCTTGGACACGTGGATTCCTATTCTGAGTGGTCGGGCGCTCAGCGGCCGTTGACCTTCGGGGCGAACAGCTTCGCGATCAGGCGGGCGAGCAGGTTCAGCACCATGACGATGAGGATGAGGGTGAGGGCGGCGGCCCAGGCGCGCGCGACGGCGGCGTCCGGGCTCGTGCCCTGGTTCATGTACTGGTTGTAGGCGAACACCGGGAGGGTCATCATCTGACCGTCGAAGATGTTCGTGTTGAGGCTCTGCGTGAAGCCGGCGGTGAGCAGCAGCGGGGCGGTCTCGCCGATCACGCGGGAGATGGCGAGCATGACCGAGGTCATGATGCCGGCGATCGAGGTGGGCAGGACGACCTTGAGGATCGTGAGCCACTTCGGCACGCCCAGGGCGTAGGAGGCCTCGCGCAGCTCGTTGGGGACGATCCGGAGCAGCTCCTCGCTGCCGCGCACGACGACAGGGGTCATCAGCACGGCGAGGGCGAGCGCGCCCATGAAGCCCATCGAGATCCCGGGACGGATCAGGAGGGCGAACACCGCGTAGATGAACAGACCCGCGACGATCGAGGGGATGCCCGTCATCACGTCGACGAAGAACGTGATGGCCTTGGCGATCTTGCCGCGGCCGTACTCGACGAGGTAGATCGAGGTCATCAGACCGACCGGCACCGAGATGATCGTGGCCGTGAGCGTGATGAGGACGGTGCCCCAGATGGCGTGCACGATACCGCCGCCGTCGCCGACGACGTTGCGCATCGAGTAGGTGAAGAACTCGGCGTCGAAGCGCTCGAGGCCGTTTGCCACCACGGTCCACAGCAGCGAGATCAGCGGCAGCAGGGCGATGAGGAAGGCCGTGGCGACGAGGGCCGTCATCAGGCGGTCGACGGCCTTGCGGCGGCTCTCGGCGATGGAGGAGATCACCGTGATGATCACCATGTAGAGCAGGATGCCGACGATGACGGTGCCCGCGATGTTGAAGTCCGCGAGCGGGGTGTCGGAGCCAGCGGCGGCGACACCGAAGACGGCGGCGGACACGACGAACGAGACGCCGAGGAGGGCCCACGGAGCCCACTTCGGCAGGCGGCCGGAGGTGAGGGCGGTGGTGCTCGCGGCGGGCGGAGCGCTGGTGAGGGCGGTCATGTCAGTTCGCTCCCGAGAACTCGGCGCGGCGGGCGACGATCCAGCGCGCCAGCGCGTTGACCGCGAAGGTCACGACGAAGAGGATGAGGCCGGTCGCGATCAGCGTGTTCACGCCGGTGCCGTGCGCCTCCGGGAAGGCGAGCGCGATGTTCGCGGGGATCGGCGTGGGGTTGGTGGCGGTGAGCACGAGGAAGCTGACGACCGCCGAGGGGGAGAGCACCATCGTCACGGCCATCGTCTCGCCGAGCGCGCGGCCGAGGGCGAGCATCGCCGCCGACACCATGCCGCCGCGGGCGAAGGGGAGGACGGCCATGCGGACCATCTCCCAGCGCGTGGAGCCGAGGGCGAGGGCCGCCTCCTCGTGGAGCTTGGGGGTCTGCAGGAAGACCTCGCGGCAGATGGCGGTCATGATCGGGATGCACATCACGGCGAGGACGAGGGCGGCGGTGAGGATGGTCTTGCCCGTCGCGGAGACCTGACCGCCGAAGAACGGCACCCACGAGGCGTTCTCGTTGAGCCACACGTAGATCGGCTGGAGCATGGGGGCGAGCACGAGGCCGCCCCAGAGGCCGAACACCACGGAGGGCACCGCGGCGAGCAGGTCGATGATGTAGCCGAGGAACGACGCCAGCCGCCGGTGGGCGTAGTGCGAGATGAAGAGCGCGATGCCGATGGCGATGGGGGCGGCGATCAGCAGGGCGATGAACGATGCCCAGAGGGTGCCGAAGACGAGCGGCCAGACGTACACCCAGAACGACTCGCCCCGCAGGATGTGGTTGTCGGTGGTGTCGAGCTGGAACGCCGGCAGGCTCTGGATGATGAGGAAGGCAGCGACGAGCGCCAGCACGATCAGGATGATGATGCCGGCCGCCAGCGCGGTGCCGGAGAAGACCCGGTCGCCGAGGCGCTGCTTGGCCTTGATCGGTGTGGGCGGCGCCGGTGTCGGTGCCGGTGCCGTTGTCGGCTCCTGCGCGGTCGTGCTCATGATCTCCCTGTTTCGGGCCGGGTGGAGATGGATCGGGTGCTGACCTGGCGGAGCCCCCGCGCCCGCTCGGGGACGCGGGGGCACCGTCGTCAGTGGATCGGCAGGATCAGCCGACCTGGATGAGGTCGATCGCGGCCTGGACCTGCTCGCGCAGGCCGTCCGAGATCGGGGCGCTGCCGGCGTTCTCCGCAGCGGCGTCCTGGCCCTCGGCGCTCGCGACATACGTGAAGTACTCCTTCACGAGCTCCGCGACGTTGCTGTCCTCGTACTGCTCGCAGCCGATGAGGTAGCTCACCAGGGCGATCGGGTAGGCGCCGTCCGCAGCAGCGGCCGGGTCGACGTCGAAGACGAGGTCGCCCTCACCACGGCCCTCGGCGAGCGGCGAGCCCTCGACGAGCTTCGCGGCGGCCTCGGCCGAGTAGGAGACGAAGTCCTCGCCGACGCCCACGGCGACCTGGCCGAGGCCGTCCGCCTGCGAGGCGTCGAGGAAGCCGATCGCACCGTTGCCGGCGGTGAGCGCCTGCTTCACGCCCGAGGTGCCCTGAGCGGCCTCGCCACCCTGGATCGGCCACTCGTCGGAGACCTCGTAGGTCCAGACGTCGGGGGCCGTCGCGCTGAGGTACTTGGCGAAGGTCTCCTGCGTGCCCGAGGGGTCGGAGCGGTGCACCGGCGAGATCGCCAGGTCGGGGAGCTCGACGCCGTCGTTCAGGGCGGCGATGGCCTCGTCGTTCCAGTTGGTGATCGTGCCGGCGAAGATGCCCGCGATCGTGGCGGCGTCGAGGTTCAGCGTGTCGATGCCCTCGAGGTTGAAGGCGACGGCGACGGGGGAGATGTAGAGGGGGACCTCGACGATGTCGTCGGTGGTGCAGGCGCCGAAGCCGCCGGCGGCGATCTCCTCGTCGTTGAACGCGCGGTCGGAGCCGATGAAGTTGCTGCCGCCCTCGAGGAAGTTCTCGCGGCCGGTGCCCGAGCCGGTGGGCTCGTAGTTGACCGTCACATCGGGGTTGGCCGTCTGGAAGGCGGCGACCCAGGCCTCCTGGGCTGCGGTCTGCGACGACGCGCCGGTCGCGTCGATCGTGCCGGAGAGCGTGGACTCCGAGGGCTCTTCGCTGGAGCCGCCGGCTCCGCCTTCGTTCGCGGCACAGCCGGCGAGGGCGAGAGCGGCGACGGCGCCGATGGCGCCGATTCGTGCGATTCGGGAGATCTTCACTGTGGATCCTTCGATCTTGGAGGGGTGGGGCCCGGTGCAGGGCACACAGTGACGCTAGGGGCGACGGTTAACGAGACTCTCCCGCGCAGGTGAACGGCAGGTGAACGGCCGGCGACTCTCTGTCACCGATCCCCGTCACGGCGCGGCCCCGCCGTTTCGAATCGCCCACTTTGCGGCATCCCCGGCCCAGATGCAGCGAAGTGCGCGATTCGAACGTGGGGGAGGGATCAGACCTTCGGGGCGTGGGTCTCGATCGAGATGATGCCGGAGCCGGGATTGGTGGCCGAGACGTGCACCACGGAGAACGCGCCGGTCTCCAGATCGGCGGCGCTGCCGACGTACGAGCCGTGCACCGTGCCGGTCGCGAGGGCGATCTCCGAGAGGAGCGCAGGCAGCACCGGGCCGTGGCTGCAGAGCACGGCGGGCTTGCCGGCGCGGATGCGGCGGCCGACGACGGAGCGGAGATCGGCGACGCCGTCCTCCCAGGCGTCCTGGCTGATCTTCTCGGTGAGGACCGGCTTGCGGTCCAGGGCCTTGGCGAGCGGCGTGACGGTCTGCACGCAGCGCACCGCGTCGCTGGTGACGATCTTGCGCACGCCGAAAGCGCGGAGCGGTCCGACGATGGCCTTGGCCTGGCGCTTCCCGCGGTCGGTGAGCGGCCGGGCCGCGTCCGCCTTGTCCCACTCCGAACGGGGCAGGGCCTTCGCGTGCCGGAGGGCGATCACCGGGAAGGTCCGCAGCACGCCGTCGTCGACGAGGGCCGCGAACGCATCGAGGATCTCGAGGTCGACGGGGTAGCTCAGCGCGGCACGGGCCTTCTTCACGCTGACCCACTCGATGGCGGCGATCTCGCGGTTGGGCACGAAGGTCGACGCGCGGATCGCGGCGTCCGTCGCCTCGGCAGCCCAGTAGTGCACGACCTTCTGCTTGCGGGACGCGAGGTGATAGCGGCTGATCCCGACCGGCACGCCGAGGGCCACGCGGATGCCGGTCTCCTCGTGCACCTCACGGACGGCGGTCTCCGCGAGCATCTCGCCCGGGTCGACCTTGCCCTTCGGGAGGGTGACGTCGCGGTACTTCGTGCGATGGATGAGCAGGATCCGCAGCTTGCCGTCGACCAGACGCCAGACGACGGCGCCGGCCGCGTACACGGCCTTGTCCGCCCACTTCGCGTCGGCCGCGGACGGCGGGAGCTGGACCTGCCGCGCCGTCATCGAACCGCCCGTGCCCGACGACGTCGCTGGATCATCCCCATGGTCTTATCCTGCAGGTCGGTGAGCGGCTTGCCGTCGGCATCCACGGCGTGGCGCTCCCACACGCCGTCGCGGCCGAGGTGCCACGACGAGGTCCGGTCGTCCATCGCCAGGTCGAAGAAGGCGGTGAGCTCCTTGAGATGCGCGGGGTCGGTGACCCGCACCAGGGCCTCGACGCGCCGATCGAGGTTGCGGTGCATCATGTCGGCGCTGCCGATGTACACCTGCGGGTCGCCCTCGTTCTCGAACGTGAAGATGCGCGAGTGCTCGAGGTAGCGGCCGAGGATGCTGCGCACGGTGATGTTGTCGCTGATCCCGTCGAGGTCGGGCCGCAGGCTGCAGATTCCACGCACCCACACGTCGACCTTCACCCCCGCGGCGCTGGCGCGGTAGAGCGCGTCGATGATCTCCTCGTCGACCATCGAGTTGACCTTGATGCGGATGTGCGCGGGCTTGCCCGACTCGGCGATCCGGCGCTCGGCGTCGATCAGCCGCACGAGGCCCTTGCGGAGGTGGAGCGGGGCGACGAGCAGACGCTTGAACTTCTTCTCGATCGCGTAGCCGCTGAGTTCGTTGAACAGCCGGGTGAGGTCCTTGCCGACCTGGGCATCGGCGGTGAACAGACCGAAGTCCTCGTAGATGCGGCTCGTCTTCGGGTTGTAGTTGCCGGTGCCGACGTGCGAGTAGTGCTGGAGTCTGCCCTCCTCCTCGCGGATCACGAGGGCGAGCTTGCAGTGGGTCTTGAGTCCGACGAGGCCGTACACCACGTGCACGCCGGCCTTCTCGAGCTTGCGCGCCCACACGATGTTGTTGGCCTCGTCGAAGCGGGCCTTCACCTCGACGAGCGCGAGCACCTGCTTGCCTGCCTCGGCCGCATCGATGAGGGCCTGCACGACGGGGCTGTCCCCGGACGTCCGGTACAGCGTCTGCTTGATGGCGAGCACGTGCGGATCGCGGGCGGCCTGCTCGAGGAACGCCTGGACGCTCGTGGTGAAGGACTCGTACGGGTGGTGCACGAGCACGTCGGACTTCCGGATCGCCTTGAAGATGTCGGCACGGGTGTTGGAGCCCGTCGGCTGGAAGGCCACCGCGGTCGTGGGGAGGTGCGGCGGGTACCGCAGATCGGGGCGATCGATGCGCGACAGGTCGAAGAGGCCCCGCAGATCGAGCGGCCCGGGGAGGCGGTAGACCTCCTGGTCGGTGATGTCGAGCTCGCGCACGAGGAGGTCCATCGTGACCTCGTCCATGTCGTCGGTGATCTCGAGCCGGATCGGCGGCCCGAACCGGCGGCGCAGCAGCTCGGCCTCCAGCGCCTGGATGAGGTTCTCGCTCTCGTCCTCCTCGATCTCCACGTCCTCGTTGCGGGTGAGGCGGAACGCGTGGTGGTCGAGCACCTCCATGCCGGGGAAGAGATCGCCGAGGTGGTTGGCGATGAGCTCCTCGAGGCGGAGGAAGCGCTTGATCTCGCCCGTGGACGGCACCTCGACGAAGCGCGGCAGCATGGGCGGCACCTTGAGGCGCGCGAACTCCTGGCGGCCGGTCCGCGCATTGCGGATGCGGATGGCGAGGTTCAGGGAGAGTCCGGAGATGTAGGGGAACGGGTGCGCCGGGTCGACCGCCAGCGGCATCAGCACCGGGAAGACCTGCGCGCCGAAGTAGTCGGACAGCGCGCTGCGCTCGTCGTCGGTGAGATCCGACCACTCCGTGATCTCGATGCCGGAGTCGGCGAGGGCGGGGCGGACGAGCTTCGTCCAGGCGTCCGCGTGGCGGAGCTGGAGGGCGTGCGCTTCCCGAGAGATGTCGGCGAGGGCATCGACGGGGGAGCGTCCGATGTTGGTCGGCACGGCGAGACCGGTCATGATGCGCCGCTTGAGACCGGCCACGCGCACCATGAAGAACTCGTCGAGGTTGCTCGCGAAGATGGCCAGGAAGTTCGCCCGCTCCAGCTCGGGCAGCGACGGATCCTCCGCGAGTTCGAGCACGCGCTGGTTGAACGCGAGCCAGCTCAGCTCGCGGTCCAGATAGCGGTGGTCGGGGAGCTGCGAGTCCGGCGCCTCGACGGCGTCGTCGAAGTCGTCGTCTTCGGCGTCACCGAGTCCGGCGTCGGCGAGTGCGGGATCGATCATGGGGTACATCTAAGCACCGGCAGGTGTCGGGCGTGTGAACGGCGGTCAGCGCGAGCCGACCAGGCTGTCGTCCTCGTAGACGTTGAAGCGGTATCCGACGTTGCGCACGGTGCCGATGATCTGCTCCTGATCGCCGAGCTTGGCGCGGAGCCGTCGCACGTGCACGTCGACGGTCCTGGTGCCGCCGAAGTAGTCGTACCCCCACACCTCGCTGAGCAGCTGCTCGCGGGTGAACACCCGGGACGGGTGGGTGGCGAGGAAGTGCAGGAGCTGGAACTCCTTGTAGGTGAGGTCCAGCGGCCGCCCGTGGAGCTTGGCCGAGTAGGACTGCTCGTCGATCGTGACGCCGGAGGCCTGCACGCGCGCCGGTTCGGCGACCTCGTCCCGTCGCGCGAGCGCCAGACGCACGCGCGCGTCGATCTCCGCGGGGCCGGCGGTGGACAGCAGCACGTCGTCGATGCCCCATTCGCCGGACAGGGCGCTCATGCCGCCCTCGGTCACCACGAGCAGCAGCGGCGCATCCTGGCCGGTGGCCCGCAGCAGACGGCACAGCGACTTCGCCCCGACCAGGTCGTGACGGCCGTCGACGATGACGATGTCGTACTCCGGGGCATTGATCAGCTGCGCCGGCTCGGCCGGGATCTGCCGCGTGCGATGGCTCAGCAGCTCGAGGGCGGGCAGCACCTGCTCCGAGAGCGGAGCATTGGTCAGAACCAGCACCAGGGCCACGCGCACTCCTCACCGGCGGGGGGATCGACGCCGTGCCGCCATGATAGCGGCCACCGATGCGCAAGAATGGAGACATGTCAGAACCGGCACTCGCGCCCCGCAACGCCTTCACCGGCGTCATCGCGGTCTGGGCGACCGCGTTCGTCGGCAGCATCGTCATCGGGATCTTCGCTCCGGAGGAGTGGCGCATCCCCTGGATGCTGGTCGGCTTCGGCGCGGTGGTGCTGTTCTCCTTCGCCGTGCAGCTCTGGTACGGGCGCACGCAGGGCTTCATCTTCCGCGTCGCGAGCAGCGTGACCGGTGCGCTGCTGCTGATGGGGATCATCTCGGTCGGCTTCGGCCTGGCCGCCCTCATCCCCTCCTGACCCGGATCGCCGGGGGTAAGGTGGAGGTCATGGACATCATGGCGCTCGAAATCTTCTTCATCGGCCTGCTCGGCCTGGCGAGCCTCGCGATCGTTTTCGTGTCGGCCGTGGTGCTGCGCAACCTGTTCCGCGGCCAGCGCTGACGACATGATCGAACTCCCCACGGACCTTCCCGCCGACCTCGCCCCGCTGGCGTGGCTGATCGGCGTGTGGGAGGGGTCCGGGGTGATCGACTACCCGGTCGGCGAGGAGCGTCTGCAGGGCGAGTTCACCCATCGCGTCAGCTTCAGCCACGACGGGGGACCGTTCCTCAACTACGCGGCCACGGCGACCTTCGTCGGTGACGAGGGTGCGCCCGCCGTCCCGCTGACCGCCGAGTCCGGTTTCTGGCGCCTGGCGCGTCCGGCCGCGGCGACCGACGCGGGACCGGCGCTGCTGCCGCCGACGGCGACACCCGTCACCCGCACGGTCGACGACGTGGAGGCGCTGCGGTCCGACAACGGCGCGTTCCCGCTCGAGGTGTCGCTGGCGCGCTCGGACGGCATGCTCGAGTACTACCTCGGCGAGATCAACGGACCGCGGGTCGACCTCGCGTCGGACGCGATCGTGCGCGGCGCCGGTGCCAAGGACTACGGCTCCGCCTCGCGGATGTACGGGCTCGTCGACGGGCACCTGCTGTGGGCGTGGGACATCGCCGCCCTCGGCACACCTCTGCGGGCGCACGCCTCGGCACGTCTCGCTCGCGTCTGAACGGAGCACACCGTGAGCACCAGCGTCTTCGACGGCGTCCCCGGCGCGACAGCAGGGGAGCGCGGGATCGCCCACTTCGGCGATCCGTTCCGGGAGCAACGCCGCCTCGCGGCCGGAACGGCGATCGCGCCCCTCGACGACCGGGCGGTCATCGAGGTGTCCGGCCCCGAACGCCTCCCCTGGCTCGACTCCATCACGTCGCAGGCGGTGGGTCATCTGCGCGCGGGGGAGAGCACCGAGCTCCTCATCCTCGATCCGCAGGGACGGGTGGAGCACGCGGCCGGGGTCCTCGACGACGGCACCTCGACCTGGCTCCTGGCGGACGCCGGCGATGCCGAGGGTCTGGCGACCTGGCTGACGCGGATGAAGTTCCGCACCCAAGCCACGGTCGAGCTGCGCCCCGACCTCGCGCTGCTCGGCTTCGTCGACGGCGGTCCCGCGGCCGAGCGCGTGCGCGGCCTCGACGACGCGCGGATCTGGGTCGACCCGTGGCAGCAGGTCGCCGTCGGCGGCCATCAGTATGCCGACGTGGCCGCGCACCCCGGGGCCGACCTCGCCTGGCGGGTCGGCATCGTGCCCGAGACGGCGGCGCGGGCGCTCGCCGCGGAGCTCGGTCGGGAGGACGCCGCCGGTCTCCTCGCCGCCGAGGCTCTGCGCATCGGCGCCTGGCGCCCGCGGTGGGCCGCCGAGGTGGACGAGCGATCGCTGCCGCACGAGTCGGACTGGCTCCGCAGCGCCGTGCACCTGAACAAGGGCTGCTATCGCGGCCAGGAGACTGTCGCGAAGGTGCACAACCTCGGCCATCCGCCGCGGCGGCTCGCTCTGCTCCAGCTCGACGGCAGCGACGCCGTGCTTCCGGAACCCGGAGCCCCCGTGTTCGCAGGCGACGACGAGGTCGGGCACATCACCTCCTCCGCGCGGCATCATGAAGACGGGCCGATCGCCCTCGCCCTCCTGTCCCGTCGCGCCCCGATCGGTGATCTCGTCGTCCGGGCCGAAGGGATCGACATCGCCGCGTCCCAGCAGATCATCGTCCCGGCCGATGCCGGCGCCACCGCGGACGTCCCGCGCCTGACCCGGCTGTCCCGCCGCCCGACGGCGCCCGATCCCCGCGACGCCGGCGTTTGAGCGGGACGTCCGTCAGATCTCGACTCCCGGTCCGGCCGCCGAGCGCTGCGCGGCGAGCTCCCGGATCCGTGCTCGGGCCAGGAACCAGCCGCCGATGAGCGCAGGGATCAGCACGCCGAGGCTGGCGACCGTCCAGGTGCCCGTCGGATAGTCGAAGGCCATGAGCACGACGACGGACGCGAGGAACGCCAGCGTCAGATACGAGGTGTACGGTGCACCGAAGAGGCGGAGCGACGGGCGCTCGACGAGGCCGCGCCGCGACAGCCGGTACAGCCGGAGCTGGCAGAGGATGATGGTCGCCCAGGCCGCGATGATCCCCAGCGCGGACATGTTGAGCACGATCTCGAAGGCCTGTCCCGGCACCACCGCGTTCAGCAGGACACCAGCGAGGGCGAACACGGCGGTGACGAGGATCCCCACGACGGGCACGCCGCGACGGCTCATCCGCCCGGTCGCGCGGGGTGCGGCGCCCGAACTCGCGAGCGAGCGGAAGACCCGGCCCGTCGAGTAGAGCCCGGCGTTCAGCCCGGAGACCGCGGCGGTGATCACGATGAAGTTCATGGCGCTGCCGGCCACCGCCCCCACGTCCGGCCCTCCCACGTGCGAGAAGAACGTCACGAACGGGCTCTCCCCGGCGCGGTACACCGTGTATGGGAGCAGCAGGGCGAGGAGCAGCACCGATCCGACATAGAACACCGCGATGCGCAGGATCACCGAGTTGACGGCCCGGGGCATCACCTTCTCCGGGTCCGCGGTCTCGCCGGCGGCGGTGCCGATCAGCTCGATGGAGGCGTACGCGAAGACGACCCCTTGCATCACGATCACGGCGGGGAGCACCCCCTCCGGTGCGAAGCCTCCGTGCGCTGCGAGCATGGGGATCCCCGTCGGTCCCTCGTCGGTCTGCCAGCCGGCCGCGAGGAACACCACGCCGATCACGAGGAACAGCGCCAGCGCGGCGACCTTCACGAGCGCGAACCAGAACTCCATCTCGCCGAACAGCCGGACCGAGACGAGGTTGAGGCCGACGACGACGACCAGGGCGATCAGCGCGAGCAGCCACTGCGGCACGACGCGGAACGCCGACCAGTAGTGGACGTAGAGCGCCACGGCCGTGGAGTCGACGATCGCCGTCATGCCCCAGTTCAGCAGATACAGCCAGCCCGCGGCGAAGGCCAGTCTCTCGCCGAAGAACTCCCGCGCGTACGAGATGAACGATCCGGAGGAGGGGCGGTGGATGACGAGCTCTCCGAGGGCGCGGAGGATGAAGAAGGCGAACACCCCGCACACCAGATAGGAGACGGCCAGCAGGGGTCCTGCGGCGTTCAGGCGTCCGCCCGCCCCCATGAACAGTCCAGTCCCGATCGCGCCGCCGAGGGCGATCATCTGCAGGTGCCGCGCCTTCAACGCGGTGCGGTAGCCGGACTGCTCGTGGGAGAAGTCCTGCGCCGACGTCAGGACGTCGCCGAATCGCTCGCGGTCGTTCTCCTGTGCCTCCGCGGATCCTTCCGCCTTCGCGTTCTCGGTCGCCATCGCCTCTCCTGCCCTGGGAACGCATGGCGATCGAGTCGGCGCACGCGTCGGTACGGCCCGCCGCGTACGACGCTAGCGGTGCGCAGGCCCGTGAGGAGGTGCGCACCGGAATACAGCAGGGGCGTGTCCTCGCGGGGCGCGTCAGGCCGGTGCCACGGCGCCCCACGGCAGGGTGAGCTCCCCCAGCCGCCACCGGCTCCGCCCGCCCTGCACAGGCCAGCCCTGCGCGCGCAGCGCCGTCACCGCGGCGAGGAAGCGCTGCGTGGCGCCGAAGGTCGACAGGGGAGCGGCGCGCTCCCACTCCCGGTCCAGCTCGACCAGCAGCGCATGGATGCGCTCGCCGGGGACGTTGCGATGGATGAGGGCCTTGGGCAGCCGCTCCGCCACGATGCTCGGGACCTCGAGCCCGCGGAGGCGGAGGGAGACGGTGAAGCGGAGCGGCGTGCCGCCGGGATCGACGTCGACCCAGCTCGCCACGCGCCCGATCTCGTCGCAGGTGCCCTCCACCAGGAGCCCGTCCGGCGCGAGGCGGTGCGCCATCGTCCGCCAGGCGGCGGCCACCTCGGCCTCGTCATACTGCCGCAGGACGTTCATCGCCCGGATGACGGCGGGGCGCCGACCGCCGGGGAGCGGTACCTCGAACCCGCCGCGGGCGAAGGAGACGCGGAGATCGGCGGGAAAGGGGGTCCGGTCGGCCCGGACCTCGGCGAGCTGGTGCTCCGCGGTGGCCACCCGGTCCGGGTCGAGCTCCAGGCCGCGCACCTCCGCATCCGGCCGCACGCGTCGCAGCCGGGCGGCCAGCTCGAACGCGGTCACCCCGCTCGCCCCGAACCCGAGGTCGACGACGAGGGGGTCGGCCGCGCGTCGGAAGGCGGGGGAGGCGGCGATCCACCGGTCGTTCCGTCGCAGCCGGTTCGTCCCTGTCGTGCCGCGGGTCGGCCGACCGAGGGGAGATGACGCCATGCGTCCATCCTCCCTCCTCCGCCGCCGTGCCCGCTCCGCGCCCCGGATAAACTGGCGACATGACTGCGAAGCGCACCCTGATCCTGCTCCGCCACGGCCAGAGCGAGTGGAACGAACTGAACCTCTTCACCGGCTGGGTGGACGTCCGCCTGACCGCGCAGGGCAAGGGCGAGGCCCGTCGCGGCGGTGAGCTGCTCGCCGAGTCCGGCATCCTGCCCGACGTGCTGCACACGTCGCTGCTGAGCCGGGCGATCCAGACCGCCGACATCGCGCTGGATGCGGCCGACCGGCTGTGGATCCCGGTGAAGCGCTCCTGGCGGCTCAACGAGCGCCACTACGGGGCGCTGCAGGGCAAGGACAAGGCGCAGACGCTCGAGGAGTTCGGTCCGGAGCAGTTCCAGCTGTGGCGCCGCTCGTTCGACGTGCCGCCGCCCCCGCTGGACGACGCGAGCGAGTTCAGCCAGGTGGGTGACGCCCGCTACGAGGGCATCGACGGCGAGGTGCCGCGCACGGAGTCGCTCAAGCTCGTCATCGACCGTCTCCTGCCGTACTGGGACGCGGAGATCGTCCCCGACCTGGAAGCCGGCAAGACCGTCCTCGTGACGGCGCACGGCAATTCGCTGCGCGGCCTCGTCAAGCACCTCGAGGGCATCAGCGACGACGACATCGCCGGCCTCAACATCCCCACCGGCATTCCGCTGGTGTACGAGCTCGACGAGAACAACGCGCCGACGGGTCCCGGCCGGTACCTCGACCCGGAGGCCGCCGCCGCCGGTGCCGCGGCCGTGGCCGCCCAGGGCAAGAAGTAACCGAGACCCCGGTTTCACGCCGAGACCCCCTGCTGCAGGCGACTGCAGCAGGGGGTCTCGGCGATAAGGCGGGGGCTCGGTCAGGCGTGGCCGAGCTGCTCCTGCTGCTCCACCGCGAGGGCGATGTCCTCCTCCTCGACGTGCCAGTCGCCCGTCGCGAGGTAGACGACCTTCTTGGCGACGGCGACCGCGTGGTCCGCGAAGCGCTCGTGGTACCGGCTCGCGAGCGTCGCATCGACCGTGGCGACGGCCTCGCCCTTCCAGTTGTCGCTGAGCACCTTCTCGAAGACGCTGGCGTGCAGCTCATCGACGTCGTCATCGGCGTTGCGGATGGCATCCGCGAACTTCAGGTCCTGGGTGCGGAGGAGCTCCGTGAGCGTGCGGGAGATCTCCACGTCGAGCTCGCCCATCTTCACGAACGTGCCCTTGAGGCCCTTCGGGATCGCGCGCTCCGGGAAGCGCAGGCGGGCGAGCTGGGCGATGTGCTCGGACATGTCGCCCATCCGCTCCAGGGACGCGCTGACGCGGAGCGCCGTGACGACGATCCGGAGGTCGCGCGCGACCGGCTGCTGTCGGGCGAGGATCTCGATGGCCTGCTCGTCCAGCGCGACCGCGAGCTCGTCGATCTTGGCGTCGTCGGCGATGACCTCCTCGGCCAGCGCGACGTCGCTCGTGGCGAACGCGCGGGTGGCCTTGTCGATGGAGACGGTGACGAGCTCGGCGATCTCGACGAGGCGGGACTGCAGGTCCTCGAGGGACTGGTGGAAGACTTCGCGCATGGTGGGCGCAACCTTTCGTTCGGATCCGGCTGACGGTCCAGCGCGGGGCGGCGGGGCGTCCGCAGGGGTGAGGACTGCGCGCGCGCAGGCCTGAAGCGATTGTCTGCTCCGAAGGTTAACGAACGGTGCCCGGCGAGTGAATAGTACGTCTCCGCTCCCCGGGATGGCGCGGAAACCCGCCGGATCGACGGTGAACGCGCTCTACGCTGGAGTCATGACCCTGCCGCAGCTCGCGCTGTCCTCCCTCGCCATCGGGTTGGCGATCGGGGTGGGCCTCTCCCTCCTCGTCGTCTGGGCCTATCGGGCGCGGGCGCGGGCGGAGGAGGAGACATCGATGACGATCCCGCCCGGGATCACCGACGTGCTGCGCAGCATGGACGACGCCGCGTGCGTCGTCGACGTCTCCGGCCTCGTGCTCGCCACGTCGAAAGCCGCCGCACGGTTCGGGATCGAGGTCGGATCGACGCTCGAGAACCCGGAGCTCCGGCAGCTCGTGCGGGGCGTCCGCTCGACGGGGGAGACGGCGACCGAGTCGCTGCGCATCACCCGCGGCGGTCTCAGCCTCGACCCGCGCCTCGTGTCGGCCAGGGCGAGCGCCATCGGCACGCGCCTCGTGCTCCTCATCATCCGCGACGTGACCGAGCAGGAGCGCCTCGACCAGATGCGCCGTGACTTCGTGGCCAACACGAGCCACGAGCTCAAGACGCCCGTCGGGGCCGTGAGCCTGCTCGCCGAGGCCATCGAGTCCGCCGCCGACGATCCCGCCCAGGTGCGGGCGTTCGCGTCCCGGATCTCGGCGGAGGCGGGCCGGCTCGGTCAGCTCACCGGACGCATCATGAGCCTGTCCCGGCTGCAGGCGGAGGACGGGCTGACCGAGGTCGCCCCCGTCTCGATCGACGAGGTCATCGCCTCCTCGATCGAAGCCCATGTCGTGCAGGCCGACTCCGCCGGTGTGGAGCTCGCCCGCGGCGGCGACCGCGGCGTCTGGGTCCGCGGTGACGCGCAGATCCTCATCGAGGCCGTCGGCAACCTCATCGCCAACGCGATCGTCTACTCGCCCCGCGGCTCCCGGGTGGGCGTCGGGGTGAAGGCCGACGACGACGTCGTGGAGATCGCCGTGTCCGACCAGGGCATCGGGATCGCCGAGGCCGATCGCGAGCGCATCTTCGAGCGGTTCTACCGTGCCGACGAAGCCCGCTCGCGGCGCACCGGCGGCACCGGCCTCGGGCTGTCCATCGTCAAGCATGCCACTCAGCGGCACGGGGGAGAGGTGCGGCTGTGGTCGCGCCCCGGCCGAGGATCGACGTTCACCATCCGCCTGCCTCGCATCGACGCCCCCGCGAACAGCGGGCAGGGCAAGAAGAGCAAGAAGAAGCGCGCACGCAAGGGCGCCCCCGCGACCGGGGCGACGCGCGTCCGAAACGGAGAGACCGCATGACCCGCATCCTTCTCGTCGAAGACGAGCCCGACCTCGCCGACCCCCTCGCGTACCTGCTGCGCCGCGAGGGCTACGAGGTCGAGATCGCCGAGGACGGTCCCGGTGCGCTGACGGCGTTCCGGGAGCGCGGCGCCGACATCGTGCTCCTCGACCTCATGCTGCCGGGGATGCCGGGGACCGAGGTGTGCCGTCAGATCCGCTCGACGTCCGCCGTGCCGATCATCATGCTGACCGCCAAGGACTCCGAGGTCGACATCGTCGTGGGACTCGAACTCGGAGCGGACGACTACATCACCAAGCCCTACTCGTCGCGGGAGCTCCTCGCCCGGATGCGGGCGGTGCTGCGACGCGTCGTGCAGGCCGAGGGCGAGTTGGACGAACGGGTGCTGGAGGGCGGGCGCGTCTCGCTCGACATCGATCGGCACACGGTGGCGGTGGCCGGCGAGCAGATCAACATGCCGCTGAAGGAGTTCGAGCTGCTGGAGGTGCTGATGCGCAACTCCGGCCGGGTGCTCACGCGGGGCCAGCTCATCGACCGGGTGTGGGGGAGCGACTACTTCGGCGACACCAAGACGCTCGACGTGCACATCAAGCGCATCCGCTCGCGGATCGAGGAGAACCCCAGCGAGCCGGTGATGCTCGTGACCGTCCGCGGCCTCGGGTATCGCTTCGAGGGCTGATGACAGACGCGAGAGGCCAGCACCCACGGGTGCCGGCCTCTCCTCGACTCTGGGACTCAGTCCTGGGGAGCGAGGTCCGAGTAGTACGGCAGGGTGCCGTCGAGGACCGGGATCTCGGTCGTCACACCGGCGGAGTCGCCGGACTGGAAGTGCATCGCGACGGTCGCGCCGGGCATGGTGTCGAGTCCCGTGATCTCCACGGGCTCCTCGTCGGCGCCGAAGCTGATCCTTCCGCCGGCGGGCACCGTGATCTTGAAGGGATCGCCGCCCTCCAGCGACACCGTCAGGGTGGCGCGGTCCTGCGACGGGTTGACCACGGCGCCGACGAAGTTGCCGACCGTGCCGTCCTCGTTCGCGATGATCAGGGCGTTGCGCACGGCGATGGGGCCGTCCTGATCGGAGACGTTCACGCCGTCGGAGGCCGCGTACTCGATCTTCGTCGACTGCGGCGTGATGAACGTGCACCCGGTCGCGCCGAGCAGAACGAGGGCGCTGATGGCGGCAGACGCGACAAGGCGCGATTTCACGGGTCCTCCTGAGGTCCGACGGGATATCCCTCCCATTCTATGGGTAAGTCGGGAGCGCGCAGGGAACAGGGAGCGCGAACCTTAGCGCATATCCCCTGTGGTATCCTTGAGGTTGCCGAAAGGACATGTTTTTATGCTTTTTGAGGTTGGCGAGACCGTCGTCTATCCGCACCATGGCGCTGCGACCATCATCGAGGTCAAGGAGCGCATCATCAAGGGCGAGGCGAAGAAGTACCTGAAGCTCAACGTCACGCAGGGTGATCTCATCATCGAGGTTCCGGCCGAGAACGTCGACCTCGTCGGCGTTCGCGACGTGATCGGCAAGGAGGGCCGCGACCACGTGTTCGAGGTGCTGCGTGCGCCGTTCACCGAGGAGCCCACCAACTGGTCGCGCCGGTACAAGGCGAACCTGGAGAAGCTCGCGTCCGGCGATGTCATCAAGGTGAGCGAGGTCGTGCGCGACCTCTGGCGTCGCGACCAGGACCGCGGCCTGTCCGCGGGCGAGAAGCGGATGCTGGCCAAGGCCCGGCAGATCCTCATCTCGGAGCTGGCACTGGCCGAGAAGATCGACGAGGACAAGGCGGGCGCGCTGCTCGACGAGGTCCTCGCGTCCTGAGACGTCCTTCACGGAAGGCGGGTGCTTCGGCACCCGCCTTTCGTCGTTCCCGCGGGTAACGTGAAGCTGTGAGCATCCTCCCCGTCCCGCACACCGCGATCATCGTCGTCGCCGCCGGTTCCGGCACCCGTCTCGAGGCGGGGGCGCCCAAGGCCTTCGTCGGCATCGACGGACGGACCATCCTGCGGCACGCCCTCGACGGCGTGTTCGCTGCGGCTCCCATGCAGGTCATCGTCGTCGCCCCCGCGGGATACGAGGGCGACGCGCAGACCGAGCTGCTCGCGGCTGCCGGCGATCGTGCCGACCTGGGCCGCGTGGTCACCGGAGGGGCGACGCGGCAGGAATCCGTCGCGGCCGGACTCGCGGCGCTGTGGGGGGACGTGAGCACGGTGCTCGTGCACGACGCCGCGCGCGCGCTGACCCCGCCCGAGGTGATCGACGCCGTGGCGGCGGCCGTGATCGGCGACGCCGGTGCCGTACCGAGCCTGCCGGTCGTGGACACACTCAAGCGGGTCGCGGACGGTCTCGTCGTGGGCACCGTGGATCGTGCGGAACTCGCGGCCGCGCAGACGCCGCAGGGTTTCCCGCGTGGCCCGCTGGAAGCGGCTTACACGGAGGCGACGGCCCAGGGCGTCGAGTACACGGATGACGCGGCGCTCTTCGCCGCGGCGGGGCACGCGGTGCGGCTGGTGCCCGGCTCCGAGCGTTCGTTCAAGATCACCACCCCTGCCGATCTGGAGCGCGCCCGCCTCCTCGTCGCGACCGCGCCCGTCTCGTCTTCCGTGCCTCGCACGTCGGCTGTCGCCGAGCTCGGGCCGCGCGTGGGCATCGGCACGGACGTGCATGGGTTCGGCGGCGACGGGGCGCTGTGGCTGGCCGGGCTGGAATGGCCGGGGGAGCCCGCGCTCTCCGGGCATTCGGACGGGGACGCGGTCGCCCACGCGATCGTCGACGCCCTGCTCGGCGCCGCCGGGCTCGGTGACATCGGCGAGCACTTCGGTACAGCTCACCCGGAGTATGCGGGTGCGCACGCCGACGTCTTCCTCTCCCGCACCGCGGAGCTCCTGGCGGCGGCGGGGTTCATGATCGGCAACGTTTCCGTCCAGTTCCAGGGCAATCGTCCGCGGTTCAGCGGACGACGCGGGGAGGCCGAGGCGGTGCTGTCGGCGGCGCTCGGGGGTGCTCCGGTGGCCGTGACGGCCACGACGACCGACGGCCTCGGCTTCCCCGGACGGGGCGAGGGGATCGCGGTCACGGCCGTCGCGATCGTCATCCCGCGAGCGGATCAGGGTCTCTCAGCGCCCGCCGAGTAGGCTTGAGCGGTGACTCTCCGCCTCTACGACACCCGCGCACAGCTGCTGCGCGACTTCGTGCCTCTCGATCCCGAGAACATCACGATGTACGTGTGCGGACCCACCGTGCAGTCCGGCCCGCACATCGGCCATGTCCGGGCGGCCCTGAGCTTCGATCTCCTGCGCCGCTGGCTGACGCACCGCCACGGCCGAGTGACCTTCGTGCGCAACGTCACCGACATCGACGACAAGGTGCTCGCCAACGCCACGGACGCCGAGCCGTGGTGGGCGCTCGCCTACCGGATGGAGCAGGAGTTCGCCGCGGCCTACGCCGGCATCGGCATCCTGCCGCCCACGTACGAGCCGCGGGCGACGGCCTCCGTCCCGCAGATGCAGGAGCTCATCGCGCTGCTCATCGACCGGGGCCATGCGTATCCCGCTCCCGACGGGTCGGGCGACGTTTACTTCGATGTGCGCTCCTGGCCGTCCTACGGCGATCTCACCCATCAGTCGGTGGACGCGATGGAGGCGGCGCAGGACGCCGACCCGCGGGGCAAGCGCAACCCCCAGGACTTCGCCCTGTGGAAGGGAGCCAAGCCCGACGAGCCCGCCGATGCGACCTGGGCGTCGCCGTGGGGGCCGGGGCGTCCTGGCTGGCACATCGAGTGCTCGGCCATGGCGAAGCGGTACCTCGGTGCGGAGTTCGACATCCACGGCGGCGGCCTCGACCTGCGGTTCCCTCATCACGAGAACGAGCTCGCGCAGTCGACGGCCGCGGGTGACGGCTTCGCCCGCTACTGGGTGCACAACGGTCTCGTGACCGTCGACGGCCAGAAGATGTCGAAATCCCTCGGCAACTTCACCCTCGCGCGGGACGTTCTCGCGGAGCGGGACCCGCTGGTCGTGCGCTACGCCCTCGCCGCCGCGCACTACCGATCGAGCCTCGACCTCTCGGAATCGTCCTGGGCGGAGGCGGACGCGGCGCTCGGCCGTATCCGCTCCTTCCTCGATCGCGCAGTCCGCGCGGCCGGCGAGGAGATCGGTGCCGAGGACGCGCGGAGCCTGCCTGACGCCTTCGTCGAGGCGATGGACGACGACCTCGGCGTGCCGCAGGCACTGGCCGTCGTGCACGAGAGCGTGCGGGCCGGGAACTCGGCGCTGGACGCGGGCGACACCGGCACGGCCCTGGACGCGGCGCGGGCGGTGCTCGCCATGACCGGGATCCTCGGTCTGAACCCGCGCACGGGATCCGGCGCCGCTGGGGATGCGCAGGCAGCGGCGCTGGACGCGCTGGTGCAGGAGATGATCGCGCAGCGCGCCACCGCGCGCGCGGAGAAGGACTGGGCGGCGGCGGATCGCATCCGAGACGCGATCACCGCCGCAGGAATCACGCTGGAGGACACTCCGGCCGGAACTCATTGGAGTATCGATGGCTAAGCCAGGGCGCCCCGGCGCGAGCAAGGGAAACAAGAAGGGCCCGACCAAGGGCACGGGCGGTCTCGGGCGCAAGGCGCTCGAAGGGCGTGGCCCCACGCCGAAGGCGGAGGACCGCGCGTGGCACCCCGCCGGGAAGCGCAAGGCTGCGGCTGAGCGCTACGCGGCTGCGGGCGGCAAGGGCAAGCCCGGAGGGCGTCCCGCCTCCGGGGGCAACCCGAACCGCAACGCCAGGTCGAAGGACAACACCAACGACACCGAGACGGTCACCGGGCGCAACTCCGTGCTCGAGGCGCTGCGCGCGAAGATCCCGGCGACCGCGATGTACATCGCGCAGCGCGTCGAGATGGACGACCGCGTCAAGGAGATGCTGTCGATCGCGACCCACCGCGACATCCCGGTGCTCGAGGTCACCCGCCAGGAGCTCGACCGCATGGCCGGCTTCGACGGCGTGCATCAGGGAGTCGCCCTCAAGGTGCCGCCGTACGAGTACGCCCACCCGCAGGACCTCCTGGAAGAGGTCATCGATCGCGGCGAGACGCCCCTGTTCGTCGCCCTCGACGGGATCACCGACCCTCGCAACCTCGGAGCGATCATCCGCTCAACGGCGGCGTTCGGCGGCCACGGCATCATCCTGCCGCAGCGTCGTTCCGCCGGTGTGAACTCCGCGGCGTGGAAGACCAGTGCGGGCGCGGCCGCCCGCATCCCGGTGGCGCTGGCGTCGAACCTCACCACGCAGCTCAAGGAGTTCAAGAAGCAGGGCGTGTTCGTGCTCGGGCTCGACGGCGACGGCGACGTCTCGCTGCCGGCGCTGGAGCTGGCGGACCGTCCCGTCGTCATCGTCGTGGGCTCGGAGGGCAAGGGCTTGTCCCGCCTCGTGACCGAGACCTGCGACCAGATCGTCTCCATCCCCATCTCCGCGGCGACCGAGTCGCTGAACGCCGGCATCGCGGCCTCGGTCGCGCTGTACCAGGTCGCGACCGTCCGCGCCGCGGACTGACCGAGAGGAACACGCATGGCCCGCATCATCGTCCTGGGAGGAACCGGCTACGCCGGACGCCACATCGTCGCGGAGGCGGTGAGCCGCGATCACGCGGTCGTCGCCATCTCGCGCTCGACCCCCGCGGATCCGGTCGCGGGTGCGGCGTACGTGCAGGGGTCGGCGCTCGACCCCGCGACGCTGACTGAGGCGTTCGCGGGTGCCGATGCCGTGGTCTCCGCGCTCTCGCCGCGTGGCGACATGGAGGACCGTGTCCTCGAGGCGCTGACGAACGTGGTCGCGCTGCTCGACGGCACCGAGACCCGGCTCGGGGTCGTGGGCGGCGCGGGCGGCAGCCTCGTCGCGCCCGGTGGCCCCCGACTGTTCGATCAGGGGTTCCCCGAGGAGTACAAGCACGAGGCGCAGGTCGGCATCGACTCTCTCGCGCTCCTGGAGCGCACGGCCGAGAGCCTGGACTGGTTCTTCGTGCACCCGGCCGAGGTCTTCGGGCCGTGGGCCGAGGGGGAGCGCACCGGACACTACCGGGACGGCGGTGACGTGCTCGTCCGCGACGAGGACGGGAAGTCGTACATCTCCGGGGCGGACTTCGCCGTCGCGATCGTCGACGAGATCGAGCAGGGCAACCACCACCGCGAGCGGTTCACCGTCGGCTACTGACGCCGTCCGGCGCGGCGCCGACGGGCGGGCACGGTCTCAGACGAGGTCGCGCCAGTCCACCTCGTCGTCGTCGCCGAGCGCCAGCGTGCCGGTGACGACGGGGAGGCCCATCGTCTCGGTCGGCGGCCCCATGATGGTGGCCTCGTCGCGCCGGTGGCGGAGCACGTCGTTGATGTAGCTCGTCAGCACCTCCGCGAGGGCGACCGAGCGGCCCTGTGCCTGGGACAGGTACCAGCGGTGCTCCAGCACCTGGTGGAACACCTCGGCCGGCTCCAGCTTGGCGCGCAGGTCGTAGGGGATCGCGCGGACGACGGGCTCGAAGACGCGGGTGAGCCACTCGTGCGCGTACATCTCCTCGTCCGCCCACTGCTTGGTGGAGCGGGCACGGAACTCGTCGAGGTCGTTGAGGAGCCGCCGGGCCTGGTTCTCCTCGACGTCGAGACCGGTGAGGCGGATGAGCCGGCGCTGGTGGTGCCCGGCATCGACGACCTTGGGCTGGATCTCCACGACCGTGCCGTCGGCGGTCGTCGACATCGACATCTCGTCGATGTCGAAGCCGAGGGCGTTGAGCCGCTCGACGCGTTCCGTGATGCGCCACGTCTCGGCGGCGGAGAAGGACTCCTGCGCGGTGAGCTCGGCCCAGAGGGAGCGGTAGGACGACACGATGCCGTCCGCGATGGCGACGGCGTCGACCCCGTGCTCCAGGCGGCCGCCCGCGGCGAGGTCCATGATCTCGCCGGCGATGTTCGTGCGCGCGAGGTCCAGGTCGTAGGCGCGCTGACCGTCGGTGAGGCCCTCTTCGTGCAGCTCGCCGGTCTCCGCGTCCACGAGGTACGCCGCGAAGGCTCCGGCATCCCGGCGGAAGAGCGTGTTCGAGAGGGAGACGTCGCCCCAGTAGAAGCCGACGTTGTGCAGGCGCACGAGCAGGAGCGCCAGCGCGTCGACGAGGCGCGTGGCCGTGTCCGGACGGAGCACCCGGGTGAAGAGCGCCCGGTACGGCATCGAGAAGCGCAGATGCGAGGTGACCAGCGCGGCGGGGAGCGGCGCCCCCGCCGCGTCGGTGCGCCCCGCGATGACCGCGACGCGTTCCACGCACGGCACGTCGAGTCGCGACAGGTTTCCGAGCATCTCGTACTCCCGGCGCGCCATCTCCGTCGTCGTCTCCTTGACCGCCACCACCCGCCCGGAGAGGTCCGCGAAGCGCACGAGGTGGCGGGAGAGGCCCTTGGGCAGCGAGACGATGTGCTCGGACGGCCACTTCTCCAGAGGCGTCGACCAGGGCAGAGCGAGCAGACCGGGGTCGACCGTCTTGGCGGTGATCCGGAGGGATTCCTGCATGGGGGCTCCTGAGGGTGCCGGGGAAACGACGCGGCGCGGGCGACCGAAGTCAGCCCGCGCCGCGGTGGAGTGTCCGATCAGGCCGAGACGACCGGCTTGTCGTTCAGGCGGTCGCCCGACTCGAGGTCGAACGCGTGCACGTGACCCGGGTTCGCGGCGAGGGTGACGGTCTCGCCGGCGTTCGGGTGGTTGCGGCCGTCGACGCGGGCGACGAGGTCGGTGCGCTTGCCGTTGATCTCCGTGTGGCCGTAGAGGTAGCCGTCGGCGCCGAGCTCCTCGACGAGGTCGACGACGACCGACAGGCCCTGGCCGTCGGCCGGGCCGACGGTGATGTCCTCGGGGCGGACGCCCACCGTGACCTGCGAGCCGTTGGCGCGGCCCACGGTGTCGCGGTCGAGCGGGACGATCTCGGTGCCGAAGCGCACGCCGCCGTCGGCCAGGTCGGCCGAGAACAGGTTCATCGCGGGGGAGCCGATGAAGCCGGCGACGAAGACGTTCTCCGGCTTCTCGTACAGGTCGCGCGGCGAGCCGACCTGCTGGAGCAGGCCGTCCTTCAGCACGGCGATGCGGTCACCCATGGTGAGTGCCTCGGTCTGGTCGTGCGTGACGTAGACCGTGGTGACGCCGAGACGACGCTGCAGCGACGCGATCTGCGTACGGGTCTGGACACGGAGCTTCGCGTCGAGGTTCGACAGCGGCTCGTCCATGAGGAAGACCTGGGGCTGACGGACGATCGCGCGGCCCATGGCGACACGCTGACGCTGACCACCGGAGAGGGCCTTCGGCTTGCGGGTGAGGTACTGCTCCAGGTCGAGGAGCTTCGCGGCCTCGAGCACGCGCGCGGCGCGCTCCTCCTTGCCGACGCCGGCGATCTTGAGCGCGAAGCCCATGTTCTCGGCGACGGTCATGTGCGGGTACAGCGCGTAGTTCTGGAACACCATCGCGATGTCGCGGTCCTTCGGCGGCACGTCGGTGACGTCGCGGTCACCGATGAGGATGCGGCCGGAGTTGACCTCTTCGAGGCCGGCGAGCATGCGGAGGGAGGTGGACTTACCGCAACCGGAGGGACCGACTAGGACGAGGAACTCGCCGTCTCCCACCTCGAGGTTGAGCTTGTCGACAGCCGGACGGGTGCCGCCGGGGTACAGGCGGGTGGCCTCGTCGAAAGTCACAGATGCCATCGTGTTTCTCCTTCACCGGCAGGTACGTGCCGGACGATCCGTAGTGAATGAAGCGGCGGAGCGACCCGCCGTGACCCTTCATCGGGTCGGGATCAGTATGGCACGAACGCCCGCACCTGGGTATTTCTCAGCCTCACTGGTTAGCATCGAACCCGGCCGTGCGCAGCGGCGATCACCGCCCGACGGTGGTCGGGGCCAACCCGGACCCCCTGAGACTCAAGAGGAACGATGTCGAGCGACGAAACGCCGAACGTCCCCGCCCCTCGCAATTCGCGCGAGGCCGTGCGGGAGAAGGCACAGAAGGTGCACGCCCAGCAGTCGCGGGCGCGTCTCATGCGACGGATCATCATCGGTGCGGTCGCGATCATCGCGGTCGGTGCGATCGGGACCGCCGTGACGCTCGCCGTGACCTCGCAGACGTCCAAGCCGCAGCTCAGCCCGAGCGGCATGGAGGCGGATGGCGTCGTGGTGACGGACATCGCCTCCGCCGCGATCGCCGGTACCCCTTCCGCGACGCCGGAGCCCGAGCCCAGCGAGGCCGGCGCCAGCGAGACGCCGTCGCCCGAGCCGTCCGCGGCGGGTGCTGTCGAGGTGCACATCTACGTCGACTACCTCTCGCCCGACGCGGGCAAGTTCGAGCGCGCCAACGCCCGGCTGCTCGCGCAGTGGATCGAGGACGGCGCCGCGACCGTCAGCTACCACCCGGTCGCTCTGCTCACCGCCAGCTCCAACGGCACCAAGTACTCGCTGCGTTCCGCCGCCGCGGCCGCCTGTGTGGCGACGCACTCGCCGGACCAGTTCTACGCGTTCAACCACGACCTGCTCGATGACCAGCCCGATGTGGGCAGCGACGGGATGTCGGACGAAGAGCTCGCCAACCTCGCGGGGGCTGTCGGCGTGGACAACGGCAAGACCGTGCGCTCCTGCATCCAGGACGGCGACTACGTCAGCTGGGCGAAGGAGGCGACGACCCGCGCGCTCGAGGGGCCGCTCCCCGGCTCCGACGACCTCGTGCTCACGGCCGCACCGATGATCGTCGTGAACGGCGAGGCCTACGTCGGCGCGCTGGACGACCCGCAGGAGCTGTCGACGTTCGTCATGTCGGTCGCCAGCGAGGCCTACTACGAGTCGGCGACTCCGACGCCGAGCCCCACGGCCACGTCGGCGCCGGCGAAGTAGTCCGCCGCGCGTCCGCGCCATCGCTAAGCTGTGATGGCATCCGCCGACTTGGCGCAATTGGTAGCGCACCGTACTTGTAATACGGGGGTTACGGGTTCGAGTCCCGTAGTCGGCTCCATACGGGAAGGCCCGCATCCCCCGGGAGACACGGGGAATGCGGGCCTTTCGCGCATCTCGGCGAGGAGTGCTGCTCACTTCACCGGCACCCACGGCCCCAGCGCTAGGCTCTGCGCATGAGCGCACCCGCGGACGAGCCCGGCCCGTCGCTGATCCCGCAGCGGCTCGCACTGCAGCGACGGAGGACGTGGGCGATCGTGCTCGCCGTGTTCTGGACGGTGAGCGCCGCCTGGTGGCTGAGCTCTGGTCTTCTGACAGGAGTGCCGTGATGTCAGGGCGCCCGCATATCGCGTAGCACGTCGGAGGGTGTTATGTTACTGGGGTGCAGGTGGTCGGCACCCCGCCCCGGCCACCTGCGCATCTTTCCGCCCGCCACGGGAATGTTCGCGCCGCTCGCTGCGGTTGTCTCGGACATGACCCGCATCGGCTCCAGTGACCTCGACGTCTTCCCCCTCGCCCTCGGCGGCAACGTGTTCGGCTGGACCGCCGACCGTGACGCCTCCTTCGCCGTCCTCGACGCCTTCGTCGACGGGGGTGGCGACTTCATCGACACGGCGGACTCCTACAGTGCCTGGGTTCCCGGCAACGAGGGTGGCGAGAGCGAGACGATCATCGGGGCATGGCTCGCGTCGCGGCGGCCCCAGGGCGTCGTCGTCGCGACCAAGGTCAGCCAGCATCCCGCCTTCCGCGGTCTGTCGGCCGGGAACGTCCGCCGCGCGGCGGAGGCGTCTCTCGCTCGCCTCGGCGTGGACGAGATCGACCTCTACTACGCGCACTTCGACGACGAGTCCGTGCCGCTGGAGGAGACCGTCGAGGCGTTCGGCGCCCTCGTCACGGACGGGCTCGTGCGGCACGTGGCGGTGTCGAACTACACGGCCGACCGCATCCGGCAGTGGATCGACATCGCGGACCGCCTCGGCGTCGCGCGACCGGTCGCCGTCCAGCCGCACTACAACCTCGTGCACCGCAACGACGTCGATGACACCATCATCCCCGTCGCTGAGGAGTTCGGGCTGAGCCTCGTGCCGTACTACGCGCTGGCGAGCGGCTTCCTCACCGGCAAGTACCGTTCGACGGATGCCGGGGGAGAGGGGTCTCCGCGGGCCGCCGGCGCCGCGAAGTACGCCACCGCGGCTGGACTTCGGATCATCGACGCGCTGGATGAGATCGGCGCCGCGCACGACGCATCCGTCGCCGCGACGGCCCTGGCCTGGCTGCGGGCGCAGCCGACCGTGGTGGCGCCCATCGCGAGTGCCCGGACGGTGGATCAGGTTCCGGATCTGCTCGCCGGAGCGCGGCTGGAGCTGTCGACAGCGGAGGTCGAGCGCCTGAACCGCGTGTCGGCCTGGACGCCGCCACAGGACTGACCCGCTCTCACCGCCCGACGAGGCCGAGCCGGTGGGCGAGGATCACAGCATGGATCCGATCCCGCGCCCCGAGCTTCGCCAGGATCCGCCCGACATGCGTCTTGACGGTGGACTCGCCGACGTAGAGGGACGCCGCGATCTCGGCGTTGGTGAGCCCGCGGCCGATCGCGACGAACACCTCGCGCTCGCGCTCGGTCAGGGAGCGGTACCCGGCGTCGTCGACCTCGTCGAGGGCGCTGGTTCCGAGCTGCGAGCCGACGTGCTCCAGCAGCACGCGGGTCACCCGCGGCGCCAGCGCGGCGTCTCCGCGATGGACGGCACGGACGGCGGAGAGCATCTCGTGGCGCTGGGCGTCTTTCAGGAGGAACCCGCTGGCACCGGCCCGGATCGCGCCGAAGGCGTACTCGTCGAGGTCGAAGGTGGTGAGGACGAGCACCTTCGTCTCGGGGTGGGCGCCGACGATGGCCGTCGTCGCCGCGATCCCGTCGAGCTCGGGCATGCGGATGTCCATCAGCACGAGGTCCGGGGCGAGCGCGGCGCTCTGCGCGATCGCCGCCTTCCCGTCGGCGGCTTCGCCGATCACGACGATGTCGGGCTCCGCCTCCAGGACCATGCGGAACCCCAGGCGGATCAGCTCCTGGTCGTCGACCAGGAGCACACGGATGGGCGATGTCATCTGTTCTCCTCCTCTGTCGGCAGGACGGCACGGAGGATCCATCGGCCCGCGCCGTCCGGCCGTGACTCCAGTGTGCCGTGCACGTGGGCAGCGCGTTCCTGGAGACCTCGGAGACCGAAGCCTCCTTCGCCCGGAGAGCCCGCGACGCCGTCGTTGACGATCTCGACGACCACGGTAGCGGGCGCGTACTCCAGACGCACGGCCGCGGCCGTCGCGGTCGGCGCGTGCCGCATCGCGTTCGTCACCCCCTCCTGCACGATCCGTCCGAGCGCATGGGCGACGTCGGACGAGACATCCGCCTGCCCCGTCGTGGCGAGGGTGACCGGATAACCGGTCCGCTGCGCCGCCGCGACGGTCTCCTGTGGAGAGGCGGGCGAGACCGGCGCGAGGAGGAGCGGGGCGTCGTCGTCCCGGAGCACGCCGAGCATCGCCCGCATCTGCGTGAGCGCGCTGCGGGCGGTGTCCGCCGCAGAGGTGGCCGCCGCGCGCGCCTGTTCGCGGTCCGGGGTGGCGGCCGCACCCTCGGACAGCGCCACGACCACGGTCAGGGAGTGCGACACGATGTCGTGCATCTCGCGTGCGATCCGCGCCCGCTCCGCCGCTGCGGCGAGCTGCGCCTGCTGGTCGCGCTCCACGAGGAGCTGCCGGGAGCGGTCGATGACGGCGTCCAGGTAGCGCTTCCGGTTGCCGACGTTCGCGCCGATCAGGGTGCCGATGAGACCGAGCACGACCGTGCCGAGCAGGGCGTTGACCGCCTCTTGGAGTGTGAAGACGCCGGCCCAGAGGAGAAGTCCGGCTCCCGAGGCGCTGGCTGCGACGCCGATGCCGAAAGCGGTCCACGCGGCACGGGTGGAGCGGTAGACGGCGAGGGAGTAGCCGGCGAAAAGCAGCAGCGGGCTGCTTCCCGGCAGCGCGGTGAAAAGCAGGAAGACCTCGAGCAGGATCGCGGCGATCGCGGGGAGCCACGGCTTCCGTCGGCGCCAGAGCAGGGTGGCGGAGGCGGCGACCACGCAGAGCGGCAGCAGGGCGGCGAGCACGAGCCCGACGGGGCCGCGGTCGGCATCGTCGATGCGCGCGGCGGGTGTGATCGTGAGGACGATGCAGAGCAGGGTGAGCAGGACGTCGGCGAGGACGGGATGGCGCGCCCAGAAACGCCGGAACACGCCGGGAGGACGAGGGAGCCGCAGCCCCTCGTCCTCCCGGACGGTGTCCGTTCCGCGTCGCTTCGCCGGCACCCGGTCTCCTACGCGTCGCGCGTGCGGAGGACGGCCCACGCGGCCAGCAGACCGCCGACCACCCAACAGCCGAGGGTGAGGAAGGCGACTGGCGCATCCAGTGTCGCCGCGTCACCGGGCAGGATCGCGCTCTGCGCGGCGGCGACCGGCAGGTAGGCGGAGGCGTCGATCACCCAGGCCCAGGCCTCTCCCGCCATCGCGAAGAAGCTCGCGACGATCGGCAGGACGAACAGCAGACCGACCGTCGCCGCGATCGCTCCGGCACCCGAGCGCAGGATGAAGCCGAACGCCACGCCGATCAGCGCGAAGACGGCCATGGCGAGGGAGGCGACCACGATCGGCAGGACGGAGGCCGCGGGGTCCGACCAGTCGATGCCCTGCTCCCGTCCCGCGACCACGGCGGACACGGCGACCGCGGCGACGCCGAAGATGACCAGCGACGACAGGAAGAGGAAGCCCGCGAGCACGAGCGACTTCGCCAGCAGCACGGACCCGCGGATCGGGTCGGCGGTCAGCGTCGAGCGGATCATGCCCGTGGAGTACTCGCCGGTCACCGAGATCGCTCCGATGATGCCGGCGAGCAGCATCGTGAACTGGATCGGCATGACGACGGCCTGGATCGGGTCGAACCCGGGGGCATCGATCGCCTGGGCGATGAGGACGGCGATGCCGATCGTGAGCACGGCGGCGATCGCGATGGACCACCACGTCGACCGGAGGGTGATGAGCTTGATCGCCTCGCCGCGCACGGCTCGTGCGAAGGTGAGGCGGCGACCCGAGTCGACGGCTGGGGGCGCGACGGCCGGGGTCGTCACGGCGGGGGCGGCGGTCATGAGAGCTCCTTCGTGCGGTACTCGACGGCGTCGCCGGTGAGGGCGAGGTAGGCCTCTTCGAGGGATCCGGTGGTCGGGGTGAGTTCGTGCAGCGGGATCCCGCGCTCCGCGGCGAGGTCGCCGATGCGCGCTGCCGGGAGCCCCGCGATGTCGAGCAGATCGGGAGCGGCGCTGACGATCTCCACGTCCGGACCGCCCACCGCGGCCACGAGGTCGGTGGGGCGGGGTGTCCGCACGCGCACGCGGTTGGTCGTCCAGGAGCGCACCAGCTCGGCCAGCGGAGCGTCGGCGAGGACCTTGCCCCGTCCCATCACGATGACGTGGTCTGCGGTCTGCGCCATCTCGCTCATGAGGTGACTGGACAGCAGGACCGTCCGGCCCTCGGAGGCGGCATGCCGGACGAACTGCCGCACCCAGCGGACGCCCTCCGGGTCGAGGCCGTTGACCGGCTCGTCGAGGATGAGGGTGTGCGGGTCGCCGAGCAGTGCGGAGGCGATCCCGAGGCGCTGCCCCATGCCGAGGGAGAACTTCCCGGCGCGCTTGCGGGCGACCGCGCCGATGCCGGCGAGCTCGATGACCTCGTCGACGCGCGACGTCGGGATGCCGTGCGTGGCGGCCATGGCCCGGAGGTGGTCGCGCGCGGTCCGACCGGTGTGCACGGCCTTGGCATCGAGGAGCACGCCGACCTCGGTGAGGGGCGCCCGGAGCTTGCGATACTCCTGGCCGGCGACGGTCGCCCGGCCCGCCGTCGGACGGTCCAGCCCGACGATCATGCGCATGGTCGTCGACTTCCCTGCGCCGTTCGGTCCGAGGAAGCCGGTGACGGTCCCCGGCTGCACGGTGAAGGACACGCCGTCGACGGCGGTCTTGTCCCCGAATCTCTTGGTGAGGCCTTCTGCGGTGATCATGGTCCCCACGCTACGGACCGCCGCGCCGCGGCGCGTCCTCCTGCAGGACGATTCCCTGGTGCGGTGCGCTCGTCCTCCAGGAGGACGGTGCCGTGGAGGACAGGTGCGCGCGGAGGCTCCGATAGTGTCGAGAGGTGACCCCCGCACGCCGCCTCCCCGCCCCTCTGGCGCTCGGGGGAGCCGTCGCGATCGGAGTCATGACCGCGATCCAGGCGCGCATCAACGGGGTCCTGGGCGTGCGCGTGGACAACGGCATCGTCGCCGGCTTCCTGTCCTTCGCGGTGGGATTGGTGGCCCTCGCCGTGGTCATCTCCTTCCTGCCTTCGGCGCGCCGTGGTGCCATGCGCCTCGGCCGCGGCATCCGCGATCGGAGCATCCCGTTCTGGATGCTCCTCGGGGGCGCCTGCGGCGCTCTCACCGTCTCCACCCAGGGGCTGACGGCGGGCATCCTCGGCGTCTCCCTCTTCACGGTGGGTGTCGTGGCAGGGCAGACGCTGCACGGCCTCGTCCTCGACCGCATCGGCTTCGGGCCGGCCGGCGTCGTGGCCGTGACCCCCGGTCGGGTGATGGGCGGGGTGCTCGCGCTCGCCGCGGTGGGGATCTCCCTCTCGGGCGACGTGCTGGCGACCGCCCCGCTGTGGATGCTGCTGCTGCCCTTCGCCGCCGGCGTCGGTATCGCCTGGCAGGCGGCGACCAACGGGCGGCTGGCACAGCGCGTGCAGTCGCCGATCGCCGCGACACTCATGAGCTTCATCGCCGGGACGCTGGTGCTCGCGGTCGCCGCCGGCACCAGCGTCGCCGTGCGGGGATGGCCGGCCGCGCTGCCGACCGAGCCCTGGCTCTACCTCGGCGGCTTCCTCGGTGCGGGCTACATCCTGCTCGGCGCGTTCATCGTCGCGCACACGGGCGTGCTGCTCATGGGGCTGGGATCGGTGCTCGGGCAGCTCGTGACGTCGGTCGTGATCGACCTGCTCTGGCCGGCGCAGGCGGGACCGGCGCTGTGGCAGGTGGTCGCGATGGTGGTCGTCGCGGTCGGCTCGGTCCTCGTCGCGGTGCCCTGGCGTCGCCGCCGGCTCTAGGAGCCGCTCTTCTTGGCGGCCTTCTTGGCTTTCTTCTTTTCCCTCTTCTTCGCCTTCTTGCGCGCCTTCTTCTCGGCCTTCTCGGCCTTCTGCTTCTCGGCCTCCTGTGCGGCCGCCTCAGCAGCCGCCCGCGCCTCCGGAGAGAGTTTCGGCGGTCGGGTCAGGAGCGCGCGGGCGTCGACGGTCTTGCGGCGGCCCGGGCTCTTGCCCTCGGGTTTCGCCCCGACATAGAGCCAACCGAGGAGCTCCTCGTGCGGCCCCAGCCCGTGCATGCGCGCGACCGGCTCCGAGCGCGTGTAGTGTCCGGTGCGCCAGATGACGCCCCACCCCGCCTCATCGAGCAGCAGGCTCAGCACATGCGCGACCCCGGAGGCCACCGCCTCCTGCTCCCAGCGCGGGACCTTCTCGCTCGGACGGTAGCTCGCGACCACCGCGATGAGGAGCGGAGCCCGCAGCGGCTTGGTCGACGGCTCCGCGTCCCCCTGAGCCTCGGCGATCGCGGCACCGAGCGCCTCGCGGTCCGCGCCGCGGAGCTCGATCAGACGCCAGGGACGCAGCGAGGAATGGTCGGCGACGCGGCCGGCGGCGCCGACGAGCGTCACCAGCTCCTCGCGCCCCGGAGCGGTGTCGCCGACCTTCGACCAGGACTGCCGTGCGCGGACGGCGTCGAGGGCGCTCACGACTCGTCGGGCGTGAAGTTCAGCGCGATCGAGTTCATGCAGTAGCGGTCACCGGTGGGGGTGCCGAAGCCGTCCGGGAAGACGTGGCCGAGGTGCGAACCGCAGGTCGCGCAGCGGACCTCCGTGCGCACCATGCCGAGACTGTCGTCCTCGAGCAGCTCGACCGCATCCGGCCGGACCGACTCGTAGAAGCTCGGCCAGCCGCAGCCGGAATCGAACTTCGTGCCGCTCTTGAACAGTTCGGCTCCGCAGGCGCCGCAGGTGTAGAGGCCGGCGCGCTCCTCATCGAGCAGCTCACCGGTCCACGCCCGCTCGGTCGCCGCCTGGCGCAGCACGGCGTACTGCTCTTCGCCGAGCTCGTCGCGCCATTCGTCTTCGGTCTTGTTCACGCTGTAGGGCATCGTGTCCTCCTGAGTCCCCTCCATTCTCCCTCGTGCGGGGGCGTCGATGGCGCTTCGCGTCAGAATGGACGCATGACCGACGCCGTGCAGGAGCGCTATGCCCGATTCGCGGCGACGGAGGCTCCTGGGCGCAGCGCGCTGTACGCGGAGTGGGCGGCCGGGGTCGCCGCCGACGACGAGATCAGCGAGATGCTGCTGCGGATCCCCGCGACCCGTCGCCAGCCTCCGCTCGTGTTCGCCGTGTCCCGCCTGCTCGGCGCCGGTCACGGTCCGTACCGGGAGTGGCGTCGTTTCGTCCTGACCAATGCCACTCGACTCGTCGAGGAATGCACCAGGCGGGCTCTGCAGACCAACGAGCCCCTCCGCACCGCGGCACTGCTTCCGGTGCTCTCCGAGATCGAGGGCCCGATCGCGCTGCTGGAGGTCGGCGCCTCCGCCGGCCTCTGCCTCTATCCCGATCGCTACTCGTACCGTTTCATCGACGACGGCGGGTCCGTTCGTCGCGCGCTCGACCCCCTCGACGGTCCCTCCACCGTGGTACTGGAGAGCACCGTCACCGGCGACCTCCCCCCGCTGCGCATGCCAGAGGTGGTGTGGCGCGCCGGGATCGACCTCGCCCCGCTGGACGCGGCCGACGAAGAGGATCGGCGCTGGCTGCGGGCCCTCGTGTGGCCGGGAGAGGTGGGGAGGGAGCAGCGCATCACCGCCGCCCTCGACATCGCGGCCGCCGAGCCGCCGCTTCTCGTCGCCGGAGACGCAGCCGCCCATCTGGAGGAGCTGGCAGGAGCCGCTCCGGCGGATGCCACGCTGGTGATCACGACCCCCGGGGTTCTCGTGCACATCCCCCGGGAGCAGCGGGAGGCGCTGATCGAGACGATCGCGGCGCTGCCCGCGCGCTGGGTCACGATCGACCCGCCGGCTCTCCTCGGGGTCTGGGACCCACCCATCGTCGCGGAGGCCTGGCCCGGCTTCGTCGTCGCGCTCGACGGGCGGGTGCGGGCCGCTGCCGACCCGCTCGGCGCTCGGTGGGAGTGGCGCGCGGGCGATCCGTCGACCACGACCTAATCTGAGGGCATGTCCGCTGACCACCTCACGGAACGCGATCGCGCGATCCTCGCCCTGGAGGCCGCCTGGCCGCGCCACGGCGGTATGAAGGAGGAGGCGATCCGTGCGCGACTGGGCATGAGCGCGGCGCGTTACTATCAGCTGCTCGCCCGTCTCATCGACTCCGAGGCGGCCCTCGCCTTCGATCCGATCCTCGTCCGCCGACTGCGTCGACTGCGGGACGCCAGAAGCGCCCGGCGCACGTCCCGGATCCCCGGGTTCACCGGATGACCTGATCCTGCGGGGTCGGGCTCGTCGTGGAACGGTTTGCCAGCGACGTGCCGCTAGCATCGAGGGGTGTCCAAGCCCCCCCGTGACCGTTTCGACGAGGTTCCCCGTTCCACCGGACGTGTGGGAGCACACCGCGCCGAAGCTCCGGGGATGAACGGCTGGGTCGTGCTCCTGTGGTCGTTCGTCGCCGCTCTCGTGCTCATCATCGCCGGTATCTTCGGCGCTCTGGTCGTCATGGGACGGATCGACCTCTTTCCGGAGCCGACGTCGTCCGCGGCTCCCACGCCTGAGCAGACCGGGGTGATCGACCCGACCTACTCGGTGCTCATCCTCAACGCGACCCCCGACAGCGGGCTGGACGAACAGATGCGCGACACCCTCATCAACGCCGGGTGGGCGGCGGCGACCGTGCTCGCCAGCGACAGCGCCAGCGACGACTTCGAGACCACGACCGTCTACTACGTCAGCGCCGAGGACGAGGAGGCGGCGAAGGGCCTCGCCGGCGTCATCGGCGGCGCCGAGGTACAGCAGAGCGACTACTACGCCGGCCAGACGGAGGACGGGCAGAAGCAGCTCACCATCGTGATCGGCGTCGACCGGGCGGCATCGGTGCCCGAGACTCCCGCGCCCTGACCGTCGCCCGACTCCCGGACGACGCGGCTTGCACTCGATGGTGTCGAGTGCCAGAATGGCGTTAGCACTCTCTCACTCTGAGTGCTAAACCCACCGTCTACGTCCAGGAGGGACGACAAAACTCATGGCAAAGATCATCGCCTTCGATGAGGAGGCCCGCCGCGGCCTCGAGCGTGGCCTCAACATCCTCGCCGACGCGGTCAAGGTGACCCTCGGCCCGCGTGGTCGCAACGTCGTGCTCGAGAAGAAGTGGGGCGCCCCCACGATCACGAACGACGGTGTCTCCATCGCCAAGGAGATCGAGCTGGACGACCCGTACGAGAAGATCGGCGCGGAGCTCGTCAAGGAGGTCGCCAAGAAGACCGACGACGTCGCCGGTGACGGCACGACGACCGCCACGGTCCTCGCCCAGGCCCTGGTCCGCGAAGGCCTGCGCAACGTCGCGGCCGGTGCCGACCCCATCTCCCTCAAGCGCGGCATCGAGAAGGCCGTCGCCGCCATCACCGAGGAGCTGCTGAGCACGGCGAAGGAGATCGACTCCAAGGAGCAGATCGCCGCGACCGCCTCCATCTCCGCCGCCGACCCCGCGATCGGCGAGCTCATCGCCGAGGCCATCGACAAGGTGGGCAAGGAGGGTGTCGTCACCGTCGAGGAGTCGCAGACCTTCGGCACCGAGCTCGAGCTCACCGAGGGCATGCGCTTCGACAAGGGCTACCTGAACCCGTACTTCGTCACGGACCCGGAGCGCCAGGAAGCCGTCTTCGAAGACCCGTACATCCTCATCGCGAACCAGAAGGTCTCCAACATCAAGGACCTCCTGCCGATCGTCGACAAGGTGATCCAGGACGGCAAGGAACTCGTCATCATCGCCGAGGACGTCGAGGGTGAGGCCCTCGCTACCCTCGTGCTGAACAAGCTCAAGGGCATCTTCAAGTCGGTCGCCGTCAAGGCTCCCGGCTTCGGCGACCGTCGCAAGGCGCAGCTGCAGGACATCGCGATCCTCACGGGTGGCCAGGTCATCACCGAAGAGGTGGGCCTGAAGCTCGAGAACGCCACGCTCGACCTGCTGGGTCGTGCGCGCAAGGTCATCGTCACCAAGGACGAGACCACGATCGTCGAGGGTGCCGGCGAGGCCGACCAGATCGAGGGTCGCGTCACGCAGATCCGTCGCGAGATCGAGAACACCGACAGCGACTACGACCGCGAGAAGCTGCAGGAGCGTCTGGCGAAGCTCGCCGGTGGCGTGGCCGTCATCAAGGCGGGCGCTGCGACCGAGGTCGAGCTCAAGGAGCGCAAGCACCGCATCGAGGACGCCGTCCGCAACGCGAAGGCCGCCGTCGAGGAGGGCATCGTCCCCGGTGGTGGCGTCGCGCTCATCCAGTCCGGCACGAAGGCGCTCGACGCGCTCTCGCTCGAGGGCGACGAGGCGACCGGTGCGAACATCGTGCGCGTCGCGATCGAGGCTCCGCTGAAGCAGATCGCGCTGAACGCCGGTCTCGAGCCGGGTGTCGTCGCCAACAAGGTCTCCGAGCTCCCCGCGGGCCAGGGCCTGAACGCCGCCAGCGGCGAGTACGGCGACATGTTCGCACAGGGCATCATCGACCCGGCGAAGGTCACGCGTTCCGCGCTGCAGAACGCCGCGTCGATCGCCGGCCTGTTCCTCACGACCGAGGCCGTCGTCGCCGACAAGCCCGAGAAGGCTGCTGCTCCCGCGGGTGACCCCACGGGCGGCATGGACTTCTGATCCTCTGAGAGGTTCAGAGACCCCGTCTCACACAGAAAGCCCCCGGCTCCGGCCGGGGGCTTTCTGCGTCCCTCAGCGGAAGAGGCTCGCCGAGTACTGATCCGCTTCGGCGTACTGGGTGGCCACGGCGCCGAGCGACGTCCCGATCCCGTCCAGGACGAGCTCGACGTGCTGCTGAGCGCCCTGCCACTCTTCGGCGCAGCCTTGGAACGCCGTCGCGGCGGTGCCGACCCATGCGGTCTGCAGCTGCCTGAGCTGAGACATGAGGGTGGCGGATTCGGTGCGCAGGCGCTCGATGGTGGCGCGGGTCGCGGCTTCCGCCGCGTGGACCGCGTCGGTGTCGACGGTGAAGACGGTCATGGGAACTCCCTTCGAAGAAGCTCCGACGCTACGGGGGCTGCAGCGTCGTCGAAGAGGCGAGCCCGCATCCGCTCCGGAAGCCGGGAGAAGCCCGCCTCGCCCGTGGATGGTGCAGGAGCGAGTGCCTACGGGAGGTCGTCGAGCCGCTCCAGCGGCTGCGTGTCCTCGAGGAGATGCTCCGGGGTCGAGCGCGCGGGGGCGAGCGGGAGCGTGACGGTGAAGGTGGCGCCGCCTCCCGGGCTCTCCGACACCGCGATGTCACCATTGAGCGCCTTGAGGATCGAAGCGACGATGGCGAGCCCCAGACCGGACCCGCCGGTCTCGCGCGCCCGCGACGTGTCGGCGCGCCAGAACCGCTCGAAGATCTGCTCGCGGATCTGCGGTGGCACGCCCTCGCCATGGTCGACGATCGAGATGCTCGCGGTGCCCGCCGTGCGGTCGGAGTCCACGACGATCTCGATCGGGCTGTCCTCGGGGGAGAAGCGGCGGGCGTTGCCCAGGAGGTTCGTGACGACCTGTCGGACCTTGTTCTCCTCGCCGAGCACGATCGGCGGCGTCCGGACCGGGATGTCCGCCACCTCGGTGAAATCGATGGCCGGAGGCTGCGCCGGCGTCCGCGGACGACGGCGCAGCCGCGAGAGGGTGGCCCGGGGGCGCGTCTTGGGGGCGGGCTCCGGGGTGATGGGCACCACAGGCGTGCGGATGGGGGCCGTGGGCACGTTCTCGACCGTGCGGTCGATTACGGAGATCACCCGGCCGGGGGCGGCGGCGCGCACGTCCAAGGCGGCGTCGCGGGCGATGGGACGGAGGTCGAGAGGAACGATCTGCGGCTCGCGCTCCTCATCCAGACGAGCGAGCGCCAGCAGGTCCTCCACGAGGACGCCCATGCGGATCGCCTCCTTCTCGATGCGCTCCATCGCCCGGGCGGTGTCCTCCTCGCCCTTGATCGCGCCCATGCGGTACAGCTCGGCGTACCCACGGACGCTGACGAGCGGAGTGCGCAGCTCGTGGCTGGCGTCGCCGATGAAGCGTCGCATGTGCTGCACGGTGCGATCGCGCTGAGCCAGGGAGCGATCCACCCGGTCGAGCATCGTGTTGATGGCCGCGTTCAGGCGCCCGACCTCGGTGGTCGGCTCCAGATCCGTGAGCCGCTGTCGGAAGTCGCCGGCGGCGATCGACATGGCGGTCTGCTCGACCTGCCCGAGCCGCCGGAACGTCAGCGTCACCAGGCCGCGGGTGAGCAGCGCCGCGACAAGGATCGTGATGAGGGCGATGGTGATGTAGATCCCGAAGTACTGGCTGATGATGCGGTCGGCTTCGGCGAGGGGGAGCGCCACCATCTGGATGCTCAGCGGGTCACCCTCCTGCTGCACGACGGCCGCGGCGGCGTGGTAGACCCGGCCGTCCGTGTCCTCGAGGGCGAGCACCTGGTCCTCGTTCGCCTGGGCGTCGGACAGGGAGTACTCCGCGGGGAAGACCGGAGCCCGGCCGGAGGCACTGGGTGCGGTCGCGCGGAGGGCGCCCTCCGCATCGTAGATCGCGAAGGAGAAGTCACGGGGCTTCTCGTCTCTCGGCGTATAGGTGGTGACGCCGTCGATCGTCGTCGTGTCGAAATAGCGGTCGACGAGGTCGCTGGTCACCAGTGCAGGGAGCTGTGCATTGATGTTCTCCACGAGGGCGTTGCGCAGCAGCGGCACCGTGCCGATCCCCGCGACGAGGAGACCGAGGGCGAGCACGGCGACCGTGACGCCGGTGACCTTGGCGCGGAGGCTGATCCGCCGCCACCACGCGGTGACCGCATCCGGCTTGTGCGCCATGCGGTCCTCCCTCGTGCGGCGGCGATGCCGTCCGGGGACGGCGGGTGCGGGCTCGACGGTCTCAGACCGTCTTGCCCACCTTGAGCATGTACCCGAAGCCGCGCTTCGTCTGGATCAGCGACTCCTCCGTGTGCGGATCGATCTTGCGACGCAGGTACGAGATGTAGCTCTCGACGATGCCGGCGTCGCCGTTGAAGTCGTACTCCCAGACGTGGTCGAGGATCTGCGCCTTCGACAGCACCCGGTTCGGGTTCAGCATGAGGTAGCGGAGGAGCTTGAACTCGGTCGGGCTCAGGTCGATCGGCTCCTTGCCGACGTGCACGTCGTGCGTGTCCTGGTCCATGGAGAGCTCGCCGGCGCGGATGATCGACTCCTCGTCGGCCTGCATCGTGCGGCGGAGGATGGCCTGGGCCCTGGCGACGATCTCGTCCAGGCTGAACGGCTTGGTGACGTAGTCGTCGCCGCCGGCGTTCAGGCCCTCGATCTTGTCCTCCGTGCCGTCCTTGGCCGTGAGGAAGAGGATGGGGGCGGTGAATCCGGCGCCGCGGAGGCGCTTGGTCACGCTGAACCCGTTCATGTCGGGGAGCATGACGTCGAGGATGATGAGGTCCGGCTCCTCCTCGAGGACGGCGGAGATCGTGGCGGCGCCGTTGGCCACCGTCTTCACCTGGAACCCGGCGAAGCTGAGACCCGTGGAAAGCAGGTCGCGGATGTTGGGCTCGTCGTCGACGACCAGGATGCGCGCAGCAGTCATGACCCCATTATGGTGACTTCGGCCATGCGCGGGCTGATTATCCTGCGGAACGGCGTGGATGCGGTCCATCCGTCGGCCGGTGGATGTGCCGCACAGCCGTCCGGGGGAGGATCGAGGCATGAGTTCGATCGAGGACGCCACCGTCGCCCCCGTCTCCCCGTCCGCCCCCTCGTCGGAGGTGTCCGCTCGCGGGGTCGAGTACCACCGTCTGGCGCTCCTCCGTCCGCGCCCCCGCTGGTGGAAGCCGCTGCTCACCGGACTCCTGGGCATCGCGTTCTACCTCGCGATCCTCGTCCTGGTGATCGTGCCGCTCGTGATCGTGGCGGCCCTCGTCCCGGAATGGGGAGCGGAGCTGCAGATGCTCTTCCGCACCACCGCCTACTTCCAGCTCGATCGTCCATGGCTCCTGGTGGCGCTCGTGCTGCCGCTCATCCTCATGATCCCGGCGCTGCTGCTGGCCTCGCGGGTCGTCCAGGGACGAGGCGTCGGCCTGCTGTCCTCGGTCGCCGGGCGGCTGCGGATGGACTGGCTCGGTCGGACCCTCGGGCTGGCGTTCGCGGTGTTCGTCGTCTACTTCGCCGTGGTGCTCGGCTGGTCGGCGGCGCTCGGCGATGCGGTGACGCCGGACTTCTCGCACCCGGGGCTCCTGCTCATGGTGGTGCTGCTGCTCGTGCTGATCCCGTTCCAGGCCGCCGCGGAGGAGTACGTCTTCCGCGGCTATCTCATGCAGCTCGTCGGGACCTGGCTCCGGCACCCCGCCTTCGCGATCCTGCTGCCGGTGCCGCTGTTCGTGCTGGGGCACGGCTACGACATCTGGGGTGCGGCGAGCGTCGGCCTCTTCGCCGTCGTCGCCGCCTGGCTCACGTGGCGGACGGGCGGGCTGGAGGCGGCGATCGCGCTGCACATCGTGAACAACCTGATGATCTTCCTGCTCGGCTCCGTCGCCGTGGTCGACGCGAACGCCACTTCGGGGACGCCGGTGGATCTCCTGGGCTCGGCCGCGGCGATGCTCGTCTTCGCCGTCGTCGCAGACCGCTGGGCGCGCCGGAGAGGGATCACCCGGACCGCGTCAGCCGTCGCCCGCGGGACGCACCTCCTGCCGCCGAGGATGCACGGCTGAGCGCCGCGACCCTGTTCAGGCGGCGATCGCCTCGGCGTCCATGATCGTGTAGCTGTACCCCTGCTCCGCGAGGAACCGCTGCCGGTTCTGCGCGTAGTCCTGGTCGATCGTGTCGCGGGCCACGAGCGTGTAGAAGCTCGCGGTGTGGCCGGACTGCTTGGGGCGGAGCAGCCGCCCGAGTCGCTGGGCCTCCTCCTGCCGCGAGCCGAACGAGCCGGACACCTGGATGGCCACCGATGCCTCGGGGAGGTCGATGGAGAAGTTCGCGACCTTCGAGACCACGAGCAGCGAGATGTCGCCCTCGCGGAACGCCCGGTACAGCTCCTCGCGCTCCTCGACCGGGGTGGACCCGGTGATCTGCGGGGCGTCGAGCGCCTGCGAGAGCGCGTCGAGCTGGTCGAGATACTGGCCGATGACGAGGATCTGCTCGCCCTGGTGGGCCGCGATCAACTCGCGCACCGCATCGATCTTCGCCGGGGCGGAGGCCGCGAGCCGGTAGCGCTCATCGTCTGTCGCCGCCGCGTACTCCAGGCGGTCCGCCGGGGGGAGGTCGACCCGCACCTCGAAGCAGGCAGCGGGGGAGATGAACCCCTGCGCCTCGATCTGCTTCCAGGGGGCGTCGAAGCGCTTGGGGCCGATGAGACTGAACACGTCACCCTCGCGGCCGTCCTCGCGGACCAGGGTCGCGGTGAGGCCGATCCGGCGCCGCGCCTGCAGGTCGGCGGTGAGCTTGAACACCGGGGCGGGCAGCAGGTGCACCTCGTCGTACACGATGAGGCCCCAGTCCAGGGCGTCGAGGAGTGCGAGGTGCGCGTACTCGCCCTTCCGCTTCGCCGTGAGGATCTGGTACGTCGCGATCGTGACGGGCTTGACCTCCTTGGCCTGCCCGGAGTACTCGCCGATCTCCTCGGGTGTGAGGCTGGTGCGCTTGAGCAGCTCGTCCCGCCACTGCCGTGCGGACACCGTGTTCGTCACGAGGATGAGCGTCGTCGTCTTGGTCGCCGCCATGGCCCCGGCGCCCACGATCGTCTTGCCTGCGCCACAGGGGAGCACGACCACACCCGAGCCGTCCTTCGAGAAGGCGTCGACGGCGTCCTGCTGGTACGGGCGGATGGTCCAGCCGTCCTCGGCCAGCTCGATCTCGTGGGGCGTGCCGGGGGTGTAGCCGGCCAGGTCTTCGGCCGGCCAGCCGATCTTCAGCAGCTCCTGCTTGATCTGTCCGCGGGCCCACGCGTCGACGACGAAGGTCTCCGGCGTGGGGTGCCCGATGAGCAGCGGCTGGATGCGCTTGTTGTTCGCGACCTGGGCCAGCACGGCGGGATCGGTCGAACGCAGGATGAGCACGCCCTCGTCGTCGCGCTCGATGACCAGGCGCCCGTACCGGTTGACCGTCTCGCGCAGGTCGACCGCGACCGAGGGCGGCACGGGGAAGCGCGACCAGCGGTCGAGCGTCTCCAGCATGTCCTCAGCGGTGTGCCCGGCCGCGCGGGCGTTCCACAGACCGAGCCGCGTGATCCGGTACGTGTGGATGTGCTCGGGCGCGCGCTCCAGCTCGGCGAAGATCGCGAGCTCGTGGCGGGCGCTCTCGGCGTCGGCGTGGGCGACCTCGAGGAGCACGGTGCGGTCGCTCTGGACGATCAGGGGGCCATCAGACATAGCTGACCAGTCTACCGGCCCCTGGCTGCCCGGGGCCTAGGTCGGGACGACGGTGGCGGCACGGATGCTCGACACGGGCAGGGTGCGCTCGACGTCAGCTGCCCTGTCCCTCCCCCGCAGTCGCCCACCGCCGATCCCGGTGGCTTCGAGGAGGAGGTCCCTGGTGGAACCGTCCGGCATGCCGACCGTCACCCGCAGCACGGCCTTCGCGCGCACGGCCGCCTCCAGTTCCCTGTCCAGCCACGCGGCGTCCGCGTCAGGACCCTGGCGTTCGCGCAATCGGGCGATCAGCGGTCCGTAGTCGGGGTCGGAGGGGGGATCCGGCACGGCGGCCGGATGGCGTGTGCGCACCGCGACGGTCCCGTCGCGATCGACGAGCGTCGCCGGATACCGGGCGTCGGTCAGCGCCCAGTAGACGGTGTCCTGCCCGACTTTGGTCGTCAGCGATCCCCCGTGCACGGCGAGCCCGAGAGGGCGCAGCGACTGGTCGACCGCCATGGCCTCGAGGAGGTGCGCATCAGCGCTCTCCACCCGTGTGCGTCCGGTCTCGTCGTCCACCGAGACCCGTACGAGCCCGTGACGCTGCGCGGTCTGCGCGACAAGGTAGCCCAGGGGCTGCGGGATGCCCGTGAGCGAGATCCCCCCGAGGAACTCCAGGATCGACGCCTCGTCCTCTCCCGCGGCGAAGGCGTGCGCGACGGACTCCGCCGTGAACCGGTACGACGAGGCCTGGGAGGCGGACTCCCGACGGGCCATGGTGCGTAGGCGCACGTCCAGTGCGGGTTGCAGCGGACCGGGGGCGATCGCCGTGAGGTCGTTCTGCAGGAAGATCCGATCGACCTCCGCGGGCAGGAGTATCGACAAGGGCGAAGGGTCCGCAGCTGCACCGCTTCGCAACGGCGCAGACCACGGGGGCTCGGAGCCGTCCTCGGCGATGAGGCCGAGCAGACGAGCGGCCTCGAGCTGCCGCGCTGCCTCTTCCGGCCAGGCCGGGTCCCACGGGTGGGCCAGAGGCCATTGGCCGGGTGGCAGCCAGCCGCCCGTCGCGGTGCGGATCCCAGGAGGGAGGGTGTCGCGGAAGGTCGTGGCCAGGAGGCCCCAGCGGGCGGGAGCGGGGGAGCGAAGCCATTCCTCTGCTGCGGGTGTGGTGCGCAGCAGTCGCTCGACCGGGGTGGCCAGGCCGGCTCGCACGGCGAGAGCAACCAGCGGGTCCACGCTCTCGACGGCGAGACCCGCCTCGGCGAGCTGGCGCTTCTGACCTGCGCTCACCGCCCCGCCCATGAGAAGCGCGAACGGCTGCTCTCTGGCGAGCAGGAGGATATCGGCGAGCACGCCGACAGTGGTGAACGCCCGCTCGGCGGCGTGCGCGGCCGCGGATTCCTCCGCGGCCGGTGCGGGCGTCTCATCGAGCGGAGCAGGTCGTGGTCTTCCGGCGACGGCGTCGGCGACCGGCGGATGCGGCGTGCCGTCGGGGCGGAGCAGGGCGAGTGCCGTCAGGCGCTCACGCCCGGCGCCGGCGTCGCCTCCCTTCGCAGCATCGACGAGCGCGGCGGCCTCCGCGACGGTGAGGGTCGGGAGCACGCGGCCGATCGACGAGGGCTCCAACAGGGCCTCCGCGGCGTCGAAGAGATCCTGCCAGGTGGCGTCGGGACGCACGCCGCGCGCGGACAGCAGCGCCGTCAGCTCGTCATCGCTCGCCGCAGCCAGGTCGTCGGCCAACGGGCGTGCGTGCGTGCTCATCGATGCGGCCTCAACGACGCGACTCGGCGCGGCCCTTCCGCACGAAGCTCATCACCAGCAGCACGATGATCATGATGAAGGCGAGAGGCAGGCCCCAGTACGGGATCGCCGCGATCACCGGCCAGAGGCCTTCGCCGAACGCGGCCCGGTCCATGCCGAGCGCCGTGCCGATGATGATGACGAAGAAGCAGATCACCGAGGCGGCCGCGATGCCGAGCGCGGTGAACGCCAGGATGCGGTCGATCCGACGGATGGGGACCTCCGGTCCGGGACTCTGCGTACTCATCGGCCCCAGCCTACTCGCACGCGCGGGAGCGGTTCCGTTCCGCGCGTGACCGGTAGGCTGGGGGCACGCGCACGAGCGCGCTCCGTCAGCATTCGATCCAGCGAGGTTCTCCCATGCCCACCGGCAAGGTCAGGTTCTACGACGAAGACAAGGGTTTCGGCTTCATCGCCAGCGATGACGGCCAGGACGTCTTCCTGCACGCCTCCGCGATGCCGGCAGGCACCGCCGTGAAGGCCGGTGCACGCGTGGAGTTCGGCGTGGCCGACGGCAAGCGCGGCCTCCAGGCACTGTCGGTGCGCGTGCTCGAAGCGCCGCCCAGCCTGGCGAAGGCGAAGCGCAAGCCCGCCGACGACATGGCGATCATCATCGAGGACCTCGTGAAGCTCCTCGATGGCATCGGCGGCGATCTGCGCCGCGGCCGCTACCCTTCCTCCAGCCATGGTCGCAAGATCGCGGCCGTCCTGCGCAAGGTCGCCGATGACCTCGAAGCCTGACGCCGACGCGCGTCTCATCGAGGCGCATGACCTCGCGCTCTCCGCACTGCGTGAGATCACTCCCGCCGCCACGATCGGGCCGGCTGCGGGTTTCACGCCGGAGGACGACGGATCCGTCTCGCTGCGGTTCGAGAACCGTCTCCCCGGCTACCCGGGCTGGTACTGGACCGTGACGGTCGCTCGGGTCGACGACGAGGAGCCGACCGTCCTCGAGGTCGAGCTGCTCCCCGGCGACGGAGCGCTCCTGGCCCCGGAATGGGTCCCGTGGGCGGAGCGCCTCGCCGAGTACCGTGCGCACCAGGCCGAGCTGGCCGAGGCCGCGGCAGCCGGCGGTGAGGACGAGGACGCTGACGGGGACGACGAGGACGGCGACCTCGACGACGGCATCGACGATGACGAGCTCGATGAGGATGGCTCGGACATCCTCCACGCCGGCGATCTCGACGGCGTGGACATCGACGAGCTCGACGACTCCGATGAGGAGGACGCGTCCGGCGACGACGTCGACGAGGACGACGAGGCAGAGGACTCCGAAGACGACGACGCCGACGCCCGCGATGCGGACGCCGGCGACGAAGAGGAGTGAGCCGGGCGGTCAGCCGCCCATGTTCTCCTGCACGAAGTCGATGGCCCGGATGAGCTGACGCACGTCGTCCGGCTCGATCGAGACGAAGGTCGCTACCCGCAGCTGGTTGCGGCCGAGCTTGCGGTACGGCTCGGTGTCGACGATGCCGTTGGCGCGCAGCGTTTTCGCGATCGCCGCGGCGTCGACGCTCTCGTCGAAGTCGATGGTCGCCACCACGGGCGAGCGGTGCGCCGGGTCGCTGACGAAGGGCGTCGCCACGGCGGACGCCTCCGCCCAGTCGTAGAGCACCGACGACGACTCCGCCGTCCGTGCCGCAGCCCACGAGAGCCCGCCGTTGTCGAGGATCCACCGCAGCTGGTCGTCCAGGAGCAGCAGCGTCGTCAGAGCGGGTGTGTTGAGCGTCTGGTTGAGCCGCGAGTTGTCCACCGCATGCTTCAGGCTCAGGAACTCCGGGATGTACCGCCCCGAGGCGGCGATCCGCTCGATGCGGTCGATCGCGGCGGGGGAGACCGCGGCGAACCAGAGTCCGCCGTCGGAGCCGAGGTTCTTCTGCGGGGCGAAGTAGTAGACGTCGGCCTGCGCCATGTCGAGGTCGATGCCGCCCGCGGCGCTCGTCGCGTCGATCACGGTGAGCGCTCCTTCCGCGTGGACGCGCTCGATCGGCGCGGCCACGCCGGTGGAGGTCTCGTTGTGCGGCCAGGCGTACACGTCCACACCCTCGACGAGCTCGGCGGCGCTGCGCGACCCGGGCTCGGCGGAGCGGACGTCGGGAGCCTCCAGCCAGGGAGCGGCGGCGGCCTTGGCGAACTTGCCTCCGAACTCGCCGAACACGAGGTTCTGGCTGCGACGCTCGATGAGACCGAAGGCCGCGGCGTCCCAGAACGCCGTCGAGCCGCCGTTGCCGAGGATGATCTCGTATCCCTCCGGGAGGCGGAAGAGAGCGGCCAGCTGCTCGCGGACGCTGCCGACGAGGTTCTTCACGGGCGCTTGGCGATGCGATGTGCCCAGGATCGAGGCTCCCGTCGTGACGAGCGCCTCGAGCTGCGCGCCGCGCACCTTCGAGGGTCCGCAGCCGAAGCGGCCGTCGGTGGGCAGGAGGTCACGGGGAATCTCGATCGCCATGGCTAGATTCTAGGGGGATCGCGCCGCCGTCCCTCCCGCCCCCGCCCCGTCCGATGTCGCCGGAGGAATGTAGGCTTGCCTAAGAACTTTCGGAGGGCCACATGACGGATCTGATCGACACCACGGAGATGTATCTCCGCACCATCCTCGAGCTCGAGGAGGAGAACATCGTGCCGCTGCGGGCGCGCATCTCGGAGCGCCTCGGCCACTCCGGTCCCACCGTCTCGCAGACCGTCGGACGCATGGAACGGGACGGCCTCGTCGTGGTGTCCGAAGACCGCACGCTCGAGCTCACCGACGCCGGACGTCGCAAGGCCGTCGACGTCATGCGCAAGCATCGCCTCGCCGAGCGCCTGCTGTCCGACGTGATCGGGCTGGACTGGGCGTTCGTCCACGAGGAGGCCTGTCGCTGGGAGCACGTCATGAGCGAGCAGGTCGAGCGCCGTCTCGTCGAGCTGCTCGGTCACCCCACCGAGTCGCCGTACGGCAACCCGATCCCGGGCCTCGACCAGCTCGGCGACCTTCCCGCCCGCACCTTCGACGAGGGTGTCATCGGCCTCGTGCAGCGGCTGAATGCCGCGGGCGAGCCGGTCGAGGGGACCGTCCGCCGTCTCGCCGAGCCGGCCCAGGTCGACCCCGAACTGCTGGAGCAGCTGCGTGACGCGGGCGTCGTCCCGGGTGCGCGCGGAGACTTCCGCTTCAACGAGGGCTACGTGCTCATCCAGATGGACGGCAAGGAGGAGGGCCTGGAGCTTCCGGTGGAGCTGGCCTCGCACATCTTCCTCGTCGGCGAACCGGCCTGAAAACCCTCACCGAGGATTGTCAGTTTCCCAGGGTGACATGATCGTTATCTTCCGGTAACCTCGGTCAGGTCCTCAGCGAAGAAGCCCGCTGGGGGCGAACCGCGAAGATCCGCCTTCCGGCTCGTCGTCTTCCCGAGAGGGATGCGCTCGAACCCGAGCAGTGCATCTCTGCCCTCGGGCAGAGGCCGACGAGCCAGCGCCACCCGAGGTGCGAAGGCTCAGGAGGACCACGTTTTGGCCGCAGACATCGAACCGACCGCGAAGACATCTGAAGATCGAGTACCCGCCCGGCGCACCGGTGCCAGGGTCAGTGCTCGGAAGATCGCAGCCCCTCTCCGGTCGGTGGCGATCTTCGGTGCCGTCGGTGCTCTCGTCGCCGCCGTCGCGCTCCCCGCCTACGCGGCCTCGAAGCCGACGGACGCCACGGCGCAGACCGTGCAGCAGCTCGCCGCGGTCGACGCTCAGTCGCTCGTCGTCGCATCGGAGGCCACGGCGGCTCCGCTCGTCCGTGGCGCCTTCAGCGCGACCACGCCGGAGGAGATCGAGAAGAAGAAGGCAGAAGAAGCGGCCGCCGCCGCGGCCCGTGCCGCTGCTGCCACCGCGTCCGCCTCAGCGTCCGCGCCGTCCTCAGGCACCTTCAACACGTCCGGCTACGCGCTCGTCGCCCCCGGCTCCGGCCAGGTCCGCTACCCCTTGCCGCTCGGCTCGTGGAACGTCAGCCGTACCGTCGGCGGCGGCCACAACGGCGCCGACATGCTCGCGCCGGCCGGTACGCCGATCTATGCCGCCGCCGCAGGCGTCGTGCGCGCCTCGGCCGAGAGCATCGGCGGCTACGGCGTCGCCGTCATGCTGGACAGCGTCGTGGGCGGACAGCAGGTCCAGACCACGTACGGCCACATGCTCTACGGGTCGCGCCAGGTGCAGGCCGGCCAGACCGTCGCCGCCGGGCAGCTGATCGGCTACGTCGGCAGCACGGGCCGGTCGACCGCGAACCACCTCCACTTCGAGGTCTGGATCAACGGCGGTCTGGTCGAGCCGATGTCCTGGCTCTCCGTCAACGCCGGCTGAGCGGGACACGTTCTCGAGCATTCATCTCCCGTTTCGCCTCGGTCCTCGCGGGATGGGTTAGCCTGAACCCGTCGTCATACAGACGGGAGAGGCTGATGGAGCGAACACCGAGCATCCGAACCATGGACGCTCTCGGTCGTCACGTCCTTCGGCATTGCCCGCAGGGATGCCGCGGTGCTGCCGCGCGCGAGAGGCGCCGTCTGTAGACGGCGCCTTTTTTCGTCCCTGCGAACACTCTTCCTCCTGCACGACGTCGTGTGAGTCGAGAGTGCCGGGAAGCCGTCCCGGCGGATCGAGAGGATGACGAATGCGCACACTGGTCCTGAACGCCGGATACGAGCCGCTGGCGATCGTGTCCTTCAAGAGAGCCCTCGTCCTGGTGATGAACGACAAGGCGACGGTCATCGAGAGAGTCGAGGACGACCCTGTCTGGGGTACCCACGGCGTCTACGATCGCCCGGCGGTGATCATCCTCTCCCGCTACGTGCGCGTCCCCCTCAGCCGTCGCGTGCCGGTCACGCGACGTGGCGTGCTGCGGCGTGACGGGCATCGCTGCGGATACTGCGGCAAGGCCGCTGCGACCATCGACCACGTCCTGCCACGGTCGCGTGGCGGCGCGGACTCCTGGGAGAACCTCGTCGCGTGCTGCCTGCGCTGCAACAACCTCAAGAGCAACCGCACCCCGCAGGAGATGCGGTGGCAGCTGCGGTTCACGCCGCGACCGCCGCACGGAACGGCATGGACGGTACGCGGGGTGGAGCGCAGCGATCCTCGGTGGGAACCCTACCTCGCCCTCGCCGCGTGACGGACGGCGCGAGGGCGCGCAACCCTGGTCCCGTAGACTGGGTTGCGCGCCCTCGTAGCTCAGCAGGATAGAGCAGCCCTCTCCTAAAGGGCAGGTCGCAGGTTCGAATCCTGTCGAGGGCACTCCCGCTTCCGCACGCGTCAGGGGCGTCCGCGCCGCCAGAGCTTCGACGGCCACCAGATGGCCTTGCCGATGTCGTACGCGAGCGCCGGCACGAGCAGCGAGCGCACCACGAAGGTGTCCAGCAGCACTCCGAACGCGACGATGAACGCGAGCTGCACGAGGAAGAGGATCGGGATCACCGACAGCGCCGCGAAGGTCGCCGCCAGCACCAGGCCCGCGGAGGTGATGACGCCTCCGGTGATCGAGAGCCCGCGCAGGATGCCCTCCCTCGTCCCGTGCTGCTTCGACTCCTCCCGCACCCGCGTCATGAGGAAGATGTTGTAGTCGATGCCCAGGGCGACGAGGAACACGAAGCCGTAGAGCGGGACGGCGGGATCGGCGCCGGGGAAGTCGAAGATGCCGTTGAACACGAGTGCCGAGACCCCCATGGCCGTACCGAAGGACAGCACCGTCGTGAGGATCAGCAGCACCGGCGCGAGGATCGAGCGCAGCAGCAGCATGAGGATGATCATGATCACGACGAGGATCACCGGGATGATGAGGTTGCGGTCGTGGATGGACGCGTCGTTCGTATCGATCGAGGTGGCCGTCACCCCGCCCACCACGGCGCCGAGGTCATCGAGCTCTCCCCGCAGCTCGCGCACGGTGGAGGCCGCGGCCGCAGAGTCAGCGGCGTCCGTCAGCGTCGCCTGCAGGAGCACCTGACCGTCGACCGTCGTGGGCTCGGGAGCCGGGGTCCCGGGAGGGCCGACGGCTGTGATCCCGTCTGCCGTCACCGGCGCGGATCCGCTCGGCGAGTCGGCCGCGGTGACGGTCACCCCGTCGATCCCGTCGTTCGCGAGGAGCACGTCGGCGGCATCCTGCAGGTTGTCCTCGTCGACGATCACGGAGACCGGGCTCCCCGAGCCGCCGGGGAAGTGCTCGCCGAGCGCGACCTGGCCGTCGCGCGCCTCGGAGGCCCCGAGCACGAGGTCGGACTGCGGCACCCCCTGAGCGTCCAGCTGGGTGACCCCGGCCGCGCCCGCGAGGAGGACGAGCGTGGTCGCGATCCAGATCACGCGCGGGCGCTTCTTGATGAGGCCGGACAGTCGTGCCCAGAGGCCGGTGGTGCGCATGCCGTGCTCCTCGGCAACGACCGCGGGTTCGAAGCGGGGACGCCGCGGCCAGAAGACCGCGCGCCCGAACAGCAGCAGCAGCGAGGGCAGGAGCGTGAGCGCGGACAGCATCGCGAACACGATGCCGATCGCCGCGACCGGGCCGAGGGTGCTGTTCGACTTCAGATCGCTGAGCAGCAGGCACAGGAGTCCCGCGATCACGGTGCCCCCGGAGGCGACGATCGGCTCGACGGACCCCTTCCACGCGGCGAGGAGCGCGACGCCCTTGTCCTGCGAGACCCGCAGCTCCTCCCGGAACCGCGCGACGAAGAGCAGCGCGTAGTCGGTGGCGGCGCCGATCACGAGGATGAAGAGGATGCCCTGGGTCTGCCCGCTGAGCAGCAGGATCTCCCACTTGGCCAGCCACCAGACGACGAGGAGCGCGACGCACAGGGCGAACAGGCTCGTGGAGAGCACGACGAGCGGCAGCAGGAACGAGCGGTAGACGAGCACGAGGATCACGAGCACGGCGAGCAGGGCGACGCCGAGGAGGAAGCCGTCGATGCCGGCGAACCCCGCGGCGAGGTCGGCCGTGAAGCCCGCAGGACCGGTGATGTAGACCGTGATGCCGTCCGGCACCGCGGCGCGCAGCTCATCGCCGAGAGCGGTGGTGGCATCGCTGAGCTCGGCGTCGCCGTCGATCGGGATGAAGGCCTGCACGGCGCGGCCGTCCTCGGACGGCAGCGCCGGGGAGACGTCGTCCGCGACGCCCTCCACGTCCGGCGCGTCGGCCACCGCGTCGGAGATCGCTTCGAGCTCGGACGGCGTCAGCTCCTCCTCCGAGGTGAACACCGCGATCGCCGGGATGGCGTCGCTGTCGGTGAACTCGCCGAGGAGCTGCTGCACGGTCGTGGCGTCCGCGGACTCCGGGAGGTAGGTGGTCTGGTCGTTCGACGACACCTCGTCGACCTTCCCGAACAGCGGACCGCCGAAGGACGCACCCGCGAGCCACACCAGGATGAGGGCGACGGGCAGGAACACCCGCAGCCAGGAATGGCGGCGGGTGCGCTCGCGGGTCGGCGGCGTCGGTGCGGGGGCGGGGCGGGACATCGGGGTCCTTTCAGGCGGGCGGTCGGGGAGGGTGCGACGGGTCAGGAGACCCAGGCGAGGATGAGGATCATCGTGGCGAGGAAGCCGGCGATGTAGTTGAGCGCGATGAACCGGCGCCAGGCGCGGTTCGTGCCGGCCGAGGTCTCGTCGGTGACGTTCCACCACGGCGCGGCGTTGACGATGTAGGGCAGCGCCAGCACGGCGGCGAGCGGTCCGGGCCAGGGGGTCAGCAGCATCGCGGCGCCGGCGATCGTCCAGAGCACGAGGGACAGCCGGACGGTGGCCCTGGCTCCGATCACGGTCGCGATGGACGAGATGCCGCCCTCGCGATCGGGTCCGATGTCCTGCACGGCGCCGAAGGCGTGGGCCGCCATGCCCCAGAGGAAGAAGGCGACGAGGACGAGGACGGCGGTCGTCGTGACGGGGGCTCCGGCGAGGGAGAGGCCGACGAGGGCGGGGCTGACGAAGTGGGTGCTCGAGGTCACGGAGTCCAGGAAGGGACGCTCTTTGAAGCGCAGCGCCGGTGCCGAGTAGGCGAGGACGGCGAAGACGCTGACGGCGAGCCACAGCCAGGATGCCGGGGTACCGACCGCGAACAGGTACACGAGGAACGGCACGTTCGTGACCGCCGCCGCCCACAGCGTCGCGCGGTGGATCCGCGGGGACAGCAGGGCGCCCTCGATCCCGCCCTTGCGGGGGTTGGCCAGATCGGAGGCGTAGTCGAAGACGTCGTTGATGCCGTACATGGCGAGGTTGTACGGGACGAGGAAGTACAGCGTGCCGATCACGAACGTCGCGTCGATCTCCCTGGTGCTCAGCAGGTAGGCGGCGGCGAAGGGGAAGGCGGTGTTGATCCAGCTGATCGGTCGGGAGGAGAGCACGATCTGGGCGATGTCGCGGCCGAGGTCCCCGGTGCGGGACGTCTGATCGGTCATGCCTGCTCCTCCATCCGGGCGGCGGCGCGCGTCCGGGAGCGGCGCCCGCGGAGGGCGGTCCACAGCGCGGGGAGCAGCAGCACCCCGGCCAGCGGGTAGGCGAAGTCCTCGATCGGGGCGAGCCCGATGTGCAGGCCGGCGAGCGGGCCGGGCGCGTAGTGGAAGAGGCCGGTGGCGATCATGACGGTGTCGAACACGGCGGTCAGCACGAGGAGGGCGAGGGCTGTCAGCGCGAGCGCGCCGAGGTGCGGGGTACGGCGTGCGGCGACGCCGAGGGCGACCGCGGCGAGGGCGGCGACGGCGAGGAACACGGCGGACAGCTGCAGGTAGGTCATCGCGCCGCTCCTTGCGCCTGGGAAGTGCCATGGCGGCGCTCCAGGAGGCGCACCGCGCCGCCGTAGAGCACCATCGTGCACACGACGAGGAAGACGAGGAAGATCGGCTCTTCGAGAGGGAGTTCGGGAGCCAGGACGATGCCCGTGGCGATCGCCGCCTCGCCGCGGAAGAAGATCCCCGCCGCGATACCGGCCACATCCCAGACGAGGAAGAAGGCGAGGCCGACGGCGGTGACGACGGCCGCCGCCACGGCGTCGCGCCAGAAGAACAGGCGGAACCGCCAGTCCAGCAGGAGCATGCAGCCGAGGGAGACGAGCAGGGCGGCCAGATAGATCGCGCCCATCATGCCCGCTCCGCGCTCGTCGGCCGTGGGGCGGGCTCCGGCAGCGGACCGGGGGAGTGGTCGCCCCGGATGCGCTTGAGCACGATCTCGGCGCTGATGAGGCACATCGGCACGCCCACACCGGGGGCAGTGGTCGCTCCGGCGTAGTACAGCCCCTGCACGCGGCGGGAGGCGTTCTGCGCGCGGAACATGGCACTCTGCGAGAGGATGTGCGCGGGCCCGAGCATCCCGCCCCGCCAGGAGTGGTAGTCGTCGCGGAAGTCGGCAGGCCCCACGGTCTCCCGGACGACGATCCGCTCCCGAAGGTCGGGGATCCCCGCCCACGTCTCGATCATGTCGATCGCGGCGTCCGCGGCCTTCTCGACAGCCGCGGAGCCGGCGCCGTCGCTTCCCCCGTGCCCGAGATCGACGTCGGCCGGCACCGGCACCAGCACGAAGAGGTTCTCGTATCCGTCCGGCGCGACCTCGGCATCGGTGGCGCTGGGGCGGCAGACGTAGGTGGACGCCGGGCTGGGGACGGCAGGGGTGCGACCGAAGATCGCGTCGAAGTTCGCATCCCAGTCGTCGGTGAAGAAGAGCGAGTGATGGGGGAGCTCGGGCAGGGCGCCGCGGACGCCGAGCATCACGAGCACGCCGCCGGGCCCGCTCGTGCGCCGCGCCCACCAGGACTCCGGGTAGGACTGCAGCGTCGGGGGCAGCAGCGCCGTCTCCGTGTGGTGCAGATCGGCGCCGGAGACGACGATGTCCGCGTCCTCCACATGGTGGTGGCCGTCGCGGTCCGTCCAGCCGACCCCGGTCGCATGGGTCGCGCCGTCGGCATCCTGGGTGCGGATCCCGGTGACCTCCGCGCCGGTGACGATCCGGGCGCCGGCATCTTGGGCCAGCGCCGCCAACCGTTCGACGACGCGCCAGAAGCCGCCCTGCGGATACAGCACGCCCTGGTCGAGGTCGAGCGCGCTCATCAGGTGGTACATCGCCGGGGCCGTCCGGGGATCGGTGCCGAGGAAGACCGCGGGGTAGCCCAGGATCTGGCGCAGCACCGGGTTCCGGAAGCGGCGGGCGGCGAAGGCCTGGAGGCGCGTGCCGAGCAGCGAGAAGAGCCGAGGGAGCGCGCGCACCACCTCGGGCGCGGCCAGCGTCCTGGTCCTGGTGAACGGGTTGTAGAGGAAGTACCTCCTCGCCATCGCCCCGGCATCGTGGGCGGAGGCGAGGTAGGTGCCGAGCGCGGCAGCGGAGCCGGGTTCCATCGACTCGAACAGCGCCGAGACGGCGTCCCGTCCGGCGGGCACCGTGACCGGAGCGTCGCCGGACTCGGGGGAGCGGAAGACGCGGTACCCCGGGTCGAGCAGGGTCAGATCGAGCTGCTCCTCGGTGCTCGTGCCCATCATCGCGAAGTAGTGGTCGAACACCTCGGGCATGAGGTACCACGAGGGGCCGGAGTCGAATCGGAAGCCATCGCGCTCGATGGTGCCCGCCCGTCCGCCGACGCGGTCGTTCTTCTCCAGCACCACGACGTCGTGGCCGTCGCGTGCGAGCAGCCCGGCCGTGGCCAGGCCGGCCACCCCCGCGCCGATGATGACGACGCGGCTCATCGGTCCCGCTCCAGGCTCGTGACGACGACGGCACGCGCGGCGAGCAGCGCCTTGATCGGATCCGGCACGCGGACCCGCCGGCGGTACAGCTCCGCGGCCGGCGTCCGCGCGACCTTCCGGGTCAGGGCGGCGAAGAGGGCGAGGGCGCTGCGTACCGCGGCACGCGCGTCCTTCGGGAGCAGCGGGATCGCTGCTCTCGCGTCGGCGAGCTGACGGTGGACCGTGTCGACCCAGGCGTCGCGGTCGGCATCGGTGAGACGAGCTGAGCCGCCGAGGTAGCCGCGCTGCAGGCGGTCGGTGTCGTCGGCCAGATCGCGGAGGAAGTTCACGTTCTGGAACGCGGCTCCCAGCCGCCGAGCCCCGCGCTCGAGGATGTCGAGCTCGGCCGGCGTCCGCGTGGCGTCGCGGAGGAAGACCCGCAGGCACATGAGGCCCACGACCTCCGCCGACCCGTAGACGTAGGCGGCGTGCGCGTCGGCGTCGTAGGCCGTGAAGCCGGAGTCACCGGCGATGTCGGCGCGCATCGAGTCGAAGAACGGCCGCGTGAGCTCCTCGCCGATCCCGCACGCGCGCGCCGTCCGCGCGAACGCGTGCAGGATGAGGTCGCTGCTGTAGCCGGTCCGCATCGCCCGATGCGTCTCCGCGATGTACGAGTCCAGGGCGGTCGCCTGGGCGCCCGCGTCGAGCCCGGCCTCCGCGGCGACACCGTCGACGATCTCGTCGGCGATGCGCACCATGGCGTAGATGTTGCGGACGTGCTGACGGTGGCGTCGACCGAGGAGGCGAGTGGCCAGGCCGAATGATGTCGAATAGGTGCGGATCACGTCGGAGGTCGCGATCTCGGCGGTGCGGCTGAAGCGGCGCAGCGCCGCGTCGTCGCGATGCTCGGCGGGGGTCGCGGTCATCGGCTGCGGCCCTCGATCCGGTCGGCGAGCGCGAGGACGACGCGCCCCGCGTCGGCGGAGAGCGTGCCCGCCTCCTCCGCTTCCGCGAGGACTGTCGAGACGGCGGTCAGCTGCTCCTCCACGAGTCCGCGGACGAAGCCCTCCGCACCGCACTCGCGGAGGCGGTCGCGCATCTCCGCCGCGTCGTCGATGCTGAGGTCGGTGGCCCCGAATCGCAGTTCGATGCCGGGCCAGTGGCTGGTCATCCGCGCGTAGGCGATGATCGCGGTCTCCTTGCCCTCGCGGAGGTCGGAGTAGGGGTCCTTGCCGTGCGCGTCCGGGTCTCCGAACACGGACAGCAGGTCGTCCTGGAGCTGGTAGGCGAGCCCGAGGTGGCCGCCGATCTCGGTCAGCTGCTCCTCGGCTGCCGTCGACGCCCCCGACAGGATGGCCGCCGCGCGGAGGGGGAGGACGAACGAATAGGCGGCCGTCTTCGACGCGCTCGTGGAGAGGATGGTGCGGAGGTCGGCCGCGATGATGCCGTCGCTGAGGGCCACGTCCGAGTGCTCGCCAGCGACGGTCTCGAACACCGTCGTCTCGAGGAGGGCGAGGAGCCGCTCCCGTCGCGCGGCGGGGATGTCGGCGCGGGCGAACCCGAGCACGGCACTGGACAGGAGGAGGTCTCCGAGGAGGATGGCGCTCGACCGGCCCCAGTGCAGGGCCGCCTCGCCACCGGCGTCGGGGCGACGGGAGACGAGGGAGCCGATGAGGTTGGGGCGGCGGCGGCGCGTGAGGTCGCCGTCGATCACGTCGTCGTGCAGGAGGAACGCGAAGTGCAGGAGCTCGACATGAGCGGCCACGTCGATCGCCCGCGCGGTGTCCTTCGCCGTGAGGGGAGCCGCGGTGAGTGCGGACAGCAGGTCCATGAGCATGCGCGGACGCAGGAGCTTCCCGCCGAGGGCGTGCTCTGCCGCCGTGTGCCACAGCGCGGCGAACTCCGCCCCGTAGTGCTCGGCGGCGACCGTGCGCTCGGCGAAGCGTCGTCGCAGCACCGCCTCGATGCGGGTGCCGAGGTCTTCCTCTGTCACGGTGACGGCCATGGCTCAGACCTCTCCGTGTCGTCGGAGGAGCGGGAGCTGCTCCGCGAGCCAGGGGCTGAAGGCGAAGGGGGTGCGGATGACCGCGGCGAGCAGGTCGTCCACATCGACCCATTCCCATTCCGCCACCTCGTCGGGATTCGCGGCGGGCTGCCCGTCGATCACGGCGACGTGCACCGGGCAGATCTCGTTCTCCACGATGCCGCTCGCGTCCACGGCGCGGTAGCGGTAGTCGGGGAGCGCGAGCCGGACGTCGCTGACCTGGACCCCCAGTTCCTCGGAGCCGCGTCGGCGCACCGCCTCGATCATGTCCTCGCCGGGCTGCGGGTGACCGCAGAAGCTGTTGGTCCAGACACCTGGCCACGTGCGCTTGCCGAGGGCGCGACGGGTGACGAGCAGGCGTCCCTCTCGATCCTGCACGTAGCAGGAGAAGGCGAGGTGGAGGGGCGTGTCGGTCGTGTGGACTTCGCTCTTCGGCAGGATGCCGACGGCAGTCCCGTCTTCGGCGAGGAGTGTGACGTTGTCCATGGCGCCCTCTCGTCTTTTAGCTAACCTGGCGAAATATCAACTTAGCATGAAGCTGTTGGTGTGTAACATGATCGCATGCACTCCGAGCCCCGCACCACCCCGGTCGCCGAGGCGCCGGCGACCGCGGGGCCGGACGACCTGACCCATGGCGCGATCTACGACGTCGAGGCCAGCGATCCGCGCAGCACGATCATCGACCGCTCCGGCGTCGCGCCGGAGGATCTGCGGCAGATCGCTCGCGTCATGGAGGCGCTCGGCGGATTGCGCGACGCCGAGCAGCGGCTGTCGCAGGCGTCGCGCCGGTACATGCAGCTGAACGAGACCGACATGCGGGCGCTGCACTATCTGATCGTGTGCGCGAATCGGTCGCTGGTGGCGACCCCCAGCGGGATCGCCCATCACCTCGGGGTCTCGACCGCGGCGACGACGAAGCTGCTCGACCGGCTCGAGAAGGGCGGGCACATCCGGCGCTCGCCGCATCCCACCGACCGACGAGCCCTCGCGATCACGATCACTCCGGAGACCAGGCACGCCGCGATGGAGACGGTCGGGCGGCAGCAGGCCAAGCGCTTCTACGCGGCCGCGCGGTTGTCGGCGGCGGAGCGCGATGTGGTGATCCGGTTCCTCCAGGACATGACGGAGGAGATCACCCTGCGTGACGAGCCGTGGGCCACGCAGGGCGTACACGAAGATCCCGCCCGACCGTGAGGTGGGGCGGGACCGGATCAATGAGCGGCGCGGTACGCGTCGAGGATGGGGGCCGGAACTCGTCCCCGCTCCGAGAGCGTGTACCCGTTCTCCTTCGCCCAGGCGCGGATAGCCGCGACCTCGGGGTTGCGTGAGGGCCGCTTCCGCGACGAGGCGGAGGACGAGGAGCGCCCTCCGCCGGTGGACGCACCGGATCCCGCCCGACGCCCGGCCGTGATGTACGGCTCGAGGGCCTGACGCAATTCCTCGGCGTGCGCGGAATTCAGATCGATCTCGTAGGAGGTGCCGTTCAGCGAGAAATGCACGGTCTCGCCTTCTCCGACCTCCAGGACGGTGCCGTCGATATCGTCGACCAGCTGGTGCACAATTCGTCTCGCCATGACGGCGACTTTATCGCGGCGGCGGGAATGCGCACAACAAAGGCCGCTCCTTCATGGCCCCGTATGACGCGGTCGTGGAGAATGCCGATTCAGGGAAGCAGGCCCGCGCGACGTGCTTTGGTCACGGCGGCATGCCGCGTCGACGCGTCCAATTTCGACATCGCGGTGCCGAGATAGGCCTTGACGGTGCCTTCCCGCAGACCGAGGTGCGCGGCGATCTCCGCATTCGTCGATCCGAGGGCGGCGCACGCGAGGACGTCGGTCTCGCGCGGGGAGAGGTGGATGACGGGGACGGGACCGGTCGTCGTCGGGAGGTCGTCACCGGCGAGGGTCAGCAGTCGGCGCTCGACCTGCGCCAGCCGCGCGCGGATGCCGGCGTCGTCCACGGTGGCGGCGATGCTGCGCAGCTCGGCGAAGCTCTCCCGCAACTCCTCGCGCTGGGCCGGCGCGACCGTTGCGGGCGACGGGGACGCGGCCCGCAGACGGCGCTGCACCTCGTCCCGGATGCGCAGCTCATCGGCGACGGATTGGGCGACCTGCATCGCCGGTGCCGTCGTCACGCCGCCGATCCTCTCCTCGGCCCAGGCGCCGGCATAGAGCACGCCGCGCGGGCGCCCCTGGACGACGATCGGCAGGGCGAGCAGCGTCCGCAGGCCTTCGCCGAGCACGAAGACGTCGTAGTCGTGGGTGATCTGGCGGGAGGAGCCGTAGTCGCTCGTCATCCGCGGGCGCAGCTCCATCATCGCCCGCCCGCCGAGGCCGCGCTCGGGGCGCACGCGGAGCCCGTCGAGAGCACGCGTGCGGGCACCGACGATGCTCGTGACGCTCACGACGCCCTCTTCGATCAGCCCGCCGAACGCGACGGGGAAGCGCGTGCGCCGCGCGAGCTCGCGCACCGCGTTGGCGACGAGCTCCGCCTCGGATTCGACGGTGATCGGAGAGCTCACGAATACCTACTTTCGGGGGTGACGGCACCGTTCCCCGTTTCGTAGCGTCGACCCTACCACTCGGGCGGCGACAGCCGCGCGTGCAGCGGACATGTGGCAAGGAGGCCCCATGAGCGAACAGGTTCCGACCCCTCAGAACGGTGCGATCGATTACGTCGCCGTCGAGCAATCCCCTCGATTCCTGCGATTGAAACGGACGCAGCGCTCTTTCATCTTCCCCCTCGCCGCGTTCTTCCTCGTGTGGTATTTCGTCTACGTGCTGCTGGCGGCATTCGCCCGCGATTTCATGGCGCAGCGCGTCTGGGGGGATATCACCGTGGGGCTGCTGTTCGGGCTCGGACAGTTCGTGACGACATTCGCCATCACGATGGCGTATGTCGCATTCGCGAATAGGAAGCTCGACCCGCTGGCATCGGAGATCCGCGAAGAACTCGAGAAGGCGCAGGCGGACGCATGACCATCATCCGCACGGCCACCGAGGATGTGGCACTCGACATCAATCCGGTGTTCAACATCTCGATCTTCCTCGCCTTCGTCGCGGTGACGTTGTTCATCGTCATCCGCGCCAGTCGGAACAACAAGACGGCCGCTGACTACTACGCAGCTGGTCGTTCCTTCACCGGGCCCCAGAACGGATTCGCGATCGCCGGCGACTATCTCTCCGCCGCGTCGTTCCTCGGCATCTGCGGCGCCATCGCGATCAACGGGTACGACGGATTCCTCTACTCCATCGGATTCCTCGTCGCCTGGCTGGTGGCGCTGCTGCTCGTGGCGGAGCTCATGCGCAACACCGGCAAGTTCACGATGGCGGACGTGCTCTCGTTCCGCTTGAAGCAGCGCCCGGTGCGGATGGCGGCGGCGATCACCACGCTCGCGGTCTGCTTCTTCTATCTCCTCGCGCAGATGGCGGGGGCGGGCGGCCTCGTGTCCCTGCTGCTCGGGATCGACGGGCGCGTCGGGCAGTCGGTCGTCATCGCCGTCGTCGGCATCCTCATGATCGTCTACGTGCTCATCGGCGGCATGAAGGGCACCACCTGGGTGCAGATCGTCAAGGCGGTGCTCCTCATCGGCGGTGCCCTGGCGATGACCATCTGGGTCCTCGCGATCAACGGCTTCAGCCTGAACACCCTCCTGGAGGCAGCGGTGGCCAACTCCGACAAGGGTGAGGCGGTCCTGGCGCCCGGTCTGCAGTACGGCGCCAACCCGTGGGACTTCCTGTCGCTGGGCATGGCCCTCGTGCTCGGCACTGCGGGTCTGCCGCACGTGCTCATGCGTTTCTACACCGTGCCGACGGCCAAGGAGGCACGGCGTTCGGTGGTGTGGGCGATCTGGCTGATCGGCGGGTTCTACCTGCTCACGCTGGTGCTCGGTTACGGAGCCGGTGCGCTCGTCGGGGCCGATGTGATCGCCGCGGCACCCGGGGGAGTGAACTCCGCTGCGCCGCTGCTGGCGTTGAAGCTCGGCGGTCCGGTGCTCCTCGGGTTCATCTCCGCGGTGGCGTTCGCCACGATCCTCGCGGTCGTCGCCGGACTCACCATCACCGCGGCGGCGTCGTTCGCCCACGACATCTACGCGAACGTCATCCAGAAGGGGCGCAAGGACGCCTCGGGGAAGCCGGTCGAGGCTGATCCCAACGGCGAGGTGCGGGTCGCTCGCCGGACCGTGATCGTCATCGGCATCCTCGCGATCGTCGGCGGCATCGGGGCGCAGGGGCAGAACATCGCGTTCCTCGTCGCGCTCGCCTTCGCGGTCGCGGCATCGGCCAATCTGCCGACGATCCTCTACTCGCTGTTCTGGCGCCGGTTCACGACGCGGGGCGCGGTGTGGAGCATGTACGGCGGGCTCGGTTCGGCGATCATCCTCATCATCCTGTCGCCCGTGTTCTCCGGCACGCCGACGTCGATGATCCCGGGGATCGACATCGCCGTCTGGCCCTTGAACAACCCGGGCATCGTGTCCATACCGCTCGGGTTCGCGCTCGGCTGGCTCGGGACCGTCACCAGCACGCGGCGCGAGTCTCCCGAGCTGGCGGCCGAGATGGAGGTGCGCTCGCTCACCGGCTTCGGCGCGGAGAAGGCCGTCGACCACTGACGCGACCTCCTCGGGTGCGGGCCCGGCGGCCTACTCGCCGGGCCCGCGCCCCAGGAGCGGGATTCATCGGGACTCGAGGTCCAGAAGGAAGCGCTTCCGTTCCGGATGGCCGCCGTAGTGCCCCGCGGAGCCGTCGGATCGCACGACCCGGTGCACGGGTACGATGATCGAGAACGGCGTGAGGCGGCACGCCGTCCCGACGGCGCGCGCGGCCCCCGGGTGGCCGGCGAGCACCGCGACCTCCCCGTAGCTCAGGGTCTGGCCCCAGGGGATGTCGCACACGGTGTGCAGCGCCGCCCGGTGGAAACCGTCCACGAGGCGCCAGTCGAGGCGGACGCGCTCGTCGAAGCGCACGGGCTCGCCGTCGAAGTAGGCATCGAGGAGCGGGACGAGCTCGTCGGCGGCGCCGGGCTCGGGCTCCGGGACGGCACCGAGCTGCCGCGACACGCTCTCGAGCAGCCACGGCACCTGCGGGTCTGCGGACTCGGAGAGGTCGAAGCGCACGATGCCCTCGTCGGAGAAGACCGCGAGGGCATCGCCGAAGGGCGTCGGAGCGAAGTCATAGCGGAAAGTCATGTCCCCATCCTGACCGGCCCGCTCGACACGAGAGAACCGGTCGCCGGCCCGGTCGCGCGTTCCGTGGACAACGTGAGCGCACGACCGTCCGGGGAGGAGCAGTCCGAGCGGGCGTCGTACCGGCTGTTTTTCACCGGAAACCCGCCGTGGATACCGATCTCCGGCGGTGTCGCGCCTAGGGTGTGAGTGTGTGGCGACGGGAAAGCAGGTCTGCGAACAGCACAGCGGTGGACAACGCTGTGTCCCTCGGCGACCTGCACGACTCGTCCACCGGAGTCGGCATCGCGCACGCCGCCGAGGCCGAGCGCACGCGCCTGCGGGCCGAAGCCGCCGATCTGGGCGGTCCTTCGCCGCTGAGCAGCTTCCGCGACGGGCCGGAATCCGGCATCGACATCTCCAAGGCGCACCCGGGCAGCCTCCCGCAGTTCATCACCGGCAAGTCGACGCTGCTGTCCAACCTCTTCCGCGACGAGGTGGGCCTGCGTACCGCGCGGCTGGCCGCCGAGCGGATCACGGCCAAGAACACCGAGCTGCGCACGGTCCGGGGGATCGAAGCCGTGCACCTCGCCGTCGGTGTCGCGCGGTGGCGCATCGGCGGGGCGACCTTCGCCGCCCCTGTCCTGCTGCGACCCCTCGCCATCCGCCGCCATCACACGGACTTCGAGCTCAAGCTGCAGGGCGCCTTCGAGGTGAATCCGGAGCTCGTCCGGGTCGCCCGCGAGCACTTCGGGCTGTCGCTCGACGCCACAGCCCTCGCGGCGCTCGCCTACGACGGCGGCATCTTCAAGCCGCAGCCGGTGATCGACAGCCTTCGCGGTCTCACCCGATCGATCGAGACGTTCTCCGTCGAGCCTCGACTCGTCGTCTCCACCTTCGCCGACGTCGCGGGTGCCATGGCCCAGGACGGCGGCACCCTCGACCACCCGGTCCTCAACGCCCTCGGCGGCCACGTCGGCGATCGCGAGCAGGTCACGGCACCCAGGGCCGTTCCTCACCACATCGGCCCCGACGACCGCGCGCCCGCCTCGGACACGCTCCTCCTCGACGCCGATGCCGAGCAGGAGGCGGTGCTGGCCCGCATCACCGCCGGTCACTCCCTCACCGTGGCGACGCTGCCGGGCACCGGCGGCACGCAGACCGTCATCAACGCGCTGGGCGAGCTCGTCCGTGCCGGCAAGAAGGTGCTCGTCGTCTCGGCGCGCCGGTCGACGCTCGACGGCGTGCGCCACCGCCTCGCCGGCATCGGCCTCGACAGCCTCGCGGTGTCCCCGGCGAGCCTGCGCCGCGACCTCGTCCGGGCGATCGGCAGGAACGAGAAGGCGACCGCGCCCAAGGTGAGCGAGGTCGACGACGCGCTCGTGCGGCTGCGCACGGTGCTCCGCGACTACCGCGACGCTCTGACCGTCCCGATCCCCGGCCTCGACGCCTCCGTCCTGGACGCGACCAGGCACCTCACCCGCCTCGCGTCGCTGCCGGTCCCGCCGTCGACCACGGCCCGCCTGAGTGTGGACGCCCTGCGCCGGCTCGCGAAGGACCGCAGGGACGCGGCCGCCGCCCTGGCGCACGCCGCGCGGCTCGGCGAGTTCCGCGTCGGCCCGAACGATTCGCCCTGGTACGGCGTGACCTTCGGCAGCACCGAGGCCGCCCGCGCCGCCCACGAGCTCGCCGGGCGCCTCCATGCCGTCAGCGTGCCCGCCCTGCTGGAGCGCGGCTACGAGCTCATCGCGCAGACGCACATGCGACCGTTCTCGACGATCGACGAGCTCGGCGACTACCTCGAGCTGCTGCAGGGCATCCGCGACACCCTGGACCGGTTCAGCCCGACGGTGTTCGAGCGTCCGCTCGGGGAGCTCATCCAGGCGCACGGCTCGCGCCGGGACGCGCCCGGGATGTCCGGAGCCAACCGTCGCCGCCTCCGCCGTCTCGCCAAGGAGTACGTCCGCCCCGGCGTGCACGTGACGGAGATGCACGAGGCGCTGCTGCGCATCCAGACCCAGCGCACGCAGTGGCAGCGCTACGTCGACGCGGGCGTCGCGCCGGAGATCCCGCTCGGCCTCGCCGACGTGTTCGCCTCCTGGCAGCGGGTGGAGGCCGAGCTGGCCGAGCTGGATGCCGCTCTCGGCCGCCGCGAGCCGCTGTCCTCGCTGCCGGTCGCGCGACTCGTGCGCATGCTCGCGGGCCTCGCGGCGAAGTCCGACGTCTTCGAGAACCTCGTCGAGCGCGCGCAGCTGCGTGACAAGCTCGCCCTCCTCGGCCTGGAGCCGCTGCTGACCGAGCTCTCGGTGCGCCACGTCTCCGAAGCCCGGGTGGGGGACGAGCTCGAGTTCGCCTGGTGGCAGTCCCTTCTCGAGCGCGCGCTGCAGGACAACCGGGCGCTGCTCGGAGCGAACACGGCCGTGGTCGACCGCCTCGAGCGCGACTTCCGGCTGGTGGACGAGGCGCACGCGGCGATGGCGGGACCGCTGCTCGCCTGGCAACTCGCGAACCAGTGGCGCATCGCCATCGTCGACGAGCCCGAGCAGTCGCAGAACCTGCGCCGGGCCCTCACGCAGTCCGCGACGACGGCCGCCGAGGTCGTCAGCGCCGCACCGACGCTCGTCGACGTCCTGGCTCCGGTCTGGATCTCGTCGCCCTACCTCGTCCCGGAGATCCCGGACGCGGTGGAGTTCGACACCGTGCTCCTCGTCGACGCCGCGGCCATCAACCTCGCCGAGGCGGCCCCGGCGATCCGCCGTGCCCGGCAGGTCGTCGCCTTCGGAGACCCGGTCACGCAGCGGCCCTCTCCCTTCCGCATCGCGGTCGACCCCGCGGAGGACTGGGAGGAGGAGGTCCCGTTCGACGAGGTCTCCGTCTTCGAGCGGCTGTCCGAGCTGTTCCCCGTGATGACGCTGACCCGGAGCTACCGTGCCGGCGGCGAGGATCTCGCGGAGCTCATCAACGACGCGTTCTACGGCGGCGAGATCGTCTCCCTTCCGTGGGCGGGGTCGTACCTCGGCCGCGGCAGCCTCACCGTCGACTACGTCGAAGGCGGCACCGGGACGCCCGATCCCGTGTCCGGCGCCGTCGAGAGCCCGGACGCCGAGGTCGCCCGCGTCGTCACGCTCGTCGTCGAGCACGCCGTGCACCGCCCGACGGAGTCGCTCATGGTGGTCACCGCCAGCACGCGTCACGCGGAGCGCGTGCGGGCCGCCGTGACCGCCGCCTTCGCCGGCCGTTCCGACGTCGCCGACTTCGTCGCCCGCGACACCGCGGAGCCGTTCGCCGTGCTCACGCTCGAGGAGTCCGTCGCCGAGAGCCGCGACCGTGTCATCTTCTCGCTCGGCTTCGGGCTCACCAAGCACGGCCGCGTCCTCAGCGACTTCGGCGACCTGTCCACGCCGGACGGCGAGCGGCTGCTGACCGTCGGGATGACCCGGGCGCGGCGTTCCATGGTGATCGTCTCGTCCATCCGCCCCTCGGCCTTCGACGACGGGCGTCTCGAGCACGGCGCGGCTACGCTCATGTCGATCCTCGGCGGTCTCGCGGCCCGCGCCCGCGACGCGCGCCTGGAGGATCTGGCCGACCCGCTCACGCTCGCGCTGGCCAGGGAGCTCCGGCGTCTCGGGGCCTCCGTCGACGTCGACTACCGAGGGCTCCTGCCGCTCGTGGCGCAGCACAATGGCAAGGCCGTCGTGATCGAGTCCGATCCGGAGTCCCGGGGGGAGTCCCTGCGCGAGACGCTCCGGCTGCGCCCGCATGTGCTCCGCCGCCTCGGCTGGCACTACGTCCGCGTCCACGCGTTCGACCTCTACAGCGACCCGCGCACCGTGGCGTCCCGGATCGCGACGGTGCTCGGCATCTCGGAGTCGGCCCCGCGCGCGGAGAACGACACGCAGCCCCTCGACCTCGGCGACCACCGGAATGACTGACGGCCGTGACGAGCCGCGTCAGCGGGTCGTCCGGGTGCCGGGCTCCCGGCGGGCGCGCCTGACGCCGGTCGAGGGCAGCGACCCGGCGCCGGAGGTCCCGGAGGGCCAGGCGCCGCGCCGGTCGGCCCCGGGTGACCCGAAGGGGCCCAATGACGACCAGCTCCTCCGCGACGTGCCTCCGCACTACTGAGGCGGCCGCACCCGGAACGAGAAAGACCCACGGCCCTCCGAGGAGAGCCGTGGGTCGTGAGCGCGGTGCGGTCAGACGCCGCGCGGACCCTGCTGGGTCTTGAGCAGATCGCGGATCTCGACGAGCAGCTCCGCCTCGGTCGCGGCGGCCGGCTCTTCCTCCGGCTCCTCGGCGGGCGTGCCCTTGCGTGCCTCGACGTGCGCCTTGAAGGTGTTCATCGGCAGCACGAAGACGAAATAGACGACCGCGGCGACCGCGAGGAAGCTGATGATCGCCGAGATCAGGTCGCCGATCGGGAAGACGACCTCTTCGCCGTAGATGTTGGTGACAGGGATGCCGAAGTTCCCGGCCGCATCGGCCTTGAGGAAGAGCGCGATGAGCGGGTTGATGATGCTGTTCACCACGGCCGTCACGACGGCCGTGAAGGCGGTGCCGATGACGACCGCGACGGCCAGATCGATGACGTTCCCGCGGAGCAGGAAGTCCTTGAATCCTTTGAGCATGGAAACCCCCAAGTCGACTGGGCCTCAGTTCGAGGCGGGAGTCGACGCAGCAGCCGGTTTGGCGCTCGTCGTCGAATCCGACTTCGATGATGCCGAAGCATCCTTCGAACCCCCGGATTTGGCGCGCGAGTCCGTGCGATAGAAGCCGGAGCCGTTGAAGGTCACGCCGATCGAGCCGTACTGCTTGCGCAGCGCGCCACCGCACTCGGGGCAGACCGTGAGCGCGTCGTCGGAGAAGCTCTGGACGGCGTCGAACTGGTGCCCGCACGCGGTGCAGGCATAGGCGTAGGTGGGCATGGCGGTCCTTGCGGGTCAGCGTCGCCGAGGCGACAGATGCAGCGTCTGCGACGGGGTCACGATGCCGTCGACCGGCTGGTCGTGCACCTCGCGCGGCAGTTCGTCGAGTACCTCGGAATCATAGATCACCGCGTACACCGGAGGGCATTTCTCCATGGAGCCGATGGTCTTGTCGAAGTAGCCGCGGCCCCAGCCCATGCGCATCCCCGAAAGGTCGACGGCGGCGGCGGGGACGATCATCAGATCGACGTCGTTCACCGCGATCGGCCCGAGCACCTCGCCGGTGGGCTCGGGCAGCCCGTGGAGGCCTTCCGCGATCTCGTCGGTGTCGTCGGCGACCGCCCAGTCCAGCAGTCCGTCGGAGCGGGTGACCGGGAGGAGGACCCGGATCCCGCGGCGGACCGCGCGGGTGACGAACTCCCTGGTGCCCGGCTCCGTGGTGGTGGAGAGGAAGCAGGAGACGGAGCGGGCGCCGAGCTCGTCGACGAGGGCGTCCAGCCGTTCGCCGATCGCCGTGGCAGCGGCTTCGCGCTGCGGATCGGACAGAAGCTGACGCCGCTCGCGCAGCTCCGCGCGGAGGGCTCGCTTGGCGTGCTCGACGTCGTTAGCCATGGTCCGAGTCTAGGGCGGCCCCCACCGGTAGGCTGTGGGAATGGCTCACGAGAAGATCAAGGCTGTCATTCCCGCTGCCGGGTTGGGGACACGATTCCTGCCCGCGACGAAGGCGATGCCGAAGGAGATGCTCCCCGTCGTCGACAAGCCGGCGATCCAGTACGTCGTCGAGGAGGCGGCGAACGCCGGGATCGAGGACATCCTCGTGATCATCGGGCGCAACAAGAACGCGATCTCCAACCACTTCGACTCCGTGCCGGAGCTCGAGGTGAAGCTCATGGAGAAGGGCGACACGGGTCGCCTGGAGCGCGTGATGAAGTCGAGCGACCTCGCCGACATCCACTTCGTCCGCCAGGGCGAGCCCAAGGGTCTCGGCCACGCCGTGCTCCGCGCTCGGACGCACGTCGGCGACAGCTCGTTCGCGGTGCTGCTCGGCGACGACCTCATCGATGAGCGCGACCCGCTGCTCACGGAGATGATCGCGGAGCACGAGCGCACGGGCGCCGCCGTCATCGCCCTCATGGAGGTCGACCCGGACAGCATCCACATGTACGGGGCCGCCGCCGTCGAGCCGATCGAGGGGTCGGACGCCGTTCGTGTCACGGGCCTCGTCGAGAAGCCCGCGAAGGAGGACGCCCCGTCCAACCTCGCGATCATCGGACGCTACGTGCTCCCCGCATCGGTCTTCGAGATCCTCGAGCGGACCGAGCCCGGCAAGGGCGGAGAGATCCAGCTCACCGACGCGCTGCAGGAGCTCGCGACGGCGGACGGCGGTCCCGGCGTGGTCGGCGTCGTCTTCGGAGGCCGCCGCTACGACACCGGCGACCGCGTGGACTACATCAAGGCGATCGTGCAGCTCGCGGCCGACCGCGACGACCTGGGCTCGGAGCTGCGCCCCTGGCTCAAGGACTTCGCGGAGCGCCTCTAGGCGCCTCGCGGTCGTCGGAGGTGCGGCGTGGAGCTGTCGACGGGGATGCGGCACGGACCGGTCGAGCTGCGTCTGATCCGGACGAAGGACGCGCGGCCTCTGCAGCAGGAGCTGCTCGCGAACCGCGCGTGGCTGCAGCCGTGGGAGGCGACGATCCCGCACGGGGCGGTCTCCTTCGACATGCGGGTCAGCATCCGTCGGCTGCTCCAGCAGTACCGGGACGGCGGCGGCTACCCGTTCGTCATGGAGTACGACGGTGAGGTCGCCGGGCAGCTGAACGTCTGGGGTGTCGCCCGGGGCTCGCTGTGCTCGGCGACGATCGGGTACTGGGTGAGTGAGCGCTTCGCGGGGCGGGGGATCACCCCGACCGCGGTCGCGCTCGCCACGGACGCCTGCTTCACGGAGTACGGGCTGCATCGGATGGAGATCTGCATCCGGCCCGAGAACGCCGCGAGCCTTCGCGTGGTCCAGAAGCTCGGCTTCCGGTACGAGGGGCTGCGCCGGCGATACATCCACATCGACGGGGACTGGCGCGACCACTATGCCTTCGCCCTCACGCAGGAGGAGGTCCCTCAGGGCGTACTCGCCCGGTGGATCCACGGACAGGTGCCGCCGCACGCGGCGACGATCCCGCCGGCGGACCGCATCAGCCTCTGACATCGCCCGTTGCGGAAGGACACGCCGCGACACGCGCCCCGACTGCACGGCGCGGCCGGTCCGCCGCCGTTACCGTTGTCCTATGGACGGGCCGGTGCTGAGCGGGGGAGTGATCGTGCTCGTCGCCGTGCTCCTGTGGATGCTGTACCTGCTGCCCTCTTGGCGCGGGCGCTTCCAGTACAACGCGGCCGAGCGGAACGCCGTGCGGCTCAATCAGGCGCTGCGGATCCTCGCCGAGACGAGCGAGACGCCCAGCGAGGTGCACATGGAGCTCAATGCCCGTACCGTCGTGGCCCAGCAGAAGCTCGCGAAGCGGCTGCAGGCCCAGCGGGAAGCCGCGGAGCTCGAGGCCCTCCGCCAGGAACTCGCCGCCACGCGGGCCGATCCCGTGGTCCGTCGCGCCCGGGCCCGCCGACGCGTGCGCCTGACGGCGACCGGCGCGCTCGTCCTCGGCCTCGTCGCTGTCGGGCTCGGCATCTGGCAGCTCCTGGCCACCGGGGGAGCGGTGCTCCTCTGGAGCGGCGGGGTGGCAGCCCTCATCGCCACCATCGTCCTGCAGCGGATGGCCGCGGTCGCTGTGCGCGCTGCCCGACGTCCGCAGCCCGCGGCCGTCGAGACCGTCGCGGAGAGGGTCGCTCCGACCCTGCATGACCAGGGGCCCGCCACCTGGACCCCGCGTCCGCTCCCGGAGCCGATGGTGTCGGTGTCGGGATCGCGCGCCCAGGCGGCTCGCGCCGAGATCGATGCACAGGAGGAGCGCCGCAAGGCCGCTCGGGTCGCCGCGCTCCGTGCCCGCGCCGAGGAGATGGCGCCGGCAGCGCCCGTCAGCCTCCCGGCAGCTCCGGCGGCATCGGCGGCAGCGGCGGAATCCCCGTACGCCCGCATGGGCTTCGTCGACGACGCGGAGATCGAGGCGCACGTGCGCCAGCTCCTCCAGCGTCGGGCAGCCGGATGACCGTCGCGGTGAGCGCGGGTCTTCTCCGCTGACGCCTCCGTGCCGCTCCCGGCGAGCGGTTCCGGCCGTCTCGGCCGCACGGGCACACCGGAGACGCGCGCAAGTGTCGCTCCTCGCGTCCCGCCCGCTCGGGGCCGTAGAGTCGTGGGATGGGAACCATGCAGTACGGCTCCGGCAGCGAGATCCAGATCGAGGACCGCGCCCTTGCCCATCTGAAGGTCGCGATCGCGACCAAACTCCGCCGGAACGAGAGCTTCACACTGTCCTGGAAGCACCCCGACGGCGACGTGCCGGGACGTTCGACGATCTGGCTGCATCCGTCGATCCCGCTGCGCTTCACCTTCTCGGAGCCGGAGACGCCGGAGCTGAACGTGAAGTGGATCCAGGCCCTCATGGTCGAGGCGAGCTCGTCGGGAGGCATCAGCCTCGTGGACGAGGTCGTCGACGGTCCCGCCGACTGAGCGCCTCCGCTACTCGGCGGGGTACGCCTGCGCAGTGAGCTGCTGGGCGAGGTGCGCGGCGTTGCGGGTCGCGGTCGCGATCGCGGAGCTCACGGCTTCCGGGGTCTCGTCGAGGTCCTTGTAGTCCACGGTCTGCATGGCCTCGCCGTTCCAGTACACCGACGTCTGGGCCGGGATCGTGTAGCCGATGTCGTTCAGCGCCTGGAAGAGGATCGCGGAAATGTGGTGCGCGCCGTCCTCGTTCCCGAGGACACCGGCGATCGCGACCTTGTCGAAGAGGATCGGGCGGCCCTGCTCGTCCGTCTCGCCGAGCTCGGCGTCCAGGCGCTCCAGCACGCGCTGGGCGACGCTCGAGTGCTGTCCCATCCACGTCGGCGTGACGAAGACGAGGATGTCGGCATCGAGGACCCGCTGACGCAGGCCGGGCCACTGGTCGCCGTCGCCCATGTCCTTCTCGACGCCGGGACGGATGTCGAGGTCGACGGCACGGACGAGGTCACCCGTCACCCCGTGCTCGGCAAGGGCATCGAGCAGCTGACGCGCGAGCAGATCGGAGCTCGACGACGCGGGGGAGGGCTTGAGGGTGCAGGAGATCGCGAGGGCGGTGAGGGAGGTGTCCATGCTCCGACTCCACCAGAGATCCGGGCGGCGGCACAGGGCCTTCCCGGGGCCGGGCTATCCTGGTAGAGCACCGACGACAGGAGATCCCGTGATCCTCAGCTTCCTCTTCTTCATGATCATGTTCCTCGGAGGCTTCTGGCTGCTGGGGATCGCCCACGAGATGCCGGACACGCTCGCCGCGCTCACCTTCGTCGGCGGCATCCTGCTCGTCTCGCTGGCTCTCGGGTTCGCGATGCGTCAGCGCGGTTCTGCCACGCGTCGCTCCAAGAACTGGACCGGCAGCCCGACCGAGTGACCAGCGCGGGGCGGCGCCCCGCGCTCACCGTCGCCGGGCGAGCCTCGCTTCGAGGTTCGCCCGCACCGCGGGCCATTCCGGCTCGATGATGGAGTACTCCACGCTGTCGCGGAGTGCGCCGTTGCGGTAGCGGCTCATGGCCCGCATCACGCCGTCCTGCTTCGCTCCCAGCCGTTCGATCGCGGCGCGGGACTGGAAGTTCACCCACTGGGTCGTCAGCCCGACCCGGAACACCCCCAGCGTCTCGAAGGCGTGGCGGAGGAGCAGCAGCTTCGACTCCGCATTGGTGCCCGTGCCGTGCGCGGACGGGCGGTTCCAGGTGTATCCGATGTGCAGTCGGGGGACGTCGGCGACGATGTCGTAGTACGACGTGAGGCCCAGCACCCGGCCGGCGGTGTCGAAGGCCGTGAAGGGCACCATCTCGCCGGTGGCGACGAGGCCCAGGCGGCGGTCGACCTCAGCCGCGACGCCGTCGGGCGCCGGAACCGAGGTGTACCAGGCCGTCTTCCACAGGTCGCCCTCGGTGACCGCTTCGACGAGTCCGTCGACGTGCGACCGGTCGAGAGGGCGGAGCTCGACGAGCTCGCCGGTGAGAGTGACGGGGGCGGGGGTGACGAGGAAGGCCATGAGGTCATTCAACCAGCGTCGCCCGCCGTCCCCGATCATCAGGCGGCGGACTCGGACGGGTTCTTCCGGAGGAGCACACGCTGGAACGCGAGGACGATCTCGATCGTCACGTCGAGTTCGAACGCCAGGCTGGCCAGGTGGGTGCCGCGGAGCTGCTCCGCCGCTGCGTACGCCGCGGGCGTGATCAGACATCGCGCGGCCCACTCATCGGCCTGCCGCTCCTGTCGCGCGCGGAAGGTGGCTTGCCGTGTGGGCTGATGGCCGAGGTGGGCGTGGCCGAGTTCGTGGGCGAGCACGCTGCGCGCGGTACGCCGGCTCATCCCCGGAGCGAGCCGGATGGTCCGGGTGACGGGTTGGAAGCCTCCGGGGGTGGGACCTGTGCGTTCGATCACGCGGAGACCGAGCTCGTCGGCCAGACGGAGGAGATGCTGCATGGGCCTCCGTCCGGTCGGTGTCGTCTACTCGTAGAGGTCGTCGGTGTCCGTCTCGCGGGCGGATCCGGATTCGAAGGCGACCTCGCGGGTATTGTCGCGCGGGGTGGCGACATCGGTGCGGCGCCGGAAGGGGGTGATGATCGCCGACATGCCGTCGGCGGCCAGGCGCTCCTCGGCCCGGGCGACGAGGACGTGCGGCTCGATCCCGAGCGTGGCGCACACCGCGTAGACCACAGGGACGGGAATGGCGCGCTTGCCCGTCACGTAGTTGTCCAGCGCGCTCCGGGCGATGCCCACGTCGCGCGCCATGGCGGCGATGCTGCTGCGTGCCGCCGCGATCTCCGCCCGCATCTGACGACCGATCGCCTCGTTGAACTGCTCGGCTGGTGTCTTCATCCGGCTCACCTTAGCAGCGGGCCGACAGCAGGATGCCGTCATATTGGTGGGTTATAGAAGTGTGGGTGTCCGTGCGTGGCGGTACCGTAGGCGTATGGGGACAGAATTGCGTCATCTGATGGCATCAGCGGTGGAGGCGGCGCGATTGCACGCCGGAGTGTCGTTCATGGACCTCTCGGAGCAGGCCGGGATCGCACCTCCCGCCCTGGCAGACCTCCTCGAGGAGCGCGCGGACTTCACGATGGAGGATGTCGCGGGGATCGCGATGGTCCTCGGCGTCCCCGTCACGCGCCTGCTTCCCTGCGCGCCCTGAGGCGGGGCCCGCTCGTGCCGCGGGCGGGCGGGACGCGATGAAGTAGCGTGGGCGCATGAAGACCGTTTCCTTCGGATCGACGACCGCTCCGGCCCTGATCGCCGGGATGATGCGCATCGACAGCCTCGACGACGAGCAGATCCGCGCGCTGTACACGACCGCACGCGACGCCGGGATCGACTTCTTCGACCACGCGGACATCTACGGCGGCCGGATGCACCACTGCGAGGCACGATTCGCGGATGCCCTCCAGCTCGGCGGCGCGGAGCGCGACGAGATCGTGCTGCAGACCAAGTGCGGCATCGTGCCGGCGCAGGGCATGTTCGATTTCTGCTACGACCACATCGTCGGGCAGGTGGAGGGCTCGCTCGCGGCCCTCCACACCGACCGCATCGATGTGCTCCTGCTGCACCGGCCGGACGCTCTGGTCGAGCCGGAAGAGGTGGCCCGCGCCTTCGACCACCTCGAGTCATCGGGCAAGGTCCGGGCGTTCGGGGTGTCCAACCACACGCCCTCGCAGATCGAGCTGCTGAAGACCGCAGTGCGGCAGCCCCTGGTCGCGAACCAGCTGCAGCTGTCCCTCACGCACGCGCCGATCATCGCGCAGCCGGTGGCCGCGAACATGGCCGGGCACGATCAGAGCATCGGTCGCGACGGCGGCGGCGTCGTGGACTACTGCCGGATCCATGGCATCACCGTGCAGGCCTGGTCGCCCTACCAGAGCGGTTTCGGCGGCGGCGTCTTCCTCGGGCACCCGGACTACCCCGAACTCAACGCGGTGATCGAGCGTCTGGCCGGAGTCCATGGAGTGACACCGACCGCGATCGCCACCGCCTGGATCACCCGGCACCCCGCCGGGATGCAGGTCGTGCTCGGGACGACGACACCGCACCGCGTGCAGGAGGCGGCGGCCGGGGTGGACGTCGTGCTCACCCGCTCGGAGTGGTACGAGCTCTTCCGCGCCGCCGGACACCTGCTGCCGTGAACCCTCGGCTCCGGCCCGTGCGTCGTCTACCCTGAACCCATGCCGTTCCTGTTCTCGCTCCTGGTCATCGCGCTGATGATCGGTGCCCTGATCGACATCATCACGCGCGACGACTCGCAGGTGAAGTACCTGCCGAAGATGGTCTGGATCATCATCGTGATCCTCCTGCCGCTGATCGGCAGCGCGCTGTGGTTCGCGATCGGCCGCGAGTACGGGGACGCCGGCGTCCCTCTTCCGCGGATGCGGCGCGCCGAGCGCCCGACCGCCCCGACGACCACGGTCACACGCTCAGCGCCGCCGGTCGACGTGCGCTCCACCGAGCAGCAGATCGCGGACCTCGACCGCGAGATCGAGGAGTGGCGGCTCCGCGAGGAGATCGAGAAGCGGCGTCGGGAGCGGGGAGACGACGCTCTTCCTTCGTCCTAGCCGCCGAGCGGTCCAGCCTGCCAGGATGCCGTCATGAGCATCCTCGTGAACGTCGACAACTTCGCCCTCGCCGAGACCCACCGCATGATGCGCGACCTCCAGAAGGAGGCCGGGGGTGTGGATCGGTTCCTGCACAACAGGGCTCCGGCCGCGATCGACCGGCAGACCGTGATCCGGCTGAACCGGGACACCCTGTACAGCTTCGCGGTCCTGGACATCAGCGAGGGCGCGACGTTCACCATCCCGGAGCACGGCGACCGCTACCTCTCGGCGATGGTCGTCAACGAGCACCACTACGTCGATGCGATCTTCCACGAGGCGGGCGAGCACACGCTGACGGTGGCGCAGTTCGGGACTCCGTACGTCGTGCTGGCCGTCCGCATCCTCGTGGACCCCGCGGACCCGGCGGATGTGGCGGAGGTGGGGGCGCTGCAGGACCGCATCGCGCTGCACAGCGGGTCGGCCACGCCGTTCACGATGCCGGACTACGACACCGTCAGCTTCGACGAGACCCGCCAGGCGCTGCTCGCGCTGGCGCGGAACCTGCGAGGCTTCGACCGCATGTTCGGCAGCGAGCGCGAGGTCGACCCGGTGCGGCACCTCATCGGCACGGCGGCGGGCTGGGGCGGGCTGCCGTCATCCGAAGCGAGCTACATCGGCGTCGACCCCCGTCTGCCGGTGGGCCGGTACGAGCTCACGGTCGGCGAGGTTCCGGTCGACGGCTTCTGGTCGATCTCGGTGTACAACGCGGACGGCTTCTTCGAGCCGAACGATCGCGACGCCTACACGATCAACGACATCACCGGCGTCCGCAACGACGACGGCACGATCACCGTCCGCTTCGGCGACCATCCGGAGGGGGTGCCGAACGTGCTGCCGATCACGGAGGGCTGGAACTACCTCGTCCGCCTCTACCGCCCCCGCCCCGAGGTGCTCGACGGCAGCTGGACGTTCCCGGCGCTCCCGGAGTCGGCTTGACGGGCTCTTCGCGCGACCGCGGTCAGGCCACGTGCGTCCGGGCGTTCGCGTCCGCCGCGGCGAACGAGGCACAGACGGCCTCCTCGAGGTCCGGGTAGCGGAAGGTGAAGCCGGCGGCGGTGAGCTTCTCGGGGAGGACCCACCGGCTCTTGAGCACGAGCTCGGTCTCGGTACGGATGCCGATGGCGCCGAGCTCGAGCATCCAGCGCGGCATCGGCGGACCGACCTTCGCCCCCAGCACGCGGCGCACGGTGGCCATGAAGGTGGCGTTGTCGACGGGGTGCGGCGAGGCGGCGTTGACCGGCCCGTCCAGAGCGGGGGTCCGTTCGAGGAACTCGATAATGCGCGCCACATCCTCGATGTGGATCCAGCTGAAGCGCTGCCGACCGCGACGGGCGCCGGGGAGGTGTGCGGTACCGGCGGCGCGGCGCGCGGGACCGACCGGCCAGAACCCGTCGTACTGCGGGCCGCCGAGCCCCCGCCGCGCGAGCGTGCGCAGCGGTTCCAGCACACCGCCGTCGCCGAGGACGATGGCGGTGCGGAGGGCCACGCGGCGGGTGCCGGGGAGCGCGTCGGCGAAGAGGGCACGCTCCCACGCCTTGGCGACCTCGACCGAGAAGCCGGTGCCGATCTCGCCGGAGGACTCCGTCATCGGCCGGTCTTCCGCGTGCCGGTAGATCGTGGCCGTCGAGGAGTTGATCCACAGCGGCGGCGGGGTGGCCGCGCGGGAGATGGCGCGGCTCAGGGCCGCGGTCGTGTCCAGGCGGGAGCGGAAGATCTCGGCACGGTTGCGTGGCGTGTAGCGACAGTTCACGCTCTTTCCCGCGAGGCCGACCACGAGCGAGGCCCCGTCGACAGCGGCGTCGATGCCGTCCTGATCGCTCCAGGTGAGGTCGCTTCCCGAGCGGGAGATCGTGACGACCTCGCGCCCGGCATCCCGGAGTCGTGCCGTGAGGAATCGCCCCATGAACCCTGTGGCCCCGCCGATGACCGCCCGGTCCGTGCTCATGCGCTGTCGTCCTTCCGATCGGGTTCGAGGGCGTAGTCGAAGTCGCCCCGGTACTCGTAGAGGCGGCCGAGGAGCGGGGCGTCGACCGTCAGGCGCACCCGCTGGCGACCGGCCTCGTCGTCCCAGCGCTCGACGAGCCGGACCACGGGAGCCACGATCCGCGGGATGCGGAGCCGGAAGCGCCCGAGGCGGATGCCCACCGCGCGACTGGTCAGGTGCAGAGCGCCCGCGCGGGGCTCGACATCGAAGCAGGCCGCGATGAGGCCGGGCTCGCCGAGCTCGTCGACGATGCGGCCGTGCCGCGTCGGGGCGACGGCGTCGCGCATGACCCACGGCCCGGTCGCGAACCGGAAGGTGCGCTCGGCGATCGCCCGGGAGGCGATGGTGCGGTTCTCGATGCGGAAGGGCACGTCGCGCTCCCAGCGGGCGGCGACCACCCCGCGCCGTTCGAGGCGGCGGAGGAGCGGCCAGAGCGCGCGGCGCGGCGTGCCGACGCGCTGGAACGTGCCTTCGCCGACGCCGACCATCCCGTCCGGGACCGCCTGGAAGTAGGTCCGGAGCCGGGGGTGCAGCTCGGCGAGGCGCTCGCCGAGGGCCCTCGCGTACGGGGACTGCGGCACGGGCGTCACGGTTCGAGCCTAGCCCTCGCGGACGCCGCCCCGGCCCGCGCCGTCCGCCGGGCGGAGCAGACGGTCGAGGAGGGCGAGGGCCTCGTGCTGCGGAGCCGTGTCGTCCAGCAGCCACTGCGTCTGCAGGCCGTCCGAGGCCGCGACGACGAGGGCGGCGACCGCGAGAGGATCGACGTCCGCCCGGATGCGCCCGTCCGTCTGCTGCTCCCGGACCGTCTCGGCGATGTCGGCCCGCAGGCGGGCGAAGCGCTCGGTCGCGAAGGCGCGGGCGGCGGGGTGGCCCTCCTCGAGCGCGCTGGCGACGAGCGTGGAGTACAGCTGCACCAGGCCGGGGACCTCGCGGTTGGCCCTGGCCGACCGGATCATCCCCTCGACGGGGTTCGCGGGTTCCGGCTCGGTCTTGCGTCCCGGGGCGTTGCTCTCGACGTAGACCGCGACGAGCAGCTCCTCCAGCGACCCGAAGTAGTGGGTGAGGGCGGCATGCGTCACCCCCACCTCCTTCGCGATCGCCCGCAGACTCGTGCGGTCGGCGCCGCGGGCCGCGAACACCTCGATCGCGCGGTCCAGGATCTCCTGGCGGCGGGCGATGCCCTTGGCGTACGTCCCGCGGGGACGCGGGCGTTCGGAGTCGTGGGAGGGTGCGGCGGGCATGTCGCGAGTCTATCGACAGAAAACTTCCATGTGGAGGTATTCGGTGCTAGCGTGCCTCCGGGGCGCGATGCCCACCTGTCACCGACGACCGAGGAGCACGACCGATGACGATCCAGACCTCTCTGCAGCTGTTCACGATCCGCGAGCAGCTGGAGGCCGACCTCGAGGGCACGCTCGCCGCGGTGGCGGCGCGCGGGTTCACCGCGGTCGAGCCCTACGACTTCGTGCGCCGGGCGGACGCCATGGCCGCCGCCGTGTCGGCCGCGGGACTGACCGCCCCCTCCGGGCACGCTTTCCTGGCCACGCCGACCTTCGTACGCCCTGACGGCTCCGGCACCACGGCCCCCGTGCCTTCGCCCGCGGAGGTCTTCGCGGCCGCGAAGGCGCTCGGCATGGGCACGGTGATCGATCCCTACACCGAGCCGGCGCGTTGGGAACGCATCGATCAGATCGTCGAGACCGCCCGGCTGCTCAACGAGGCGGCGGAGATCGGCGCCGAGGCCGGCGTCCGGGTCGGCTACCACAACCACGCGCATGAGCTGGAGGCGGTGTTCGACGGGGTGACCGGGCTGGAGGTCCTCGCGGAGCACCTCGATGAGCGCGTCGTGCTGGAGGTCGACCTTTACTGGGTCGCTCGGGGCGGCGTCGATCCGGCGGCCCTCGTGGAGCGTCTCGGCGAGCGCGTGATCGCGGTGCACGCGAAGGACGGCACCCTCGACCCCGCGCTGCTGGACGCGTACCCGCCGGCCGATCAGGTGTCCGCGGGCGACGGGACCGTGCCGCTCCGGGAGGCGATCGCCGCCGCGCCCGCGCTCGAACTCGCCATCGTGGAGTTCGACCACTACGACGGTGACCTGTTCGACGCCATCGAGCGCAGCCGGGTCTTCCTCGACGCCGAGGTGGCGCGCTGATGGTGCGCGGGGGTGGTGTCGTCGGCGTCGGCCTCATCGGCGCCGGGAACATCAGCGACCAGTATCTGCAGAACCTCACGCACTTCCCGGACGTGGAGGTGCGCGCGGTCGGCGACCTCGTCGAGGAGCGGGCGCGCGCGCAGGCCGCGGCGTACGGGGTGCCGCGGGGCGGGGGTGTCGAGGTCGTGCTCGACGATCCCGGCATCGACATCGTGGTGAATCTCACGATCCCCGCCGCGCACGTCGCCGTCTCGGAGGCCATCGTCGCCGCCGGAAAGCACGTGTGGACCGAGAAGCCGCTCGGTGTGGACCGCGAGGAGGCGCGACGCCTTCTCGAGACGGCCGCAGCGGCCGGACTCCGTGTCGGCGTCGCGCCCGACACCGTCCTCGGTCCCGGTGTGCAGACCGCGAAGCGCGCGATCGCCCGCGGCGACATCGGCCGTCCGCTGTTCGGCCAGACGACCTTCCAGTGGCAGGGACCGGAGATCTTCCACCCGAACCCCGCGTTCCTCTATGCGAAGGGGGCGGGGCCGCTCCTCGACATGGGGCCGTACTACGTCTCGACCCTGGTCCACGTCTTCGGGCCGGTGGCCGCCGTGGCCGCCCTCGGGCTGCAGGGGTCGCCGACCCGCCGCGTGCAGGTCGGCGACCGTGCCGGGGAGGAGTTCCCGGTCGAGATCCCGTCCACGCTCAGCGTCCTGATGGACTTCGAAGGCGGCGGTCAGGCCCAGAGCCTCTACAGCACGGACTCGCCGCTGGTTCGGCAGGGCATCGTGGAGATCACGGGAACCGAGGGCACCCTCGTCATCCCCGACCCGAACACGTTCGGCGGGCCGATCACGATCACCCGGCCGCTGTCCCGGCACTTCGTGCCACCGGAGCCGGTGGTGCAGGAGGTCGTCGATGTCACGCCCGAGGGGGTGCTCGCGGGGCGCGGGCTCGGGCTGCTCGACATGGTGCGCGCGATCGCGGAGGACCGACCGCACGTCGCCACCGGCGAGTTCGGGTACCACGTGCTCGACACGCTCCTCTCGATCGAGGAGGCTGCAGCGCGGCGCACGTTCGTGGAGGTCGCGAGCACGCTGGATCAGGTGGGCGCGCTGCCCGCCGACTTCGATCCCTTCGCGGCGACGTAGCGGTCCACGTTCGCGGGGGAGAGCACCTCGCGAGCGACCATGATCGCCGCCCCCAGCACCGCCGCGCGGTCGCCCGCCTGCGATTGCACGATCGCGAGGTGCTGGGTGGCGAGCGGGATCGAGCGGCGGTAGACGACCTCGCGGACACCGGCGAGCAGGTGCTCTCCCGCGCGGGCGATGCTGCCCCCGAGCACGATGATCGACGGGTTGAGCAGGTTCACGACCGTCGCGAGCACCTCGCCGACATCGCGACCCGCCTGGCGGGTAGCCTCGATGGCCGCGGCGTTGCCGGCGCGGACGAGGTCGACGACGTCGGAGGCGCTGTGCACGTCGTGACCTTCGGCGCGCAGCGCGACGGCGAGGGCCGAACCGCTCGCGAGGGCCTCGAGATCCCGTTCGTCGCCCGGCTCCCGCCCCGAGCCGGCGCTCATCGGCACCTGGACGTGACCCATGTCGCCCGCCGATCCCTGCGCCCCGCGCTGCAGCTGACCGCCGGCGATGATGCCGGCGCCGATGCCGGTCGAGACCTTCACGAACACGAGGTCGTCCACCCGCGGCCAGCTCGTGGCCTGCTCGCCGAGGGCGAGGATGTTCACATCGTTGTCGACGAGGACCGGGACGTCGAACGTGCGCTGCACGTAGCCGGGGACGTCGAAGCGGTCCCAGCCCGGCATGATCGGCGGGTTGGTCGGGCGCCCCGTGGAGTGCTCGACAGGGCCGGGGACGCCGATGCCGACGCCCACGAGGGGCAGGCCGTCGGCGGTCGCGGCGAGCAGGGCCGTCCCCTCCGCGAGGATCGCGTCGAGGAGGGCCTCCGGTCCGTCGCCGATGTCGATCGCGCGGGTGTGCGCGTCGAGGATCACGCCGGCGAGGTCGGCCACGGCGACGGTCGCGTGCGTGGCTCCGAGGTCGACGGCGAGGACGAGGCCGGCGCGCGGGTTGAAGGCGACGCGGGCCGGAGGGCGGCCGCCCGTCGAGACCGCTTCACCGGCGGGGCGGAGGAGATCGGCGGCGAGCAGCGCGTCGACCCGGGACGCGACGGTGGAGCGGGCGAGGCCGGTGAGGGCGGCGAGCTCCGCCTTGGTGCGCGCGTGCCCGTCGCGGAGGATCTGGAAGATCTCGCCGGTCCCGGGGGAGGGCGTCGCGAGCGGCCTCAGCACGTCAACCATGGCGTCAGTAAAGCACAGCACTTCTCGCAGTCGGCTGTGCGACTTCGGATTCGTTACAAACAACTTTTGACGAAGGACTAGCAAAAGTCCTCGTCGCTGTGTCAGACTCGCCGCCATGACAACGGATGTCACTGACACCGGTCTCGGGACGATCCGAACCGGGATCCTCGGCGGGGGCTTCATGGCCCGCGTGCACCGCACGGCCGCCCGAGACGCGGGCGGCGCCCTGCGCGCCGTCGCCACCCGTTCCGCGCAGGGCGCCAGGGAGGCCGCGCAGCTGCTCGGCGCCGCACGGGCCGACGACGTGGAGGCCCTGCTGGACGCCGACGACATCGACGTCGTCCACATCTGCACCCCCAATGCCACGCATGCCGACCTCGCTCTCCGCGCGCTGCGGGCGGGCAAGCATGTCGTGTGCGAGAAGCCGCTCGCGACGACCGCCGCCGATGCGGCCGCCCTCGCCGAGGCCGCCGCCGAGGCGGGGCTCGTCGCGGCCGTCCCCTTCGTGTACCGCTACCACCCCATGGTGCGCGAGGCCAGGGCGCGCATCGCCCGTGGTGAGGCCGGGGAGCTGCTCACGCTGGACTGCTCGTACCTGCAGGACTGGATGCTGCGGCCCACCGACGACGACTGGCGGGTGCGCTCCTCGTCCGGCGGCGCCTCCCGCGCCTTCGCCGACATCGGCTCGCATCTGTGCGACCTCCTCGAGTTCGTCACGGGCGACCGGATCCGCACCCTGAGCGCCCGTACCCGCCGCGTCTTCGCCGAGCGGGCCGGGCAAGCCGTCGACACGGAGGACATCGTCGCCGTGCTCGTCGAGACCTCGGCGGGGGCGCTCGGCACGCTGCTCATCTCGCAGATGGCGGCGGGCCGGAAGAACGCCCTCACCCTGGAGCTGCACGGGACGCGGCAGAGTCTGCGGTTCGAGCAGGAACGGCCGGAGGAGCTCTGGGTCGGCATGCGGGAGGAGTCGCGGCTGCTGCTGCGCGACCCCGTCGCGGCCGACCCGGAGTCCGCCCGGCTGCAGCGTGTCCCGGCCGGGCACGCCATGGGATATCAGGACGCCTTCAACGGCTTCGTCGCCGACGTCTACGCCGCGATCGCGGGTGACGTCCCCGACGGACTGCCGACGTTCGCCGACGGCCACCGCGCGGCGGTGCTGACCGAGGCCGTGCTCGATTCCGCCGCCCACGAGGGACGCTGGACGGAGGTGCCGGCATGACCGCGACGACGACGCAGCCGGTGCTGCAGGTGGCCGGGATCCACAAGGCGTTCTTCGGCGTGGAGGTGCTGAAGGGCATCGACTTCGACGTGCGGCCGGGGGAGGTGCACGGCCTCGTCGGCGAGAACGGCGCGGGCAAGTCCACGCTCATGAAGATCATCGCGGGCGTGCAGCCGGCCGACGAGGGGACGATCACGTAGCGGGGCGCGGAGGTACGCCACGCGCACCCGCGGCAGGCCATGGACGCCGGCATCGTCACGGTGTTCCAGGAGTTCACCCTGCTCCCGGAGCGGACGGTCGCGCAGAACGTCTACCTCGGCCGGGAGCCGCGGCGCGCGGGGCTCATCGACGTCCGGGCCATGAACGTGCGGACCGGGGAGCTGCTGAGCGACCTCGGCGTCTCCTTCATCGATCCGCAGTCCCGGGTGGGCTCGCTGACGGTGGCCGAGCAGCAGATCGTCGAGATCGTGAAGGCGCTGTCGTTCGACGCGCAGGTGATCTCGATGGACGAGCCGACCGCCGCCCTCAGCGACCGCGAGGTGGAGCTGCTGTACGCGATCATCCGCCGGCTCACGTCGCGAGGGGTCGCCGTCATCTACGTCTCGCACCGGCTGAAGGAGATCTTCGACCTCTGCGACCGGATCACGATCCTCAAGGACGGCGCCCTCGTCTCCACGGACGAGACCGCGGCGCTGACCACCGACGAGCTCGTGCGCCGGATGGTGGGGCGGTCGATCCAGTCGTACTTCCCCGACCCGGTGGCCGGCACCGCGGTCGGCGCGCCCCGACTCGAGCTCGACGGCTGCGGGAACGCCTACGTGGACGGGGTGTCGCTGACGCTCCGTGCGGGGGAGATCGTCGGGGTGGCCGGGCTCCAGGGGTCGGGGCGCACCGAGCTGGTGGAGGGCGTGTTCGGCATCCAGGCCTTCACCCGTGGCGCCGTGCGGATCGACGGGAAGCCGGTGCGGATCGGCGGACCACGCGCGGCTGTGCGCGCCGGACTCGCCCTCGTCTCCGAGGACCGCAAGGCGCAGGGGCTCGCGCTGGGGCAGTCGATCCTCGACAACGCCCTGCTCGTGGTGCGGAACGTGTTCGCGGGACGCACCGCGGCGTCGCGCCGGGAGGTGCCGGGGGTGCTCCGCACGCTGGAGGTGTCCTCGCGCGGCCTCGATCAGGAGGTGCGCTTCCTGTCCGGCGGCAACCAGCAGAAGGTGGTGCTGGCGAAATGGCTGCTCACCCAGCCGCAGATCGTGCTCTTCGACGAGCCGACGCGGGGCATCGACGTGGGCGCCAAGTACGCCGTCTACCAGCTCATGCGCGAGCTGGCGGCACAGGGGAAGGCGGTGCTCATGGTCTCGAGCGAGCTGCCGGAGGTCATCGGCATGAGCGACCGCATCCTCGTCATGCACGACGGCGAACTCGTCGCCGAGCTGCCGGCCGGTGCGGCCGAGCACGAGATCCTCGCGGCGGCCACCGGCGCCGACCGCGGTCCTTCGACGAACGGGGGTGCGCGATGAGCCGCCGCTCCGGAGCCCGTCTCCGCATCGACTCGACCGTCATCGTGCTCGGCATCCTGCTGCTCGCGCTCGTCGTCGGCGCGATCCTCGTCGCCACGGTCGGTCGCAACTTCCTCAGCCCGGGGAACATCCGCGACATCCTGACCGGGATGAGCGTGCTCGGCCTCGTGGCCATCGGGCAGACGCTCGTGGTGCTCGGCGCCTCGCTCGACCTGTCGGTCACCTACGTCATCAGCCTGTCGAGCCTGCTCGCGGCGACGATGATGGCCGGGAACGCGGGGAACATCCCGCTCGCCGTGATCGTGACGCTCCTCGTGTGCGCGGGAATCGGGCTCGTGAACGGGCTCATCGTGACGGTGCTCAAGGTCAACGGCTTCATCGCGACGCTCGGCGTCGGGCTGATCCTCCAGGGCATCCTCAACACGAACTTCGAAGGCTCGGCAGGCGAGGTCCCGTGGGCGTTCCAGCTCATCGGCGCGACCGGGGTCGGACCGATCCCGGTGTCCACGCTCATCATGATCGCGCTCGCCGTGCTGGTCTGGGTGCTGCTCAACCGCACCCGCACCGGCGCCCATCTCTACGCCGTCGGCGGCGACCCCGAGATCGCGCGGCTCAGCGGCGTGCGCACCCGCCTCCCGCTGATCTGGGCGCACGTGCTGTGCTCCGTGTTCGCGGGCCTCGCCGGACTCCTGCTCGCCAGCCGTCTCGGGGTGGGCAGCCCGACGGTCGGGCAGCAGGGCGGCTACGCGCTGCTCTCCATCGCCGCGGTCGTGCTCGGCGGCACCCTGCTCCTCGGCGGGCGCGGCTCGATCTGGGGCACCATCGGCGGCGTCGCCATCCTCGCCGTCGTCGACAACGTCATGAGCGTGCTGCAGGTGAACCCCTTCCTCAAGGACGTGGTGCGCGGCATCGTCATCGTCGCCGCGGTCGCCGTCTACAGCCGGCGTGCCATCGTGCGGCGCCGTCCCCGCTTCGGCGCCGGCGGCACGCGCACCGGGGGAGATGATGCCGCGAAGGCGGCCGAAGCCGACATGGCGGTCGCGGCCGCCGAGCTCGCCGACCCGACCACCGAGGTCGCCGCCGTCGACAGCGCCGCGGATACCGCCTCCGTGCGGGAAGGAGGGCGCTCATGAACGCGCTGCGCACGCTCGTCAGCCCCCGCGGGGCGGTCTTCCTGCTGCTCGTGATCCTGCTCGTCGCGGTCGCCGTGCTCAACCCGAGCTTCGCCGAGCCCGGGCAGTTCATGCGGTACCTGCAGCGCGTCGCCCCCATCGCGATCGTCGCGATCGGGCAGTACTTCGTGATCATCGCGGGGGAGTTCGACCTCTCCCAGGGGTCGCTCATCACGGCGCAGGTCATCATCGCCGGCAACCTCGTCGGCCAGGACGACGCGCGCACCCTCCCTGTCCTGCTGCTCATGATCGTGTTCGGCGTCGTGGTGGGGCTCGTGAACGGTGTCCTCACGACGCTGCTCAAGGTGCCGTCGTTCATCGTGACGCTGGGCATGATGCTCGCCCTGCTCGGCGGCGTGATGTGGTGGACGGGCGGCGCGGCCACGGGGAACCCGGCCGACAGCTTCCGGGAGATCGGTCGCGGCGGGATCCGCGACCTCCCCGTGCTGGAGTTCCTGCCCTGGGCCGTGCTGCTGCTCGCCGCCTGGCTCGCCCTCGGCATCGTCATCACCAAGCGCCCGCTGGGCAAGACCCTCATCGCGATCGGCGACAACGCCCGCGCGGTGGACTACGCCGGTGCCCGCCGGGCCTGGGTCACGACCCGCGCGTTCGTGCTGTCCTCCCTCTCGGCCACTCTCTCCGCCGTCCTGCTCGTCGGGTACGCGGGGGTGCACCCGTCCGTCGGCCGCGGCTACGAGTTCACCGCGATCACCGCGGTGGTGCTCGGCGGCGTCGTGCTCGGCGGAGGCCGAGGGTGGATCGTGGGCGCCGTGGCCGGAGCCTTCGCGCTGGAGGCGCTGTTCCTGCTCCTGAACATCGCGGGCGTCCCCTCCACGCTCCGCGACGCCGTGCAGGGCGTCATCATCATCGCGGCCGTCGCCTACGCGGGGGTCGCCTTCCGAGCCCGCCGCCGGCGCGGTCCCCAGCCGACGGACGTCCCGACCGCGGGGACCGAGAACCCCCAGAACCGCACCACCGCATCAAGCCCTACAACCAGAGGAGATTAGCAATGCGACGATCGATGAAGATCGCCACCGCAGGGGTGGCCCTCTTCGGCCTCATCGCGCTCGCCGGGTGCACGACCGACCCGTCCGTGGCGCCGGCGGAGTCGGAGAACCCCGAGGAGTCGGCCGAGACCACCGAGTGGTTCGACCAGGAGCTCTTCGACAAGCAGGACGAGGAGCGCGGCGTCGACCCCCAGGGCCCCGCCGACCAGCCCTACCTGCAGCACATCAACGCCGAGATGGTCGACACGTCGGAGTTCGCCAGCACCGGCGCCAAGAAGGCCTGCTTCGCGAACGCCTCGATCTCGAACCCGTGGCGGCAGACGGGCTGGATCACGATGAACGAGCAGCTGAAGGTGCTGCAGGAGTCGGGCGCGATCAGCGAGATGGAGACCCGCGACGCGCAGGACTCCGACGACACCCAGATCGCCGACATCGACTACTTCATCTCCGAGGGGAACTGCGACGTCTTCCTCATCTCGCCGAACAGCACGGCGGCGATGACCCCCGCGGTCGAGCGGGCGTGCGAGACGGGCAAGCCGGTGGTCGTGTTCGACCGCGGCGTGAACACCGACTGCCCTGTCACGTTCATCCACCCGATCGGCGGCTTCGCCTGGGGCATCGACACCGCGGAGTTCCTCATCGACAACCTCGACGAGGGCGACAAGGTCGTGGCTCTCCGGATCCTCCCCGGCGTCGACGTGCTGGAGCACCGCTGGGCCGGAGCCGAGAAGCTGTTCGAGGAGGCCGGGATCGAGGCCGTCGACCACTTCACCGGAGCGGACCCCGCCGAGATCAAGAGCATCATCAGCGACGAGCTCGCCAAGGGCGACGTGCAGGGCATCTGGATGGACGCCGGTGACGGTGCCGTCGCCGCCATCGAGGCCTTCGAGGACGCCGGAGCCGACTACCCGGTGATGACCGGCGAGGACGAGATGAGCTTCCTGCGGAAGTGGAAGGACACGGGTCTCACCGGCCTCGCTCCGGTGTACTCGAACTTCCAGTGGCGCACCCCGCTGCTCGCGGCGCAGATGATCTTCGCGGGTGAAGAGGTGCCGAAGGAGTGGGTGCTCCCGCAGAAGCCGATCACCGAGGCCGAGCTGGACGACTATCTCGCGGCGAACGAGGGGATGCCCGACGGCCACTACGCCAAGTTCGGCGGCGAGGACCTCCCCGGTTACCCGACGGTCTGGCAGGAGCGTCAGATCCCGTAACCCCGTGTGCTCCCGCCCTTCCGCTCGGCCCGCGCCGAGTGGGAGGGTGGGAGCACCCGCACGATCACAAGGACAACGATGCCCCGCACGATCGCCGTCAACACCTGGGTCTGGACGTCTCCGCTGACGGACGACACCCTGGAGCCGCTCGCCCGCACGGCAGCGCGGATGGGCTACGACGCCCTGGAGCTGCCGCTGGAGAGCGTCGGCGACTGGGACCCGCTGCGGGCCCGCGCCGTGTTGGACGGCCTCGGCATGGGCGCGGTCGTGGTCGGCGCGATGGGTCCCGGCCGCTCGCTGCTCGCACGCGCCGGAGACGTCGCCGCGACGCAGGACTACCTCCGCGCGTGCCTGGACGCCGCGGCCGTGCTCGGGGCCTCGGTCGTCGCCGGACCGTTCTACGCGCCGACCGGCGTCACCTGGCGCATGGACGAGAGGGAGCGGGCGGAGGTCGTCGGCGAGCTCCGGGAGAACCTCGCTCCGCTCGCCAGGGAGGCCGCGGCGATCGGCGTGACGCTGGCCGTCGAGCCGCTCAACCGCTACGAGACCAGCGTGCTGAACACCGTGGCGCAGAGTCTGGACGCGCTGGCGCCGCTGCTCGGTGCCGGGGTGGGGCTGGCCCTCGACACCTACCACCTCAACATCGAGGAGAAGCGGCCGGCCGATGCGGTCCGCGCGGCCGGCGCCGCCATCGCGCACGTGCAGGTGTGCGGCAGCGACCGCGGTGCCGTGGGCGACGACCACACCGACTGGCCGGAGATGCTCCGCGCGCTCGACGACGCCGGCTACCGCGGCGCCCTGGGACTGGAGAGCTTCACGGGGGAGAACGCGACGATCGCCGTCGCCGCCTCCGTGTGGAGACCGCTCGCCGCGAGCCAGGACGACCTCGCCGCCCGCAGCATCGCCCACCTGCGCGCCCTCGGTGCCTGAACCCCCGCCCGCGACACGAAGCCCCCGCGATACGAAGGAGTATCCATGAGCAGTCACCCGGTCACCCTGTTCACCGGCCAGTGGGCCGACCTCCCGTTCGAGGAGGTGGCCCGCCTCGCGGCGGAGTGGGGCTACGACGGCCTGGAGATCGCCGCGTCCGGCGACCACCTCGACCTCCGTCGGGCGGACGAGGACGACGCCTACGTCGCGTCCCGCTGCGAGATCCTCGACCGGCACGGGCTGCAGGTGTTCGCGATCTCCAACCACCTGGCCGGGCAGGCGGTGTGCGACGACCCGATCGACTTCCGGCACCAGGGCATCCTGCGCCCGTACGTCTGGGGCGACGGCGAGGCCGAGGGTGTACGGCAGCGGGCCGCGGAGGACATGAAGCGGGCGGCAAGGGTGGCCGGGAAGCTCGGCGTCGACACCGTCGTCGGCTTCACCGGTTCGTCGATCTGGCCCTATGTCGCGATGTTCCCGCCGGTGCCGGAGGCGGTGATCGCCCAGGGTTTCCAGGATTTCGCTGACCGGTGGAATCCGATCCTCGACGTGTTCGACGGGGAGGGCGTGCGCTTCGCCCACGAGGTCCATCCGGGGGAGATCGCGTACGACTACTGGTCGAGCGTCCGCACCCTCGACGCGATCGACCACCGCGACGCGTTCGGCTTCAACTGGGACCCCTCGCACATGATGTGGCAGAACATCGACCCCGTCGGCTTCATCGTCGACTTCGCCGACCGGATCTACCACGTCGACTGCAAGGACACCCGTCTGCGCCCGCGGAACGGCCGGGCCGGGGTGCTCGGCTCGCACCTGCCGTGGGGCGACCCCCGGCGCGGCTGGGACTTCGTCTCCACCGGCCACGGCGACGTGCCGTGGGAGGACGCCTTCCGGGCGCTGGACGCGGTCGGCTACGACGGACCGATCTCGATCGAGTGGGAGGACGCCGGTATGGACCGCCTGCACGGAGCCCCTGAGGCTCTGGCTTTCGTGCGCTCCCTGCTGTGGCCGCAGCCCGAAGCCGCCTTCGACGCCGCGTTCCGCCATCAGTGACGGCAGGGCGGACGACCGGCCGTGCTCAGGGCTCCCGTAGGCGGACCAGGCGCTCGTGCCCGGTCTCCTCGAGCTCGGCGATGTCGTCGCGCGACTTGAGGAAGTCGGAGAACGACCGGTAGCCGAGGGCCTTCTCGCTGAAGGACGGGTCCATGCGGCGCATGTGCGTCTTGACCGCGGAGCTGTGCAGCCATTCGTCGGCGTCCGCCTTGTCGTGGCCCAGACGCAGCGCGCGCTCCAGGAGGCGCGTGGCCTCGCCCTGGTCGTCGATCTTCTCCTCGACCTTGGGCTCCTCGGCGGTGGGCTTGCTCTTGGCCTTCGTGCGCGACTTCGACGCCGTCTTGGGCTTCGGGGCACCCGTGTCCGCGGTGGCCGGGGCGGACGGCTCCGCCGGAACCTCGACCGCGGGGGCGGCGGCCGGTGCCGCCTTCGTCGGACGCGCCACGCCGGGGAGCGAGTCGTACGACTCGAACTCGTCGCACGCGGCCGCGAGGGATTTCGCCGTGGACCCGGCCACGCCCACGCCGATCACGTACCGGCCGAGGCGCTTGCAGCGCTGGGCGAGCGGCACATAGTCGCTGTCGCCCGCCACGATGACGACGTGGGTCAGGTCCGGCAGGCGGAACATGTCCTCGACCGCGTCGACCGCCAGCCGGATGTCCGCGCCGTTCTTCGCATACGCCGCGGCCGGGAAGAGCTGCACGAGATCCACCGCGCGCGCCACGAGCTGCGAGCGGTACTCGGCGTTGACCGGCGACGACCAGTCCGCATACGCCCTCGTCAGCACGAGCGTGCCGAAGGACGCCGCGTAGTCGATGATGGCGCCGACCTCGATCATCGCCCGGTTCAGCCGCTCGGCGACCTCGGGGTCGTTCGGGTGCTCCGTGATGCGCTGGCGATCCTTGCCGTAGGAGTTGCGGCCGTGGACGCGGTCGTACCAGGAGATGACGATGTTGTCGAAGTCCAGGTACACCGCCACGCGGGCGTCGGTCGTCTCAGCCACGGTCGTCCTCCTCACCGGGGTACCGGACGCCGATCTGCGCGCGGATCTCGTCGAGGGCACCCATGATGGCGACGCTCTCCGCGATGGGGAGGATGTCGCCCTCGAGGAGACCGTCGCGGACCAGACGCTCGGCGGCGAGCGCCTGGTACTGCATGCCGCGGCCCTCGACCTCCGAGACGTACTCCTCCTGCACGGTGCCGTCGGGCCGCACGACGCGGAAGGAGGTGGGGGTGTACCAGACCCGATCGATGTCGATGCGGGCCTCGGTGCCGACGATGCTCGCAGCGTTGGGGCCGGCACCGCGCGAGGAGGAGAGGCTCGTGGAGACCGCCCCGCTCTCGTGGATCATGACGGTGGCGACCTCGGAATCGGCTCCGGTCTCGACCAGACGCCCCACGGCGCGGATGGTGGTCGGTGCCCCGAGGATGTCCCAGATGAAGGAGATCGGATAGATGCCGAGGTCGAGCAGCGCGCCGCCGCCGAGCTCGAGCGCATTCAGACGGTGGGCGGGGTCGGTGGGCAGCTGCTGCGTGTGGTCGGCGCTCACGGCGCGGATCTCACCCAGGGCGCCGTCGGCGAGGAGCTCGCGGATGCGGACCATGTGCGGCAGGTAGCGCGTCCACATCGCCTCCATCACGAGCAGCCCGCGCTCGGCGGCGAGCCGCTGGAGGTCTTCGGCCTGGGCGCGGTTGAGGGTGAACGCCTTCTCCACGAGCACGTGCTTGCCGTGCTCCAGGGCGAGCCGGGCGTTCTCGTGGTGCATCGGGTGCGGCGTGGAGACGTAGACGATGTCGACGTCGGGATCGGAGACCAGCGCCTCGTACGACGGATGCGCGTGCGCGATGTCGAAGCGCGCGGCGAAGGCGTCGGCCGACTCCTGCGAGCGCGAGCCCACCGCGACGAGGTCGAGGCCGGCCGTGCGCAGATCGGATGCGAAGGCGCCGGCGATGCCGCCGGTCGCGAGGATTCCCCAACGAAGTCCAGTCATCCTCTCAGCGTAGAGGGTGGCGCATGTGACCGTCTGTGACATCCGGTGACCTCCGGCATCGCCGTCGTGGCCGGGGCCGCCGTCGCGCTCCTACCGTGTCGGCATGACGGAACCCCTCGTGATCGGCGCCATGGTGCGCACCCTCGGCGCCTACCCCTCCGGGTGGCGGTACCCCGGAGCCCACCGCGACCCCGCGGGAGACGCCGACATCCTCCGCCGCATCGCGCGGGAGGGGGAGGACGCGGGCCTGGACTACCTCTTCTTCGGCGACTGGCTGGCGACCGGGCCCGACCTGGAGTTCCGTGATCCCTACCTGCTGGCCCGCATCGACCCGCTGAGCGCGGTGCTGTTCCTCGCCGGGGTGACCTCCCGGATCGGACTCATCGCGACGGTCAACACCACCTATGCCGACCCGTACGCCACGGCGCGGGCCCTGGCCTCCCTCGACGTCCTCACCGACGGCCGGGCGGGGATCAACCTCGTCACCGGCGCCGAGCCGCGCGCCGCAGGGAACCACGGCCGTGAGGCCCACGCCGACACCGAGACGCGCTACGACCGGGCGGAGGAGTTCGTCGTCGCGCTGCGCCGGCTCTGGGACTCCTGGGACGAGGACGCCTGGATCGCGGACGCCGAGCGCGGCGTGCTGATCGACCCCCGGGGGCTGCGCGCCGCCGACGTCGCGGGCGCACACGTGCGGGTCGCCGGCCCGCTCAACGTCGCCCGCCCGCCGCAGGGGCGCATCCCGATCGTGCACGCCGGCACCTCGCCGCGGTCGCGGGCGCTCGCGGCGACCGCCGCCGACCTCGCCCTCATCGCCGCCCCCACCCTCGCCGACGCCGTGGCCACGCGGCGGCTGCTGCGGGAGATCGCCGCGGAGGCGGGCCGCGCGGCGGAGGAGCTGAAGGTCATCGCCCCGGTGCTCCCCGTCGTCGCGGAGTCCGACGCCGCCGCCCACCGGATCGTCCGGCGGCTGCTGGAGCTCGTCCCGCTCGCGGAGGATCCGCAGCGGGACCGCCCCGGGTTCCCGCCGAACCGCACGGTGGAAGCCCTCGCCGACGCGCTGGAGGTGGCCGCCGACGACCCACTGCGGGTGGCTGACTTCGACGCCGCGGTGACGACCGCGGAAGCCGCACGGCTGGGGGAGCGGGGTGCCGCGCTCGTCGAACGGCTCGCGCGGATTGCCGGACTCCGGGTCGGGGCGCCGGACGCCCTGACCTGGCGGCATCTCGTCGCCGCGCACGCCGTCCCTGCGGCCTTCGTCGTCGGCGACGCCGGCACGATCGCCGACCACTTCGCGCACTGGCGCGACGAGGGCGCCGCCGACGGCTTCAACGTCCTCTCGGCGTTCCAGCCCGGGCAGTTCGAGGCCTTCACCCGCCTCGTGGCCCCCGAGCTCCGTCGTCGCGGTCTCCTCCGCGCCCCGGACGAGACCGGCCAGGGGTCCCGCACGGAGACGCTGCGCGACCGCCTCCGTGTGACGTCGCGTGTCGGCGCGTGACCACACGTGTCGTCTCGCGACACCCGGAGTCCGCGGCCTCGCCGCTGCACCCCGCCGCTTCCTACCGTGAACACCACCCGCACCCCCTCCGCACACACCCTGCCTTCCGAACTCGAGGAGCCCTCCGCATGAACCGCCGCCTCATCCGCACCGCCGCCGTCGCGGTCCCGCTCGTCCTGATCGGCAGCCTCGCCGCCTGCGCCACCTCGCCCGCGCCGGGGAACACCCCGGCCGCGGCGGGGGACCCCGTCACCGGCGGCACGCTCACCTACCTCGAGCACCAGGCCTACACGAACCTCTACCCGCCGCAGGCCGGCTTCTACCCGAACGGCGGCATCGTCAACAACATCGCCGCCCGGCTCACCTGGCAGAACCCGGAGACGCTCGAGATCGAGCCGTGGATCGCCGCGGAGTGGACCGTGAACGACGACGCCACGGAGTACACCTTCGACCTCAACCCGGACGTGACGTTCTCGGACGGGACGCCCGTTGACGCCGCCGCCGTCGCGAAGAACTTCGACACCTACGGGCTGGGCGACGCCGAGCGCGGGCTCACCGTCTCCGAGGCCATCAACAACTACGCCGGCAGCGAGGTGGTGGACGAGGACACCGTGACGTTCCGCTTCAGCGCGCCGTCGCCCGGCTTCCTGCAGGCGACGTCGACCATCAACTCGGGACTGCTGTCCCCGGAGACCCTGGACGGCACGATCGAGGACTTCGGCGCGGGCAACGCGGAGGAGATCATCGGCTCCGGGCCCTTCACCGTCACCGACGAGAAGCTCGGTACCGAGTACACCCTCACCGCCCGCGACGACTACGCCTGGGGCCCGGACAGCGCCGAGAACGACGGTCGGCCCTACCTCGACGCCGTGCACGTGCTGGTCACGCCCGAGGACTCCGTGCGCATCGGGTCGCTGCTCGCGGGCCAGGCCGACTACGTCCGCTACGTGCAGGCGTTCGACGAGGACCGCGTCGAGGGCGCCGGATTCACGCTGTACGCCCCGCAGACCCGCGGCGTGAACAACTCGATCGCCCTCCGCCCGGAGAACCCGCTGCTGGCCGACATCCGCGTGCGCCAGGCGATCATCGCCGCGGTCGACGCGCAGGAGGTCGTCGACACCCTGTTCACCGAGAACTACCCGGTGGCCACGTCGGTGCTGTCCTCCCAGGCCGCGGGATACAAGGACGAGTCCGCGCACTACGCCCACGATCCGGAGAAAGCGGAGGCGCTGCTCGACGAAGCCGGCTGGGAGCCCGGCGCCGACGGCATCAGGGAGAAGGACGGCGAGCGGCTGTCGATCACGGTCTACGAGGCCAAGCCGCAGCCCCTGTCGAAGCAGACCCTGGAGCTGGTGGCGCAGCAGCTCGCGGCGGTCGGGGTGGAGCTCACCGTCAAGCCCGGCGACGCGGGCAGCTACGCGGAGGACACCCGTGATCCGCTGAAGACGGGGTTCTACCACTCGATGGTCGGCCGTGCGGACCTCGACGTGATCAAGAGCCAGTACTTCACGAAGAACCGTGACGTCCTCATCTCCCAGGACGCGACGCTGGACGAGCTGCTGCTCGCCGTCGCCTCCGAGCCGGACGCCGAGAAGCGGGTGGCCGCCTCGCAGGCCGTGCAGGACTACATCGCGGAGCAGGCGTACGTGATCCCGCTCTTCGAGGAGCCGCAGGTCTACGGTGCGGCCACCTATGTGCACGGCGTCGCCTTCGAGTCGGTCGGCCGCCCCACGTTCTCCGGCGTGTGGCTCGCGGAGCACTGAGGACCACGGTGACCCCATGACCTTCGTCCTCCGACGGGCCGGGCAGGCCGCGATCGTGCTGATCGCGGCCTTCACGGCCACGTTCTTCCTGCTGCAGCTGCTGCCGGGAGACGCCATCCTCATCAAGTTCTCCGACCCGAGCCTGGGGCTCTCGCCGGAGCAGCTCGACGACATCCGCGCGACCTACGGCGCCGACGTGCCGTGGGGGGAGCAGTACCTGCACGCCGGTCTCGGCTTCCTGGCGGGTGACTTCGGCTACTCGACCCAGTACGGCACGCCCGTGCGGACGATGCTCGCCGAAGCACTGCCCGCCACGCTGCTGCTCGCGGCGCTCGGACTCCTGGTCGCGGTCGTGCTCGCGGTGCTGATTGCGGCGCTCTCCGCGCTCGCGCCCTTCGCCTGGCTGCGGGACGGTCTGCGGCAGGTGCCGGGACTGTTCGTGGCGGTCCCTGTGTTCTGGCTCGGGATCCTGCTCATCCAGGTGTTCTCGTTCGGGCTCGGCTGGGTGCCGATCGTGGGAGCCGACCCCGTCAGCGGCCTGATCCTCCCCGTCCTCACGCTCGCCGTGCCGATCTCGGCGCCCCTCGCCCAGGTGCTGGTCCGGTCGATCGACCGCGTGCAGGCACAGCCGTTCGTGACGGTGGTGCGGGCGAAAGGCGCGCCGCCGGCCTGGGTGCTCACCCGCGCGGTCGCACGCAACGCCGCCGTCCCGACGCTCACCATCGCGGGGGTGCTGTTCGGAGAGCTCGTCGGAGGAGCGGTGGTCACCGAGACGGTCTTCGGCCGCACCGGCATCGGACGACTCACGGAGCAGGCGGTCGCGAACCAGGACATCCCGGTGCTGCAGGGGGTGGTGCTGCTGTCGGCCCTGGGGTTCGTGGTGATCAGCTTCGCCGTCGACCTCGCCACGCCCCTGATCGACCCGCGGCAGCGGCGATCGGCGCGCGCGGCCCGTTCCCGCCCCGTCCGTCCCGTCGCCCAGGAGGTGCCCGCATGACCGCTCCCGTGATCGCGGAGACCACCGTCGAGACGCCCGGAGCCCCGCCCGCGCCGTCCGCCGTCTCCGCATCCCATCCGCGACGGCGCTCGCGCGCCTGGGGTCTGTATCTCGCGCTCGTGGTCGTCGCCGTGGCGGTGCTGTGGGCGGTGATCCCCGGGGTCTTCGCGCCGGGCGACCCGCTGACCGGCGTACCCGCCGACAAGCTCCTGCCCCCGAGCGCCGCGCACTGGTTCGGGACCGATGCGCTGGGCCGCGACCTGTTCGGCCGGGTCGTCCACGGCGCGGTGCATTCCCTGTCGGGTGCGCTCATCGCCGTGACGGTCGGCCTCGCGCTCGGCACGCTCCTCGGAGCCGTCGCCGGCGCGACCGGCGGCGTCGTGGACGACGTGCTGATGCGGATCGTCGACGTGCTGCTGGCCATCCCGGGGCTGCTGCTGTCGCTCTCCGTCATCATCCTGCTCGGCTTCGGCACCGTCAACGCGGCGATCGCCGTGGGCCTCGGCAGCGTCGCCGCCTTCGCCCGGCTCATGCGCGCCGAGGTGGCGCGGGTGCGGCGCACCGAGTACGTCGAGGCGGCCTTCGGCAGCGGCGGCACCTTCGTCGCCGTGCTGCGCCGGCATGTGCTCCCGAACGCCCTCACCCCGATCATCGCGCTCGCCGCCTTGCAGTTCGGCACGGCCATCCTCGCCATCTCCACCCTCGGCTTCCTCGGCTACGGGGCCCCGCCGCCCACCCCCGAGTGGGGGCTGCTGATCGCCGAGGGACGCAACTACATCGCGACCGCCTGGTGGCTCACGGCGCTGCCCGGCCTCGTCGTGGTCGCCGTCGTGCTCAGCGCCAACCGCATCAGCCACCGGCTCGGAAGGAGCACCCGATGAGCGCGCCAACCCCCGTCCTCACGGCGACGGACCTGCGGGTCTCGTACGCCGGCCGCGAGGTCGTGCACGGCCTCTCGTTCGCCATCGCCGAGGGGGAGACGCTCGCCCTGGTCGGCGAGTCGGGCTCCGGCAAGTCCACCACGGCGCACGCCCTCCTCGGCCTGCTGCCGGAGGGCGGACGGGTCGAGGGCGGCCGCGTCCGGCTCGGCGACCTCGACATCTCCGGATGGTCGGATCGGGCGTTCCGCGGTATCCGCGGGTCGCAGATCGGGCTGGTGCCGCAGGATCCGACGACGTCGCTCGACCCGGTGCGCCCCGTGGGCGTGCAGGTCGCCGAGGTGCTGCGCCTGCACGGGCATCGCGACCGTCGCTCCCGGAACGCCCGCGTGCTCGAGCTGCTCGAGCGCGTCGGGCTGGACGACCCCGAGCTGCGGGCGCGCCAGTATCCGCACGAGCTCTCCGGCGGCATGCGGCAGCGCGTGCTCATCGCGGCCGCGATCGCCCTCCGCCCTCGGCTGCTCATCGCGGACGAGCCCACCAGCGCCCTCGACGCCACGGTCCAGCGCCGCGTGCTGGACCTGCTGGACGAGCTGCAGCGCGAGGACGGCACGAGCATCCTGCTCGTGACGCACGACCTCGGCGTCGCCGCGGACCGGGCCGCGCGGATCGCGGTGCTGAAGGACGGCCGGATCGTGGAGCAGGGGCCGAGTGCGCAGGTGCTCGCCGATCCGGAAGACCCGTACACGCGGCAGCTGCTCTCCGACGCGCCCGCCTTCACGACCGGCTTCCGGCGTCCGGACGCGCCGCCGTTCCTCCGGGATGCCGCGGCGGTGGCCGCCGAGAAGCCCTATGAGATCGTGGCCGCGGGCCTCGTGAAGGAGTTCCGGGTTGCGGGTCGTGAGCGCTTCCGGGCGGTCGACGACGTCTCCTTCCGGGTACGGCGCGGGACGACCCATGCCCTGGTCGGCGAGTCCGGATCGGGCAAGTCCACGACCGCGCGCCTGGTCACGCGCTTCCTCCGTCCGGACGCCGGGACCGTGGAGCTCGCGGGGGAGGACGCGACGGCCGTCGAGGGGGCGCGACTGCGTGCGCTGCGCCGGCGGATCCAGCTCGTGTACCAGAACCCGTTCGCCTCCCTCGACCCGCGGCAGCAGATCGCCGACATCGTGGCCGAGCCGCTGCACAACTTCCGCATCGGCACCCGCTCCGAGCGTCGGGATCGGGCGGTCGCGCTGCTCGAACGCGTGGCGCTGCCGGCGGATGCGGCACGCCGCACACCGAGCGAGCTGTCCGGCGGGCAGCGCCAGCGGGTCGCGATCGCGCGGGCGCTCGCCGTCGACCCGGAGATCCTCGTGCTCGACGAGGCGGTGTCGGCGCTCGACGTGACGGTGCAGGCACGCATCCTCGAACTGCTCTCCGCTCTCCAGGCCGAGCTCGGACTCACCTACCTCTTCATCTCGCACGACCTCGCCGTGGTGCGCCGCATCAGCCACACCGTCTCCGTCATGCACCGCGGGCGCGTGGTGGAGGACGGGCCGACCGAAGAGCTGTTCCACGACCCGCAGCACGAGAACACCCGGGAGCTGCTGGCCGCGGTCCCCGGACGAACGGAGATCTTCGCATGAGCACCATCCCTCGTCCCACCGTCGCGTTCTTCACGCGGCTCCTCGACGACGCGTCCCCGGCCGATCGCTACCGCCTCGCCCTGACGCAGATCCAGCACGCCGAGGAGCACGGCGTGGGGAGGGCATGGGTGGCGCAGCACCATTTCCGGGCGGCGGAAGGCGGGCTTCCCTCGCCGCTCGTCTTCCTTGCGCACGCGGCGGCACGCACCTCGCGGATCCGCCTCGGCACCGGGATCATCACCCTTCCCCTCGAAGACCCGGTGCGGGTCGCCGAGGACGCCGTGGTGGCCGACCTGCTCGCGGACGGGCGGATCGACCTCGGGCTCGGCAGCGGCGGCACCCCGTCGTCCTTCGCGCCCTTCGGGGAGGACGTGCGCGACAAGGGGCCCACCTACGACCGCAAGCTGGGCGTGCTGCTCGACGCTCTCGCAGGCCGGGACATCGGTGCGGGGAACACGCTGTATCCGGACGCGGGGTCGCTGGCCGCGCGCATCTGGCAGGCGACGTTCTCGGCCCCCGGCGGTCATCGGGCGGGCGTCCACGGTCACGGACTGCTGCTGTCCCGCACACAGCCCCGCCCCCACGACCGGCTGCACGCGCCGCTGTCCGCGCTGCAGGACCCGATCATCGACGCGTACCTCGACGCGCTGCCCGCCGAGGCGACCCCGCGCATCACCGCCTCCCGCACCGTGTTCGTGGCGGACGACCGCGCCGAGGCGCTCCGGTTCGCCGAGGTCGGGTTGCGGCGCGCGGCCGAGGGCTTCCGTCGGCAGGGCCAGACGATCCCCGGAGACGACCTCGACGACCTCATCGCCGCTCTCGACACGCATCTCGGCACGCCCGAGGAGGTCGCCGCCTCGCTCGCCGCCGACGCCACGTTGCACCGCGCGACCGAGGTGGCGTTCCAGGTGCACTCGGTCGACGCGCCGCACGCCCACGTCCTGCGCTCGATCGAGCTGTTCGCGACGGAGGTCGCCCCGGCCCTCGGCTACGCGCTGAGTCCGCCGGATCCCGAGAGCACCCGCACTGCCGAGAACACCCCCACCGTGAAGGAGAACGCATGACCGCCGACATCGTCGACCAGCTGACGGGGGTGACGCCGGAGCTCGATGCGCTGCGGCGCCGCCGCCCCGTGACCAGGGAGCAGCTCCAGGCGAGCTTCGACGCGCTGTTCCACCCGGTCTCCGCGGAGCACGTGTCGCTCGCCGAGCGCGCGCTCATCGCGGCGTTCGCGACCGCTCTCGCCGGTGCCGACGACCGCACGGCGGAGTTCTACGCCGGGAGGGCGCGCGAGATCGACCCGGAGCGCGCCGCGATCGTCGCCCGGGAGGCAGAGGCCGCCGCGACCACCGGACCGTTCGGCGCCTACACCGAACGCGGGCTGGAGGCCGAGAGCACCGACGGCGCGCGGTACGTGCCGGACGAGGCGGCGTCGGCCGCCCTGGGGGAGCGCCTCGCGGCGGCTCTCGCGCACACGCACCTGCTGGTGTTCCGTCCCCGCGAGGCATCGGGCGCCGATCTCGGCCGCCTGCACGACGCCGGCTGGTCGACGGACGGCATCGTGACACTGTCGCAGCTCGTGTCGTTCCTCGCCTTCCAGCAGCGGGTCGTCACCGGCCTGCGGGTGCTCCAGGACGCCGGGCTGACCGCCACCGCCACAGATACCGACACCGACACCGACACGGACACGGACACCGCCACCGACACCGACACCGACACCGCTACCGACACCGCCGAGGAGGCCGCATGACCGCCGCCGACACCGTGCTCCGGCACGACGCCGCCCCCTATCCCGACGCCTTCACCCGCGCCGAGGTCGGCTGGACGCCGCACCTCGCGCCGCTGGCGGAGGAGGATCTCACTCCGCGGCATCTCGACGGCCTCGTCGACGCCGCCCGTGCGAAGAACGAGTACTTCCGGCTGCTCGTGCGCGACCCCGAGGTGCTCCGCGCGCGCACCCTCGTCGACAAGGACATCTTCTACAACACCGCGGAGGGCCTCCCACGCGCCGAGCGGGAGCTCGCGGCCACCGCAGCCTCCCGCCGCAACGGCTGCGTGTTCTGCGCCTCCGTGCACTCCCGGTTCGCGGCGCACCACGGCAAGCGGCCGGGGGACGTCGATACGCTCCTCGCCGAGGGCGTGAACGCGGATCTCGGGGAGCGCTGGAACGCGATCGTCGCCGCCGCGGTCGCGCTGACCGACACGCCCCGCGCGTTCGGTCCCGCGCACATCGCGCGCCTCCGTGCGGCCGGACTGGACGACCTCGAGATCGCCGACGTCGTGCACGGCGCGGCCTTCTTCAACTGGGCGAACCGGCTGATGCTCTCGCTCGGCCGCCCCGTCGCTCCCGCCTGACCGCGGGTCATGGGACCAAGATGATCTTCCCCGAGGCGGCGCCGGTCTCCATGAGCTCATGGACCTGGGCCGCCTCGGCGAGGGGCAGGTCTGGTGCTCCGAGCAGGAGCACTACGATCCGAACATGACGTCTCAGAACCAGCTCGACACCGGGGTGCCTGGTTCACCACACCAGGAGGCCGCGGCCGAGACCGAACGGGATTGGCTCCTGCTGGCGGCGCAGGTATTCTTCACCGGCTTGATCACGTACATAGCGATAGCGATCTGGTCGACCACCGCGGCCGGGTACACGGAGGGCTTGCAGATCATCGGATTCGCGGTCTTCTCCACTCCGCTCACGATCCTGGCGTTCCTGGCCGGGCTGCCTCTGCGTATCGTGCCGCGGGCACGTCGGTGGTGGTTTCGACACGCAGGGTGGTTCTTCGCCTTGTTCGGAGTCGCTGCGGGCGGCCTGCTTCTGTCCTACGTCGTCGGCGAAGCGGGACCGGTTCCCTATGCCCAGAGTGGATGGCCTGTGAGTGACGGTTATGTACCGGACGCGCGACTCTTCGTGCCATCCCTTGCCGTGCTGGCGTTCGCGACCATGCATCTTCGCCTTCCACCGCGCCGGAAGCCGAAAGCCGCCTGACCGATCAGTGTCTCCTGGGCGCGGCAGGACCCGCCCAACGCCGCGTGCGGGGTGCCGCCCGACGCTCTGTCAGGGTCGAGTTCAGGGGACGAGGATGATCTTCCCCGAGGCAGCGCCGGTCTCCATGAGCTCATGGGCCCGTGCCGCCTGGTCGAGGGGCAGCTCCGGGCCGAGTTCGATGGTGAAGTCGCCGGCGGCCAGCAGGTCGACCGTCTTCTGCAGCGCTTCTGCGCGCCACTCCAGCTCCTGCGGCGTGAGCGGCTCGGGCGAGCCGCCGGAGAACGCTCGGATGCCGAAGTCGGCGGCGTCGGGGCCACGGACGATGGTCGCGATGCGGTCGCGGTCGGTGACCAGGGCGAGGGAGGCCTCGATCGCCTCGTCGGTGCCCGCACAGTCCAGGACGACGGTCACGGGGGAGGGGGCCGCCGCGCGGACGCGGTCGAGCAGCCCGTCTCCGTAGGCCACCGGGATCGCGCCGAGCTCGCGGAGCTGCTCGTGCCGGGCGGGGCTCGCGGTGGCGATCACGGTCGCGCCCCAGGCGACCGCGAACTGCACGGCGGCCTGGCCGACCGAGCCGGAGCCCGCGTGCACGAGGAGCACATCGTCAGCCGTCACGGCGAGCGAGCGGAGGGACTGGTAGGCGGTGCCGGCCGGGATGCCGATCGCCGCCCCTTCGGCTGCGGTGACGGTGTCCGGGAGCTTCACGAGCTTGTCGGCCTCGACCGCGAGGGCGGAGGCGTAGGTCCCGAGCGTGTCGCGGATCGCGACGCGGTCGCCGACCTCGAACCCGTCCACGCCCTCGCCCAGCACCTCGATCACCCCGGCGCCGTCGAACCCGACCGGACGCGGCTCGGTGATCGGCGCGGAGGGGCGCTTGCCGCCGCGGAGCTTGGCGTCGATGGGGTTGGCGCCGGCCGCCTCGATGCGCACCAGCGCCTCGCCGCGGACGGGCACGGGGTCAGGCACCTCCATCAGGTGGAGGACAGCGGGGGATCCGAACTCGGTGTAGACGATCGCGCGGGCCATGCCCTCAGGCTACCCGGCGGGGGTCACTTCCCTGCGAGCGCCTTGGTGATCCGCTGCGGCGACACCGGCTGCGCGGTGCCGAGACGCTGGGCGAAGACGCTGACCCGGTACTCCTCCAGCAGCCAGCGCACCTCGACGATCGCGGGCGGAGCGTCGGGCGCGAGGGGGATGGTGCCCCCGGCGTCCGCGAACAGCACGGCCATCCGCTCGAACTCCGTCATCCGCGCGCGGTCCTTGCCCGGCTCGTTCGCGAGGGTCTTCAGCCGGTCGATCATGCCGTCGAGGTACCGGGGGAAGTGGGCGAGCCGGTCGACCCCGGTCGCCGCGACGAAGCCGGGGTGGAGCAGTCCGGAGAGCTGGCTGCGAATGTCGTTCAGCGGGCCGAGCAGCGCCAGCGCGTTCTGCGCCTTGATGCCGCGCTCCACCTCCCGCGCCTTCGTCAGGATGCGCGCGACGAGGGAGACGCAGGCGAAGAGCTCGTCGACGAGCACGGCGGAGACGGCGTCGCGCACCCGCGCGAACTCGGCCTCGGTGCGCACGACGCCGCGGTCCCGGCCGTCGGCGCCGCCGGTCGACGCGTCGATCACGCGACGGGCGACGGCGGCCCGGCAGTCCTCGATGAGCGCGGCCGCCGACGGATACGAAGAGGCGGCGAGTGCGAGCTTCTCCTGGCTGGTGAGGTGCTGCTGCACGTACGAGGACGGCGAGGGCACCGCGAGCAGGACGAGACGGAGCACGCCGTCGCGCGTGGCGGCGGCCGCGGCGTCGGGAGTCGCCTCGACCCGCACCGACACGCTCGTGCCGGCATCGACGATCGCCGGATACCCCCGGACGACGCCGCCCGCGACCTTGGTGTCGATGACCGCCGGGAGGTCGCCGAACGTCCACGCCGTCAGCCCGGTCTGTTCGACCGGAGCGGCGGCCACGCGCTCCGCCCCGCGCGGCCCCGGTGTCTCCGCACGCCCGGGGCGCGCGATGGAGCGGGCGACGCTGCTGCGCGCGCGGTCGGAGAGCTGAGCCTGCAGCGATCGGAGATCGCGGCCGGACCCGACCACGCGTCCCCGCTCGTCCACGGCGCGGAAGTTCATGCGCAGATGCGCCGGCACCCGTTCGTCGTCGAAGTCGGCGGCCGTGACCACCTGGTTCGCGAGCGGCTGCACGAGCCGCGCGAGCGCCTCCTTGAGGGTGCGCGGGGGGAGACCGCCGTGCACCTCAGGACCCTCGTCGGCCAGCGCCGCCCCGAACTTCTCCGCCCAGTCGGCGGCGGGGACGACGTGGCGCCGGATGGCCTTGGGCAGCGCACGCAGCAGTCCGGTGACGAGCTCGGCGCGCAGCCCTGGCACCTGCCAGTCGAAGCCGCGGTCCTCGATCTGGGCGAGCAGCGGCAGAGGCAGCACGACGCTCACGCCGTCGTCCGGTGCGCCCGGCTCGAACCGGTACGCGAGGCCGAGCACCTGGTCGCCCTGCGTCCACCGGGTCGGGAACTCGCGCTGGTCGGCGCGGTCCTCGTCGTCGATGAGGTCGCTCTCGCGCATCACGAGCAGCTTCGGTGTCGTCGTCAGCGCCTCGCGCCACCACTTCTCGAACGACCGCACGTCGAACACGTCGGCGGGGATGCGCTCGTCGTAGAAGCGGAAGACGGCCTCGTCGCCGGCCAGGATGTCGCGGCGCCGCTCGCGCTCCTCGAGCTTCTCGAGGCGGCGGCGGAGCTCGGCGTTGCTCCGCCAGAACGCGCTGACCCGCTTGTCGATGCGGGACGGGTCCCATTCGCCCTCGACGAGCGCATGACGGACGAAGAGCTCGCGCGAGGCGGCCCGGTCGATGCGGGCGAACTGCACCCGCCGGCGCGGGATGATCTCGACCCCGAACAGGGTGACCTTCTCGAAGGCCACGGCGGCTCCGGCGTCCTTGGACCAGTGCGGCTCGGTGACCTGGCGTTTCGCGAGGTCGCCGGCGAGAGGCTCGGCCCAGGCGGGGTCGATGGCGGCGACGGTGCGGGCGAAGGTGCGGGAGGTCTCCACGATCTCGGCCGCCATGACCGCCCGGGGGCTCTTCTTGCGCAGCCCTGAGCCCGGGAAGATCGAGAACCGGATGCCCCGCGCGCCCCGGTACTCCGTGATCCGGCGGCGCGCGTCCTTCGCAGGGGAGTGAGCCTTCCCCGCGGGGGCGGTGCGCTCGTCGAGGATGCCGATCTGCGACAGCAGGCCGGACAGCAGCGCGCGGTGGATGGCATCCGGATCGGCCGCGCCGCCCGGCTCCGCCCCGCGGTCGGGGTTCTTCACGAGCGTCCGGAGCTGGCGGTGCACGTCGAACCACTCGCGGACCCGCACGTAGTTGAGGTGCTCGCTGCGGCACAGCCGGCGGAACGCGCTGGAGCCGAGCTCGCGCTGCTGTTCGCGCAGGTGGTTCCAGAGGTTCAGGAGAGTGAGAAAGTCGCTCGTCGGGTCCACGAAGCGCGCGTGCAGCCGGTCCGCCTCCTCGCGGCGCTCCTCCGGTCGCTCCCGGACGTCCTGGATGGACAGCCCGGCCACGATCGCGAGCACGTCCCGCAGCACCGCCCCCTGGGTCCCTGAGCCTGTCGAAGGGCTTGCCCCCCTCTGGGTCCCTGAGCCTGTCGAAGGGCTTGAGCCCCGCTGGGTCCCTGAGCCTGTCGAAGGGCCTGCCTCGATGAGCATGCGCGCGAACCGCGGGTCCATCGGCATCCGGGCGATGTCGCGTCCGATCCGGGTGAGCCGGGGGCCGTCGTCCGGCCCCCGCGCCGGGCGGAGGGCGCCGAGCTCGGTGAGCAGGTCGAACGCCGCCTTCACGCCCCGGGAGTCGGGCGGGGTGAGGAAGGGGAACGCGGTGATGTCGCCGAAGCCGAGCGCGAGCATCTGCAGGATGACGGAGGCGAGGGAGGTGCGCAGGATCTCGGGTTCGGTGAACTCGGGACGCCGCGCGTAGTCCTCCTCGGAGTACAGGCGGATGGCGATGCCGTCACTCGTACGGCCGGCGCGCCCGGAGCGCTGATTCGCCGAGGCCTGGGAGATGGCCTCGATGGGCAGCCGCTGCACCTTCGAGCGGTTGCTGTACCGGGAGATGCGCGCGGTGCCGGTGTCGATGACGTACTTGATGCCGGGGACCGTGAGGCTCGTCTCGGCCACGTTCGTCGCGAGCACCACGCGGCGACGGACGCCGGCCACGGTGCTGCGCTCGAACACCCGGTGCTGCTCGGCGGCGGAGAGCCGGCCGAACAGGGGGAGCACCTCGGTGGGCGAACGGTCCTTCGCGTAGGCGGCGCGCACGGCGTCGGCCGCGTCCCGGATCTCCGCCTCGCCCGGCAGGAACACGAGCACGTCGCCGGGCGCCTCCCGGTCGAGCTCGCGGAGTGCCGCGACGATCGCGCTCACCTCGTCCTCCGGCTCGCCGACGGCGTCCTGCTCCGCGTCCTCGTCGACGAGCGGGCGATAGCGGATCTCGACGGGATACGTGCGCCCCGACACCTCGATGACGGGCGCGGGGGTGCCGTCGGCGGCGGCGAAGTGCCGGGCGAAGCTCTCCGGATCGATCGTGGCGGAGGTGATGATCACCTTCAGGTCAGGACGCTCCGGAAGGATGCGGGCGAGGTAGCCCAGCAGGAAGTCGACGTTGAGGGATCGTTCGTGCGCCTCGTCGATGATGATCGTGTCGTAGCGCGTCAGCAGCCGGTCGCGGTGGATCTCGTTGAGGAGGATCCCGTCGGTCATCAGCGCGATCCGCGTCTCATCGGAGACCTTGTCGGTGAAGCGCACCTTGTAGCCGACGAGGGTGCCGAGCTCGACCCGCAGCTCCTCGGCCACGCGCTCCGCGATCGTGCGGGCGGCCAGGCGGCGGGGCTGGGTGTGGGCGATGCGCTCGCGGCCCAGTTCCAGCGCGATCTTCGGGAGCTGGGTGGTCTTCCCCGATCCGGTCGCACCGGCGACGATGACGACCTGGTGGTCGCGGATGGCGTCGGCGATCTCGTCCCTGGCCGCGCTGACGGGCAGCTCCGGAGGGTAGGAGATCATGGGGGAGGACATAGCCCTCCATCGTATGCCGGGATGCGCACCGGGGTCGCCGCGATCCCCGCATACGATCATCGGGTGATGACTGCTCTCCGCCCCGTGCGCTGGTTCCGTGATTTCGGGCGGCCGCCGCGCATCCTCGGTCTCGACGTCGCGCGGGGTCTGGCGATCCTCGGCATGGCCGGTGCCCACGTCGGGGTGACGGAGGCGTTCGAGTGGGGCGACCCGACCACCTGGACCGACCTCGTGCACGGCCGCTCCTCGATCCTCTTCGCGCTGCTCGCCGGCGTCTCCATCGCCCTCATGACCGGGCGCGACGTGCTGCCGGAGCGGGAGCGCCTGCCGAGCATCCGCCTCAACCTCGTGGGCCGCGGCGCGGTGATCTTCGTGATCGGCCTCGCTCTGGAGCTCCTCAACACGCCGATCGCCGTGATCCTCACCCTGTACGGCCTGCTCTACGTCGCCGTCATCCCGGTGCTGCGGTGGCGACCGCGGCAGCTGCTCCTCGGCGCCGCCGTCCTCGCCCTCGCCGGTCCGGCGCTGCTCGCTCTGCTCAGTGCGGTGGCGCTGCAGCCGTTCGGCGCGGGCATCGGGTTCGTGCTCTACGGCACCTATCCGATCACCGTGTGGCTGGCGCTCGTGCTCGGCGGCATGGCTCTGGGGCGGCTCCGGGTGCAGGAGGTGCGCACGGCCGTCGTCGCCCTCGTCGTCGGCGTGGTCCTCGCCGCGATCGGCTACGGCCTGGGCGCCCTCGGCGCGGGCGCGGGGCTGGGGGGAGAGACGGGATCGATCGTCTCCTCGACCAGCGCCTCCTCCGGGAGTGAGAGCATCGAGATCCTTCCCGACGAGAGCCTGGACAGCCTCCCCGACGAGAGCCTGTCGTCGTCGTTCATCCCCGACGATGTGATGCCGCCGTCCGGCTGGGAGAGCTATCCCGAGGCGCTCGCCGCGACGGATCCGCTCGGCTCCATGGTCCGCGCGGTCTTCGCTGTCGACCCGCACAGCGGTGGCACCGCCGAGATCCTGGGCTCCGGTGGCTTCGCCCTCGCGGTGGTCGCGCTGTGCCTGCTGCTGAGCCGTCCGCTGCGCTGGCCGCTGCTGCCCCTCGGTGCGCTGGGGTCCATGCCGCTCACGGCATACAGCCTGCACGTCGTCTCCGTCGTCCTCGTCGCGGGTCCCGGCGGCTTCATCGCGGACAACGCCTTCTGGGCGCTCACCGCCGTGGGACTCCTGCTGGTCACGACGCTGTGGGCGATGTTCGTCGGCCGCGGCCCGCTGGAACGTCTCGTCGGGAAGGGGGCCGCCGCGATGGCCGCGGTCCCTCGGCGCTGACGCTTTTCGTCATCCGCACGGGCGCACCTGTCATCACAGGTCCTAGGCTGGGGGGATGACCATTCCTGCACTCGAACTGAACGACGGCAACTCCATCCCCCAGCTGGGCTACGGCGTCTTCAAGGTGCCGCCGGCAGAGACCGAGAAGGCGGTGAGCGAGGCCCTCGAGATCGGGTACCGCCACATCGACACCGCCGCGATCTACGGCAACGAGGAGGGCGTCGGCGCGGCCATCGCGTCCTCCGGCATCCCCCGCGAGGAGCTCTTCGTCACCACGAAGCTGTGGAACGACCGCCACCACGACGACGAGCCCCGCGCCGCCATCGGCGAGAGCCTCGAGAAGCTCGGCCTGGAGCAGGTGGACCTGTACCTCGTGCACTGGCCCACCCCGGCGAAGGACGACTACGTCCACGCGTTCGCGAAGCTCGTCGAGCTGCGCGACGCGGGCCTGACCCGCAGCATCGGCGTCTCGAATTTCCTCGTGCCGCACCTGGAGCGCACGGTGAAGGAGACCGGCGTCGTCCCGGCTGTGAACCAGATCGAGCTGCACCCGGCCTACCAGCGCCGCGAGGAGGTCGCGTGGGCCGAGGCCAACGGCGTCCGCATCGAGGCCTGGGGTCCGCTCGGCCAGGGCAAGTACGACCTCTTCGGCACCCCGGCGATCGCGGAGGCGGCCGCCGCCCACGGCGTGACCCCCGCACAGGCCGTCCTGCGCTGGCACCTGCAGAAGGGCATCATCGTCTTCCCGAAGTCGGTGCGTCCGGAGCGCCTGCGCGAGAACCTGGACGTGTTCGGCTTCGAGCTCACCGACGCCGAGATCGCCGCGATCGACGCGCTCGACCCGCTCGACGGCTCCGGCCGCGTGGGCTCGCACCCCGACGAGGTCAACTGATCCCGCCCTCATACCGGCCGCGGGCTCGGCACTGACGCCGTCACCGAGCCAGCACTGACCGGAGCCTTGCTCCCGAGCCCGCGGCCCGCGGCTCGTCTCCGTTCCACATGACGCCCCGTGTCGCTTCGCGCGACACGGGGCGTCCGCGTGGGTACCGTCGAGCCCATGACAGCTCCGCTCCGCGTCGTCGCCGTCTCGGGCTCCCTCCACGAGCCGAGCAAGACCACCGCCCTCCTCCGTGCGATCACCGCCGCGATCGCCGAGCGTGCCCCGGTCGAGGCGCAGCTGATCGAGCTCACGCAGGTCGGCCCCTCCCTCGCGGGTGCTCTCACCCGTGACCAGCTCCCGCCGGAGGTGGAGGCGAACCTGCGTGCGATCGAGACCGCCGACCTCCTCATCGTGGGCAGCCCGGTGTACCGCGCCTCGTTCACGGGGCTGTTCAAGCACCTGTTCGACTTCGTGGACCAGTACGCGCTGGTCGGCACGCCGGTGCTCCTCGCCGCGACCGGCGGGGGCGAGCGGCACGCCCTCATGATCGAGCACCAGCTGCGCCCCCTGTTCGCGTTCTTCCAGGCGCTCACCCTCCCGCTCGGCGTGTACGCGAGCACGACCGACTTCGACGGCTACGAGGTGGCGACCGACGTGCTGCGTGCGCGGATCGCGCTCGCGGCCGAGCGGGCCCTCCCGCTCGTCGGCTACACCCTGTCGCGCCCCGCGGAGCTGCTCGTCGGCTGACCCGGGTCCGGAGCCGGTGACCCCGGCGTAGCGTGGAAGCATGACGAACCGTCTCGCCGACACCCTCAGCCCTTACCTGCGGGCCCACGCCGACAATCCCGTCGACTGGTACCCCTGGGGGGAGGAGGCCTTCGCCGAGGCCCGCCGCCGGGATGTGCCGATGCTGATCTCGATCGGCTACTCCACCTGCCACTGGTGCCATGTGATGGCGCGCGAGTCGTTCGCCGACCCGGAGACCGCCGCCCGCATCAACGAGGGGTTCGTCGCGGTGAAGGTCGACCGCGAGGAGCATCCGCACGTCGACGGGGCCTACATGGCCGCCGCGTCGGCGTTCACGCAGAACCTCGGCTGGCCGCTCACGGTGTTCACCACGCCCGCCGGTCGCGCCTTCTACGCGGGGACCTACTGGCCGCCGGAGGCGCGACCGCCGATGCCCGCGTTCCGCGATGTGCTGGTGGCCGTCCGCGAGGCGTGGACGACGCGACGGGCGCAGGCCGAGGAATCCGCGGACGCAGTGACCGCGGCGCTCGCCGAGGCCGCGCAGGCCACGGCATCGACCCTGCCGGACACCGCCGCCCTCGCGGAAGCCGCCCGCGGCCTCGCTGCCAGGGAGGACGCGGAGTTCGGCGGCTTCGGCGGAGCTCCGAAGTTCCCGGTGGCCACGACCCTGCGGTTCCTCCAGGAGCCCCTCATCCGCGCGGCCGTACCGGAGGCGGCGGCTGCGGCCGAACGCGCCCTCGCGGCGATGGCGAACTCGGACCTGCGTGACGCCGACGGCGGGTTCTTCCGCTACGCGACCCGGCGTGACTGGACGGTGCCGCACTACGAGCGCATGCTGACCGACAACGCCCAGCTGCTCGAGGTCGCGCTCGACGCCGGCGACGAGGAGACCGCCCGCGGCATCGCCCGCTTCCTGCTCGGCACTCTGCGGCGCGCGGACGGGGGCTTCGGGGCCGCACAGGACTCCGAGTCGTGGATCGACGGCGTTCGCAACGAGGGTGGGTACTACCTCCGTCCGGTTGCGGATCGCACCGCCTTGGAGCCGCCGGCGGTGGACGGCAAGGTCATCACGGGATGGAACGGCCTCGCGATCGCGGCACTCGCCCGCGCGGGCGCGACACTCGGCGAAGACGCGTGGATCGCCGCCGCTGCGGAGGCCGCCGCCGCCGTGCTCGGCACCAATCGCGGGGCCGACGGCGCGCTCGTGCGGGCATCGCTGGACGGCCGGGCCTCCGCCGCGGTCGCCACGGCCGCCGACCTCGCGCTGCTCGCCGAGGGGCTGTTCGCCCTCGCGGCGGCCACCGGCGACGTCGCTCCGGCGGTCACGGCCCTGGGCCTCCTCGACGAGGTGCTGGACGGCGCCGCGGGGGACGACCCGTTGCTCCGCGCGCAGGGCATCGCCGCCTCGCCCGACCACACCGACGGCGACCTTCCCTCGGACACGGCCGCGGTCGCGCAGGCTGCGCTCACCGCCTGGCGGCTCGGGGCGGGGGACCGCTATCGCGCGGCGGCGGCCGAGCGGGTGGAGGCCCTCGCCTCCCGGGCCCTCGCCCAGCCCTTCGCCCACGGCAGTCTGCTGCGGGTCGCCGCCGGACTCGCCGCGGCACCGCGGCAGCTCGTCGTGGTGACGGAGGAGCCGGGTGGGGCGCTCGCCGCCGCCGCCCGCGGGGCCGATGCCGATGTCGTCGCGATCGTCACGCCGGCGCAGGCCGCGGGGTTCGCCGCCGCGGGGTTCGAGCTGTTCGAGGGCAAGGAGGCGACCGCCGAGCGCGCCTACGACTGCCGCGCCTTCGTCTGTCGCCTGCCGGTGAGCGATCCGGCCGCGATCTCGCGCGCACGGTGAGCGCCCTTCTCCGGCGCAGCGCTGTGCATTCTGCCTACCGTGCGGCGTCCGTCTGCCCGTCGAGTGCGCGCGATGCGCAGCTTCGAGTGCACGGTTTGCCCAGCGCCCGCGATCCGTTCTAGGGTGACGCGACCCCTCTCGGATCACAGCAAGGATGCTCTGACGATGACTCTCTCCGCCCGCGCCGGTCTCGACGCCGTGCCCGCCTACCGACAGGGGCGCTCCGCCCCGGCCGGTGCCTCCAAGCTCTCCTCGAACGAGTCCCCGCATCCGCCGCTGCCCTCCGTCGTGCGCGCCGTGCAGGACCGGGTGGCCGGCATCCACCGCTACCCGGACATGAGCGCCTCCGCGGTCCGGGAGGCGCTCGCCGCCCGGTACGCCGTGGACCCGGCGCAGGTGACCGTCGGGGCGGGGTCGGTGGAGATCGCCGCCCAGCTCATCCACGCGGTGGCCGGCGAGGGGGACGAGGTCGTCTTCGCCTGGCGGTCCTTCGAGGCCTACCCCTCGCTCGTCCGGATCGCGGGCGCGACGCCCGTCGCCGTGCCGCTGGACGCCGATCACGGCCACGACCTCGACGCGATGCGTGCCGCGATCACCCCGCGCACCCGTCTCGTCTTCGTGTGCAACCCCAACAACCCGACCGGCACCGTCGTCGACGCCGAGGCCCTGGAGCGGTTCGTCGCCGCGGTGCCGCACGACGTCCTCGTCGTCATCGACGAGGCCTACGTGCACTTCGACCGCACGGACAGTCGCGGCGCCGGCATCGAGCTGTTCCGTCGCCACCCGCACGTCGCGGTGCTGCACACGTTCTCCAAGGCCTACGGCCTGGCCGGGCTCCGCATCGGCTACGCGATCGCCCCCACCGTGATCGCCGAGGCGCAGCGCAAGGTGGCCGTGCCGTTCGGGGTCACCGACCTCGCCCAGGCCGCGGCCCTCGCCTCGCTCGCCGCGGAGGACGAGCTCGCCGTCCGCATCGACGAGGTCGTGGCACAGCGCGATCGGCTGTACACCGTGCTCACCGCCGCCGGCTGGCCCGCCGTGCGCTCGCAGGCCAACTTCGTCTGGGTACCCGCGGGGGAGCGCACCGCCGAACTCGACGCCCTCCTGCACGCCGGCGGCGTCGTCGCTCGCGCCTTCCCCGGCGAGGGCATCCGCATCTCGTCCGGCTCCGTGGAGGACATCGACCGGGTGGAAGCCGCCCTCGAGACCGAGCTCGCCGAGGTGAACGCATGACCGATGGACGCATGACCAACGATCCCGTGACCGAGGTCCCCGTCACCACGACGACCACGAAGGGCCTGCACCCGGGCCTCACCCGCCGCCAGATCTCCATGATGGGGCTCGGCGGCGCGATCGGCGCGGGGCTGTTCGTCGGCTCCGGGCAGGCGATCAGCATCGCCGGACCCGCCGTGCTCATCTCCTACCTCGTCGCGGGCGGCATCGTCGTGCTCGTGATGGCGATGCTCGCCGAGATGGTCGCGGCCCGCCCGAGCTCCGGCGCCTTCAGCTCCTACGCCCAGAAGGCCATGGGGCGCAGCGCCGGCAGCGCGGTGGGCTGGCTGTACTGGATCCAGCTCGTCGTCGTGATCGCCGCCGAGGCGACCGGCGCGGCCGGGATCGTGGCGAACTGGGTACCCGGGATCCCGGCGTGGGTCTGGGTGCTCGTGTTCGTCGTGGCCCTCACCGCGGTGAACCTCTTCGGCGTGCGCAACTACGGCCGCTTCGAGTTCTGGTTCGCGGCGATCAAGGTCGCCGCGATCATCGCCTTCCTCGTCGTCGGCGTGTGCGCGATCGTCGGACTCATCCCCGGCGTGCCGGCGACCGGCATCTCGAACCTCGTGGACCAGGGCGGCTTCGCGCCGCACGGCATCACCGGCATCGCCGCGGCGCTCCTCATCGTGGTCTTCGCGTTCGGAGGTACCGAGGTCGTCGCGATCGCGGCCGCCGAGTCGGACGATCCGTCCCGCAACATCCGCCGGATCGTGCGCGAGGTGCTCGTGCGCATCCTCATCTTCTACGTCGGCTCGATCTTCGTCATCGTCGCGGTGCTCCCGTGGGACGACCCCGCCGTGCAGGCCGGTCCGTTCTCGGCCGTGCTGGACACGCTGAACATCCCGGGCGTCGGCCTCGTCATGGACCTCATCGTCGTGATCGCGCTGCTCTCGGCCATGAACGCCAACATCTACGGCGCGTCGCGGATGGCGTACTCCCTGGGGGAACGCGGGCTGGCACCGCTGTCCGTCACCCGGACGAGCCTCAAGGGCGTGCCGTTCGTCGCCGTCCTCGCCTCGGTGGCGTTCGGCTTCGTCACCGTCGGACTCAACTGGGCGTTCCCGGACGTGGTGCTGCCGGCACTGCTGAACGTCGTGGGGTCGACGCTGCTCGTGATCTGGACCGCGACGGCGATCTCGCAGATCGTGCTGCGCCGGCGGGCCGACCGCGCCGGTGAGGCGATGCCCATGCGGCTCTGGGGCTTCCCCTGGGTCTCGTGGCTCTGCCTGGTGCTGCTCGCGGCCGTGATCGCGCTGGCGATGATCGATCCGGCCGCGCGCATCCAGCTGCTGCTCACGCTCGGGCTCACCGCCGTGCTGCTGGTCGTCGCCCGCGTGACGCGGGGTGTGGCCCGCCCCGGGATCGTCAAGGAGTGACGTGCGGATCGACCGCCTCGACGCCGCGTTGATCCGGCTGCTGACGGAGTCGCCGCAGCTGCCCCTGCTGGAGTGCGCACGCCGGCTGGGCATCGCGCGGGGGACGGCCACCAGCCGTCTCGCGCGCCTGCACGAGGGCGGGGTGATCGAGGCGATCGTGCCGCGCATCGACCCCGCCGGCTTCGGGTACGGCGTCGTGGCGTTCTGCCTCGTCGAGATCGATCAGAAGGTCGGACACGACGACGTCGCGACCGCCCTCGCGGACGCGGTGCTGGAGATCGTCGACATGCACACCGTCACGGGCGCGAGCGACATGCAGCTCCGGCTCGTCGCCCGCGATGCGACGCGGCTCCAGGAGGTGCTGGACCGGGTGGCCCTCGTGCCGGGCGTCGCGCGGACCGCGTCCTCCATCGCCATGCGCACGCACCTCTCCGGTCGCGTGCTCCCGCTCGTGGAGCACGTGGCCGACGAGACCCCCTGACAGGGCGCGGGGGCCGCCAGCCCGTCGGTCAGACCCAGCCGGGCAGCCAGTTGTGCAGGCGCCAGAAGTCGTAGGGAACGCTCATCCCCGTCCACAGCGGCAGGAAGAACGCCGAGACCAGGACGACGACGCCGAGGTAGATCAGGACGGTGCGCTCTCCCGACTGGCGGCGCGGGAGCGGATCCTCCCGGCGCCCGGCGATGATCCGCAGCGTGACGGTGAGCGCGAGCACGAGGAACGGCATCATCACGACCGTGTAGAACTGGAAGATCGTGCGGTCGGGGAACATCAGCCAGGGCAGATACGTCACCGCGAGCCCCACGAGCGGCAGGCTGAGCGCCGGGCCGACCGGCTGCCGCGTGATCCAGCGGCGGACGAGGCGGTAGAGCAGGTACACGCTGGCCGCGACGCCGCCGTACCAGATGAGCGGGTTGGGGATCGCCGAGATCACGCCGATGCAGCGGTCGACGCCGCAGCCGGTCGGATCGCTGTCCACCCACACCGCGGTCGGGCGGAGCAGGAACGGCCACTCCCAGGCCGGGCTCGCGTAGGGGTGCCCGCGGGTGAGGCCCACGTGGAAGCCGAGCATCGCCTCGTGGTAGTTCCACAGGGCGACGAGCGGGTTCGGGTCGCTGCCGCGGTCGTAGCCGTTCGCCGTCACCAGCCACCCGGTCCAGCTCGCGAGGTACACCGCGAGAGCGGGGAAGACGAGGAGGACGAACGACACCGGCCCCTGGCGGAAGACCGCGGACGCCGGCCACACGACGACCCCGCCGCGGCGCCGGGCGAGGGCATCGGTGATGACGACGTAGAGTCCGAAGCCCGCGAGCACGTACAGCCCCGACCACTTCACCGCCGAGGCGGCGCCGAGCGCGAGGCCCGCGGCGACGAGCCAGGGACGGCGCCAGAGGATCGGTCCCCACAGCGGGTGCTCGTCGTCGGGGTTCCGGCGTTCGAGCAGCGGGATCGTGCGCTGGCGGTCGATGAGCACGAACAGCACGCCCAGCAGCACGAAGAAGGTGAGGATGCCGTCGAGCAGCGCGATCCGGCTCATCACGATGCTGAGGCCGTCGATCGCGAGGAGGGTGCCGGCCACGGTCGCCGCCACGACCGAGCCGGTCAGGCGCCGGGCGATGAGGAACACCAGCAGCACCGATCCCGCACCGAGGAGGGCCGTCGCCAGACGCCAGCCGGCGCTGTTGTCCGGGCCGCCGATGGCCATGCCGAGCGCGATGAGCCACTTCCCGAGCGGCGGGTGCACGATGAACGCGCCCTTGTTCGTCAGCGGGAGCTCCTGCAGGGTGACGAAGGCGTCGTTCGCGTTCTCGCCCCACACCCCCTCGTAGCCGAGACTCCACAGCGACCAGGCGTCCTTGACGTAGTAGGTCTCGTCGAAGGCGAGCTGGTGCGGGTGGCCGACGTTCGCCAGGCGCAGGACCGCCGCGAGAGCGGTGACCAGCAGCGGGGCCAGCCAGCCGATCGCCCGGCCCCAGTCCGGCGCCTGCAGCACACGGTCGCGGAGCCGCTCGTAACGCGTGAGGCGCTCCTCGGGGAGGGGCAGGAGGGGCTCGGGCGCGGTCACCGGTCCAGCCTAGACACACTCCGCTCTGCGCTCCCGGTATGCCGGCTCCGGTCCCGTCTCGAGGGTCCACCAAGGGGCCGCGCCTAAGCTGGGCGGGTGATCATCCTCGCCGCGACCCCGATCGGAAACCTGGGCGATGCGTCGCGGCGCCTCGTGGAGGTGCTGGAGAACGCGGAGATCGTCGTCGCGGAGGACACCCGCACGACGCAGCGCCTTTTGCAGGCCCTCAAGATCGACAACCGGCCCCGGCTGATCGCGCTGCACGACCACAACGAGAAGCAGAAGGCCGCGGAGCTGGCCGCGCTCGCCGCGGAGACCGACCTCGTGGTGCTGAGCGATGCGGGCATGCCGACCGTGAGCGATCCGGGATACGGCCTCGTCGCCGAGGCGGTGGCGCAGGGGGTCACGGTGACCGCGATCCCGGGGCCGAGCGCAGTGCTCATGGCCCTGGCGATCTCGGGGCTGCCGACGGATCGCTTCACCTTCGAGGGGTTCCTGCCGCGGAAGCCGGGGGAGCGCCGGGCGACCCTCTCCGCCCTCGCCGCCGAGCCGCGAACGATGGTGTTCTTCGAGTCGCCCTCGCGCCTGGCGACGACCCTCACCGACATGGGGGCCGCCTTCGGCGCGGACCGCCGGATCGCCGTGTGTCGGGAGCTGACGAAGCTGTACGAGGAGGTCCGTCGTGGCACCGCGTCCGAGCTCGCCGCCTGGGCCGCCGACGGGGTGAAGGGCGAGATCGTGGTGGTCGTCGAGGGTGCGCCGCGGCGGGACGCCTCCCCGGAGGACGCCCTCGCCCAGGTGCAGGCCCTGGTCGCGGACGGCACCCGCCTGAAGGAGGCGGCCTCCGAGGTCGCGGCCCTGACGGGCTTGTCCTCCCGGGATCTGTATCAGGCGGCCCTCGCCGCCCGGTCGCGGTGACCCCCGTCGCAGATTCGCACCGGGGTCGCAGTGACCCGCGGGACGGCTGCGACATGAGCCCGGATCTGCGACCTCCCGCGGGGCAGGAGTCGGTCGCAGATTCGCACTCCGGTCGCAGGGATGCGGGGGACGGCTGCGACATGAGCCCGGATCTGCGACCTCCCGCGGGAGCGGACTCGGTCGCGCGCGCCTACGACGCGAGGGCTGAGGAGTACCGGGAGGTCGCGGGAGACCTGGGGCTGACGGATCCCCGTGACCGAGAGCTCATCCGGAAGTGGCGCGACGAGACCCCGGGACGGCTGCTCGACGCGGGGTGCGGCCCCGGCCACTGGACGGCCTTCCTGCACGGGGATGACGGCGCAGAGTTCGGAACCGGGCGGGACGTCGAGGGGATCGATCTCTCCACGGCCTTCATCCGCGGGGCGAGGGTGCAGTATCCGCACCTCTCGTTCCATCACGGGTCGTTCCGGACGCTGCCGCAGGCATCGGGCACCGTCGGCGGCGTCCTCGCGTGGTATTCCGTGATCCACACCCCTCCGGCCGAGCTCCCGGACGTATTCGCCGAGTTCGCTCGGGTGCTCGCCTCCGGCGGAGGACTACTCCTCGGCTACTTCGTCGGCGAACCCCGGGCGGTCTTCCCTCATGCCGTCGCACCCGCGTTCTTCTGGACCGCCGAGGCCCTGGCCCCGCTGCTCGCCGCGGCCGGTCTCGAGCTGCAGTGGTCCGAGACCCGCGAGCGCGAAGCCGGCGAGATCAGTTCTCGCCCCCACGGAGCCCTCCGCGCCCTCCGCTCCTGACCCGCCGCGTCCAGGCACACTCTCGCAGATCCGCACCCCGTTGCAGGTCTGCACCGTGTCGGACATATGCACTGTGTCGGACATTTGCACTGTGTCGGACATACGCATCGTGTCGCAGGTTCTGGCCCCGTCCCTGCGACACCGACGGGAATCCGCGCCCGCGCGCGGGAGGGGGCACCGGGAGAGACTGTCCTACGCTGACAGGACCAGGACCAGGACCAGGACCAGGACCGCGACGAGAGGAGTCCGCGTGAGCAAGGCCGCGACGGTGTACGACGTCGCCGATCGCGCCGGAGTGTCGATCGCGACCGTCTCGCGGGTGCTGCGCTCGCCGGAGGCCGTCCGTCCGGCGACCCGGGAGCGGGTGCTCGACGCGGTCTCCGCGCTGGGGTACGTCCCCAGTGGGAGCGCGCGGGGTCTCGCCGAACGCCGGACCGGGGTGCTGGGGCTGTACTTCCCGGGATTCGACGCCGCCGAGGACGCTCCGCCCCTCGACGTGCTGTCCGCCGCCGCCCGACCGCCGTTCACGGTGGTGTCGGAAGACCAGGACCCGCCGCACTCCTCGATGCTGTTCCTCGACGAGGTCCTCCGCGGCGCCGAGCTGGAGGCGTGGAAGCAGGGGTTCGTGCTCATGGTGGGCGTCGGCCGCGACGATCCCGACCGCTCCACCGTCCGCGACATGGCCGGCCGCGTGGACGGGCTCATGGTGCTCGCCCGCAGCGTGCCGGACGACGTGCTCGCCCGACTGGCCCGTCGTATCCCGGTGGTCGTGCTGTCCGGCCCGCCGCGCGGCGATGCCTACGACCACGTCACGGTGAGCAACGTCGAGGCGATGGGGGAGCTGACCCGCCACGTGCTGTCCCAGGTCGGGGAGGGGGAGATCGCGTTCCTCGCCGGCCCGGCCGACTCGCCCGACGCCGAGCAGCGGTGGGGGGGCGTGTCGACCGCGCTCGCCGCGGCGGGGCGCGACCCGGCAGCCGTGCGCGTGCTCCGGGGCGATTTCACCCGGGCCTCCGGTCGCAGGGCCGGGGAGGACCTCCTGCGTGATGGCGTGCCCGCCGCTCTCATCGCCGCCAACGACCAGATGGCCCTCGGGGCGATGGACGTGTTCCGAACCGCGGGCGTGCGGGTGCCGGACGACGTCCTCGTCACGGGGTTCGATGGCATCGAGGCGGCGACCCTGGTGTCGCCGCCACTGACCACGATCCGGCAGCCGATGATCGAGCTCGGGCGTGCGGCGGTGCAGGTGCTCGCGCGACGGCTGGAGCAGCCGGACGCCCCGCCGCTCACGACGCGTCTGCCCCTCCAGATCCTCCTCCGCGAGAGCTCCACGCGCCCGGCCTGAGTCGCCGCGACCGCGCCTCCCCGGAGGACCCCCTGGCTCACCACGGGGTTGCCGATTCAAAATGTATGCGCTTACAATCTGGTGTACGGCTTCGGCCGGCAGGACTCCCCACCCCCCGGGGCGCCCTTCATGACAGAGACGACATGAGGTCATCCAGTGGCAGAGACGCACACCTTCCGACGCTGGCGCCGCGCCGCCGTCGTGGGGCTCGCGGCCGCAGCGGTCGCGCTCAGCGGCTGCAGCATCCAGATCAGCTCGCAGCCCGACCCCTCGATCGGCGACGACACGATGCTCATCAACGCCGACAAGGGCAACCCGTTCTTCACGCAGAACTTCAACCCTTACCTCACGAACACCCGGACGGCGTCGCGGTGGATCTACGAGCCGCTCATCCTCGTGAACCCGCTCGACGGCGAGCTCACCCCGTGGCTCGCGTCCGAGTGGACCCAGCCCGACGCCCGCACGATCGTGATGACGGTCCGCGACGGCGTGGAGTGGAGCGACGGCGAGCCCCTCACCCCGGAGGATGTGGCCTTCACGTTCCAGCTCATCAAGGACGAGCCTTCGCTCGACATCAAGGGCGCATGGCAGCACATCGACCGCATCGAGGTCGACGGCGACGACGTGGTGTTCCACCTCCAGGGCGAGGACGCGCCGTCGCTGTCGATCCTCGGGCAGACCATGATCGTGCCCGAGCACCTGTGGGCCGACGTGGAGGACCCGGCCACCTGGCGCAACGAGGAGCCGGTCGGCACCGGCCCGTTCGTGCTCGGCAACTACAACGACCAGCAGTACTCGATGGACCGCAACCCGGACTACTGGCAGGCGGACAAGATCGAGATCGAGCACATCATCCTGCCGGCCACGAACACCCAGCTCGACACCGTGACCCGCGGCTACGACTGGGCCTACTCCTTCATCTCCGACGTCGAGGGCACCTGGGGAGCGGCGAGTCCCGACAACACCTGGTGGTTCCCGCCGGGCGGCGTCATCTCGCTCGTGCCCAACCTCGAGGTCGCCCCGTTCGACGACGTGAACGTCCGTCGCGGCATCGCGCTGGCGCTCGACCGGGAGGAGATCGCCGAGACCGCCTCCGAGGGCTACATGCAGCCCGCCGGACAGACCGGCCTCATCCTGCCCAACCAGGAGAAGTACCTCGACCCGGAGATCCCGGACCAGGGCATGCTCGCCCAGGACCGCGACGCCGCGCTGGCGGCGTTCGCCGAGTCCGGGTACACCCTCCAGGGCGATCAGCTCGTCGGCCCGGACGGCGAGCAGCTCGCGTTCTCGCTGACCACCGCCAACGGATACTCCGACTGGACGCGCGCCGCCCAGACCGTGCAGCGCCAGCTCGCGGACGTCGGCGTCAAGGTGTCGCTCAAGCTCCCGCAGCCCGCCGGGTATCAGAGCGCGATCGGCACCGGCGATTTCGAGATGGCGATCGGCGGCATGGGTAACGGCGACGTGTACCAGGCCTACAACAGCCTGCTCTCCAGCGACTTCTACGTGCCGGCCGGCGAGGTCACGACCAACAACTTCGAGCGCTACCGCTCCCCGGAGGCCGACGCCCTGCTGGAGGAGTACCGCGCCACGATCGATCCCGACCGCCAGACCGAGATCGTGCACGAGCTGCAGAGCATCGTCTACGAGCAGGTCCCCGTGATCGGCCTGTACTACGGCGGGATCTGGGGCCTGTTCAACGACGCGAAGTTCACCGGCTGGCCCTCCGCGGACGATCCGTACATGATCCCGCAGAACTACGATTCGGCGCCGCTGGGCATCTTCACCCACCTGAAGCGCACGGACGGAGGGGACCAGTGAAGTACGTCCTCCAGAAGATCGGCCTGTTCCTGCTCACCCTGTGGGCCGCGATCACCCTGAACTTCTTCCTCCCGCGACTCATGCCCGGCTCTCCCGCCGACGCCGCGATCGCGAAGCTCTCCCAGAACGGTCCGGTCTCGGACGCCACGCGCGCCGCGATCGAGGCGCAGCTCGGAGTGCCGACCGGTTCGATGTGGGACCAGTACGTGGCCTACCTCGGCCAGGTCGTCCGGCTCGACTTCGGCGTCTCGTACACGTTCTACCCGCAGACCGTGTCGAGCATGGTCTCCACCGCGCTGCCCTACACGCTCGGCCTCGTCGGCATCGTCACGATCCTCGCCTTCGTGATCGGCACCCTCATCGGCGTGATGGCCGCCTGGCGGCGCGGCACCTGGCTGGACTCCCTGCCGACGCTGACCGGGTCGTTCCTCAGCACGTTCCCGTACTTCTGGACGGCGCTGCTGCTGCTGTTCTTCCTCGGCTACGTGCTGCACTGGTTCCCGACCACCGGCGCCTACTCGGCGACGACCACCCCGGGATTCACCTGGGACTTCATCGTCGACCTCGTCCGGCACGCGTTCCTTCCGGCGCTGACGATCCTGCTCACGTCGCTCGGCGGCTGGATCATCGGCATGCGCAACGCGATGATCAACACGCTCGGCGAGGACTACATCACCTTCGGCGAGGCGAACGGCCTCCGCGGCCGCACCATCGCCCTCCGGTACGCGGCCCGCAACGCGATCCTGCCGAACCTCACCGGCTTCGGGCTCACGCTCGGCGGCGTGGTGGGCGGCTCGATCCTCGTCGAGCAGGTGTTCGGCTACCCGGGCATCGGCTACCTGCTCTTCAACGCCGTGATCGGGCAGGACTACCCGCTCATGCAGGCGCTCTTCCTGATGATCACCGTGAGCGTGCTCATCGCCAACTTCCTCGTGGACATCCTCTACGGGGTTCTCGACCCGAGGACTCGCCGATGACGACCCCGAACCCCACCCCCAGCACCGTGACCGTCAAGGTCCCCACCGCCCGCATCGCGGCGCCCAGCCCCTGGCGCGCCTTCGGCCGCATGGTCGGCACCCTGTGGTCCAACGGCAAGGCGCGTATCGGACTCTGCCTCCTCGCGTTCTTCGTGCTCGTCGCCGTGTTCGCCCCGCTCCTGGCTCCGTACGGGCCGAAGGAGAACGGGTTCCCGCGCAATGCGGATGCCTCGTGGGAGCACTGGCTCGGCACAACCGCGGCCGGGGAGGACGTGCTCAGCCAGCTCATCTACGGCGCCCAGGTCAGCCTCCTCGTGGGCTTCGCGGCCGGGCTCCTCTCCACGATCGTGGCCGTGCTGATCGGTCTGAGCTGGGGCTACATGCGCGGTTTCGCGGGCGAGGTCGTCGGGTTCATCGTGAACCTCTTCCTCGTGATCCCGGGCCTGCCGCTGATGATCGTGATCGCGGCCTACCTGCAGAACGGCGGCATCCTCATGATCATCGCCGTGATCGTCGTGACCGGCTGGGCCTGGGGCGCCCGCGTGCTGCGCAGCCAGACCCAGTCCCTCCGCGGCAACGACTTCGTCACCTCGGCGCAGTTCTCCGGCGACAGCAGGGCGCGGATCGTCTTCCGCGAGATCCTGCCGAACATGACGTCGATCATCGCCGGCACCCTCTTCGGAGCGGCGACGGCGGCGATCCTCGCTGAGGCGGGCCTGGAGTTCCTCGGCCTCGGCGACTCCAGCATCGTCAGCTGGGGCACGATGCTCTACTGGGCGCAGAACTCGAACTCCCTGCTCACCGGCCAGTGGCTGCTGCTGTTCGCGCCCGGTCTGTGCATCGCGCTGCTCGCCCTCAGCCTCACACTCATCAACTTCGGCGTGGACGGCATCTCCAATCCGCGCCTGCGCGAAGGGAAGGGCCGATGAGCGCCATGGAGCACGATGACATCCTCCTCGACGTCCAGTCGCTGTCCGTGGAGTACGCCTCCCCGGGGCAGGAGCCGGTGCCTGCCGTGCGCGACGTGTCGTTCGCGCTCCGGCGCGGCGAATTCGTCGGGCTCGTCGGCGAGTCCGGGTCGGGCAAGTCCACGCTGGGCTTCGCGCTGACGCGGCTGCAGAAGCCGCCGGCGCGCATCAGCGGCGGACGCATCCTCTTCGACGGCCGCGACATCCGCGAGCTCGACGCCGAGGAGCTGCGGCGCCAGCGGCAGGGCGGCTTCGCGATGGTGCTGCAGTCGGGCATGAACGCGTTGAACCCCGTGCGGACCGTGGGCAACCACTTCCGCGACATCTTCGCCGCGCACGGTCATGTGCCCGCCGAGCAGCGCCAGGCCAGAGCGCGGGAGCTCGTCGGCAAGGTGGGGCTGAAGCCGGAGGTGCTCGACCGGTACCCCGGGGAGCTCTCCGGCGGCATGCGGCAGCGCGCCTCGATCGCCCTCGCCCTCTCGCTCGAACCCCAGCTGATGGTGTTCGACGAGCCCACCACGGCACTCGACGTGCTCGTCCAGCACGCGGTCATGGACACGATCCAGGAGCTGCAGCGGTCCGAGCGCTTCACGGCGATCCTCATCAGCCATGACCTCGGCATCGTCCTCGAGGCGACCGACCGGGTGATGGTCATGCACGAGGGCCGCATCGTGGAGGACGCCCGCAGCCAGGACATCCTGCACCGCCCGCAGGACGAGTACACCCGGATGCTGCTGAGCCACTACGCCGACCCGCGCGCCGAGAAGATCGAGATCCCCGGATTCGTCGATCTCGGCACCCGTCGCCGGGAGGGACGCAGCCGTACGGACGTCACCGAGACTCTGCCGACCGTGTCGCCGCGGGACGCCAGGCGGGCCGATGCCGCGATCGTCGTGGAGGGCGTGACCAAGCGCTATCCGGCACCGCGCCGCGGCCAGGATCCGGTCGTCGCGGTCGACGACGTGTCCTTCCGGCTGGAGCCGGGGGAGGCGCTGGCCTTGGTCGGTGCCTCCGGCTCTGGCAAGTCGACGATCGCGAAGATGCTCACCGGGGTCGAGAAGCCGACCTCCGGCCGCATCCGCTTCGGCGACACCGATGTGGCGTCCCTGAAGCGCCGCGGACTGCGCGACCTCCGCAAGGACGTGCAGATGGTGTTCCAGGATCCGTACGCGGCCCTGAACCCGCTGCACACCGTCGAGTACGCCCTGACCCGCCCGGTCCTGAACTACACGAGGCTGCGCGGGGCGGAGGCCAGGGCCCGTGTGCTCGAACTGCTGGAGACGGTGGGCCTGACGCCCGTCGAGCAGTTCGCCGCCAAGCTGCCGCACCAGCTCTCCGGCGGGCAGCGGCAGCGCGTGGTGATCGCCAGGGCGCTCGCGAGCGACCCGCAGGTGCTCATCGCGGACGAGCCGGTGTCGATGCTCGACGTGTCGCTCCGCGCCGGCGTGCTCGCGCTGCTGGAGGACCTCCGTGAACGGTGGGGCATCAGCATGCTCTACATCACCCACGATCTGCTGAGCGCGCGGCTCGTCACCGAGAACATCCTCGTGCTCAACAGCGGCCGCGTCGTCGAGCGGGGCGAGACCTCGCAGGTGCTGCAGCATCCGGAGGACCCGTACACGGTCGAACTGCTCGACGCCGTGCCGAACCCCGCCCGCGCCCGCTGACGCGCGCCGGACGACTGCAAGAAAGAGAGAGGAGCGCATCCGTGCTCGCATTCCCCGACGGCTTCCTCTGGGGCGCCGCGACCGCCGCCCATCAGGTGGAGGGCAACAACACCACGAGCAACTGGTGGGCGATGGAACACGCCCCCGACTCGTCCATGGTCGAGCCCTCCGGTGACGCCGCCGACCATTTCCACCGCTACCCGGAGGACATGCGGCTGCTCGCCGAGGCGGGGCTGAACTCCTACCGGTTCTCGGTCGAGTGGGCGCGGATCGAGCCGGAGCGCGGGTTCGTCTCGCGGGCGATGCTCGACCACTACCGCCGCATGATCGACACCGCCAGGGAGAACGGGCTGGACCCGACGGTCACCCTCATGCACTTCACGGTGCCGCAGTGGTTCCAGAAGGACGGCTTCTGGCGTGCCGACGACGCGGTGGACCTGTTCTCCCGCTACGTGGAGACCGTGCTGCCGATCCTCGACGGCGTGCGCTACGTTTGCACCATCAACGAGCCGAACATCGCGGCGATGCTGGCCGGGGGAGAGGACGCGGCGAACCTCGTCGCCTACGGCCTGCCGAATCCCGACCTCGGCGTCGCGGACACCCTGCTGACGGCCCACCGGCGCGCGTCCGAGATCCTGCACACGGTGCCCGGGGTGCAGGCGGGCTGGACGATCGCCACCCAGGCCTTCCACTCCACCGGCGAGCCCGGCGCCGACGAGATGCTCGCGACCTACGGGGACCCGCGCGACCACTGGTACCTGGAGCAGTCCGCCGGAGACGACTTCGTGGGCGTGCAGGCCTACACCCGCACGTTCATCGGCCCGGAGGGACCGCTGCCGGTGTCGCCCGACGTGGAGACGACGCTGACGGGCTGGGAGTTCTTCCCCGAAGCCCTCGAGCTGGGTGTGCGCAGCGCGTGGGAGCGCAGCGGCGGTGTCCCCGTGCTCGTCACGGAGAACGGCATCGCGACGGCCGACGACACCCGCCGCATCGCCTACACGCAGGGCGCGCTGGAGGGGCTGCACCGCGCCATCAGCGACGGCATCGAGGTCCGCGCCTACCAGCACTGGAGCGCGCTGGACAACTACGAATGGGCGAGCGGATTCCGGCCGACGTTCGGTCTCATCGGCTTCGACCACGAGACCTTCGAGCGGTTCCCGAAGCCCTCGCTCGCCTGGCTCGGCGAGGTCGCCCGCCGCAATGGGCTCTGACGAGCCGCACGGCGTAACCACGGGCATGGGGGCACCTAGAATTGTCCCCATGCCCGCTGGCGACTCCTTCTACATCACCACGCCCATCTACTACCCCTCCGATGTGCCGCACATCGGTCACGGGTACACGACGGTGGCCGTCGACACGCTCGCACGGTGGCACCGTCAGGCGGGCGACGACACCTGGATGCTGACGGGCACCGACGAGCACGGTCAGAAGATGCTGCGGGCCGCAGCCGCCAACGGCGTCACCCCGCAGGAGTGGGTCGACAAGCTCGTCAGCGAGAGCTGGTTCCCGCTGCTGAAGACCCTCGACGTCGCGAACGACGACTTCATCCGCACCACGCAGGAGCGGCACGAGACCAACGTGCAGACGTTCTTCCAGCGGCTCTACGACCGCGGGTACATCTACGCGGGCGAGTACGAGGCGCTCTACTGTGTGGGTTGCGAGGAGTTCAAGCCGGAGTCGGAGATCGTCGACGGCACCGGTCCCTTCGAGGGGCTGAAGGTCTGCGCCATCCACTCCAAGCCGCTGGAGCTGCTGCAGGAGAAGAACTACTTCTTCAAGCTCAGCGAGTTCCAGGACCGCCTGCTCGAGCTCTACAAGACCGAGCCCGACTTCGTGCGGCCCGATTCGGCGCGCAACGAGGTCGTCTCGTTCGTGAGCCAGGGCCTCAAGGACCTCTCGATCTCCCGCTCGACCTTCGACTGGGGCATCCCGCTGCCGTGGGACGAGTCGCACGTCATCTACGTGTGGGTCGACGCGCTGCTCAACTACGCCACGGCCGTCGGCTACGGCTCCGACGAGGAGACCTTCGCACGCCGCTGGCCCGCCTACCACGTGGTCGGCAAGGACATCCTGCGCTTCCACGCCGTGATCTGGCCGGCGCTGCTGATGGCGGCGGGGCTCGACGTGCCGAAGGGCGTGTTCGCGCACGGCTGGCTGCTCGTCGGCGGCGAGAAGATGTCGAAGTCGAAGCTCACCGGCATCGCGCCGACCGAGATCACCGACGTCTTCGGCTCCGACGCCTACCGCTTCTACTTCCTGTCCGCGATCGCGTTCGGTCAGGACGGCTCCTTCTCCTGGGAGGACCTCTCCGCCCGGTACCAGGCCGAGCTCGCGAACGGCTTCGGCAACCTCGCCTCGCGCACGACCGCGATGATCGAGAAGTACTTCGAAGGCATCGTGCCGCCGGCGGCCGACTACACCGATGCCGACCTCGTGATCCAGCGGATCGTCGCGGACGCCGCGACGAAGGCGGACGCCGCGATCGGCCAGTTCCGCATCGACGAGGCGATCTCCGCGATCTGGACCATCGTCGACGCGCTCAACGGGTACATCACCGAGAACGAGCCGTGGGCGCTCGCCCGCGACGAGGACCAGCGGGAGCGTCTGGGCACCGTGCTCTACACCTGCGCCGAGGGGCTGCGGGCGCTCGCCGTGCTGCTGTCGCCGGTGATGCCGCAGTCGACCGAGAAGCTGTGGATCGCGCTCGGCGCCGCGGAGACCCTGGGCCGGTTGCAGGACCAGCCGATCCGCGAGGCGGGCTCCTGGGGCGTGCTGAAGCCGGGCACGAGCGTCAACGGCCTCGCGCCGCTCTTCCCGCGTGTGGAGTCCACGGCCTGACGACCGGGCAGGACACCATGGCGGAGATCTACGTGCGCGAGCGCTCGGGCGACGGGCGCAAGGACCGGACCTATCCGGCGGCCCCGGAACCCCTCGCTGTGCCCGTCTACGACAACCACGCGCACCTCGAGATCGCCGATGGCCCTTCGACAGGCTCAGGGACCCAGGCTTCGACAGGCTCAGGGACCCAGGCTTCGACAGGCTCAGGGACCCAGGGGCTGTCTCTCTCCGAGCAGCTCGACCGGGCGGAGGCGGTCGGCGTCGTCGGCGTCGTGCAGGCATCCGGAGACATCGAGTCGTCCCGCTGGGCGGTCGAGGCCGCCGCGTCCGACCCCCGGGTCCTCGCCGCGGTCGCCATCCACCCGAACGACGCCCCGACGTACGCGGAGGAGGGTCGCCTCGACGAGGCGCTCGCCCTGATCGACGAGCTCGCCGCGCATCCGCGCACGCGCGCGATCGGCGAGACCGGGCTCGACTTCTTCCGCACCGAACCGGAGCGCCGTGCGCCGCAGTTCGCCTCCTTCGAGGCGCACATCGCGCTCGCGAAGAAGCACGGCATCGCGATGCAGATCCACGACCGGGATGCGCACGAGGCCGTGCTGGAGACGCTTACGCGGGTCGGGGCCCCCGAGCGCACCGTGTTCCACTGCTTCTCCGGGGACGAGGCGATGGCCCGGGTGTGCGCCGACGCGGGCTACTACCTGTCGTTCGCCGGGAACGTGACGTTCAAGAACGCGCAGAACCTGCGCGACGCCCTGAAGGTCACCCCGCTCGACCGCCTCCTCGTCGAGACGGACGCGCCATTCCTCACGCCGGTCCCGCTGCGGGGCCGTCCGAACGCGCCGTACCTCGTGCCGCTCACGGTGCGCTTCCTGGCGGCGGAGCTCGACCTGGACGTGGACGAGCTCGCCGCGCAGCTCGCCGAGAACACCCTCCGCGTCTACGGCTCGTTCGCCGACTGACTCTCCGGCTCGACGTCCTCCGGCCCCGTCTCGGCGACCGGCCTCGCACTGACGATGTGCGAGATGGGCTTCCACACCAGCACCAGGGTGATCGCCGCCCCGCCGAAGGCGAACCACCAGGGCGCGGTCAGGCCCCAGGTCTGCGCGATGACGCCGCCGAGGGCCTGGCCGACGATCATGCCGCCGAAGACGCCGACCATGTTGACCGAGGCGACGCGCCCCTGCAGGGAAGCGGGGACGAGCCGCTGCCGGACGGTCGTGGAGATCGTGCCCCACACGAAGGCGTACGCCCCGAAGAAGAACATGATGACGAGGGCCACCATGCCCGTGGTGGTGAGGGCGAACGCGAGGTGCATGAGCACCTCGAGCGACAGGACGATACGCATCAGGCTCGCGAACGACACGTGCCGCTCCAGCCAGCCGAAGCTCAGCGTCGCGAGGATGCCGCCCGCCGCGGACGCCGTGGTGAGCGCGCCGTAGCCCACGGGGCCCATCTGCAGGTGCTCGGTGGCGTAGAGCACGAGCACGCCCCAGGGCGCGGCCCAGGTCACGTTGAAGACGAGGATGATGAGCACGAGCATCCGCACCGGCGGGTTGTGCCACAGCCAGCGCAGTCCCTCCGCGATGTCGGTGTGCACCGGCGGGTGGGTCTCGGTCTCCCGGGGTGGGACGGGCGTGCGCGCCATGCGGGAGATGAGGACGATCGCGAGCGTCACGCACAGCACCTCGACGAGGAACGGCCACGCGCTCCCGGCAGCGAAGAGGAACGCGCCCAGCGGCGGCCCGGCGAACTGGTTGGCGACGAGGTAGCCGGCCTGCAGGCGGGCGTTCCCGATGCCGAGGTCGGCCGGCTTCACGAGCATCGGCAGCAATGTGCTCCCCGCGGTGTCGACGAAGACCTCCGCGGTGCCGTAGAGGAACGCGACGGCGAGGACGATCCCGATGTTCGCGGTTCCCGTCACGAGGAACACGCAGAGCGCCGCGAGCACGACGGCGCGCACGGCGTTGGCGGTCATCACCAGGCGGCGCCGATCGAAGCGGTCGGCGATGGCCCCCGCGTGCAGGCCGAAGAGCAGCCACGGCAGGAACTGCAGGATGGCGCCGGAGGCCACGAGGATCGGCGACGACGTCATCGACGCGATGAGCAGGGGAGCGGCGGCCAGCGCCACGCCGTCTCCGATGTTGCTCGTCCACGACGATGCGAGCAGCCAGCGGAAGTCCCTGCCCAGGCGCCGCGGAGCGATCAGTTCACCGAGGGAGGGCACCCCCGAAGGATACGGGAGAATGGGTGCATGACCGTCACGTTGCTCGGGGCCACCGAGATCCGCCGTCTGGCCGCCGAGCTCGATGTCACCCCCACGAAGAAGCTCGGACAGAACTTCGTCGTCGACGCGAACACCGTCCGCAAGATCGTCCAGGCCGCCCGCGTGCAGCCGGGGGAGCGGGTGGTCGAGGTCGGACCGGGACTCGGATCCCTTACCCTCGCGATCCTGGAGGCGGGGGCCGCGGTCACCGCCGTGGAGATCGACCATCGCCTGGCCGCCCGCCTGCCGCAGACCGCGGCCGAGCACGGCGTGCCGGAGGGGATGCTGACGGTGGTCGACGCGGACGCGCTCCGCGTGACGGAACTGCCGGGGGAGCCGACCGTCCTCGTCGCGAACCTGCCGTACAACGTGTCGGTGCCCGTCCTGCTGCACTTCCTGGAGACGTTCCCGTACCTGCAGCGGGGCGTCGTGATGGTGCAGGCGGAGGTGGCCGAGCGGCTCGCCGCGAAGCCGGGGTCGAAGATCTACGGCTCGCCCAGCGTCAAGGCCGCCTGGTACGGCGAGTGGAAGCTCACCGGGAACGTCTCCCGCCAGGTCTTCTGGCCGGTGCCGAACGTCGACAGCCTCCTCGTCGGCTTCGACCGCTCCGAGGGCGAGCGCGGCTCGGTGGAGGAGCGCCGGCGCACCTTCGCCATCGTCGACGCGGCCTTCAACCAGCGGCGCAAGATGCTCCGGCAGGCCCTCTCCGGCCTCTTCGGCAGCTCGGCCGCGGCGACCGAGGTGCTCACCGCCGCCGGCGTCGCCCCGACCGCCCGCGGGGAGGACCTCACGGTCGACGACTACCAGCGGATCGCCCAGCACGCAACGGCGATCGAGGGTTCCGGCGTCAGCGGCTAATCTGGCACGGTGACCGACTCCCCCCGCTTCCGCCCCGACGTCCCCGAACTGCACCGTCCGTACGCCGCCGACGAGGGCCGCTACGGACGGTTCGCCTACCGTCAGGTGGGCGCCTCCGGCCTCTACCTGCCCCCGATCTCGCTGGGCCTCTGGTGGAACTTCGGCGACAACATCCCCCTCGACAACCAGCGGGCGCTCCTGCGTCACGCGTTCGACAACGGGATCACGCACTTCGACCTGGCGAACAACTACGGCCCGCCGTACGGCTCGGCCGAGAAGAACTTCGGCCGCATCTTCGCGGAGGACCTGCGTCCCTACCGCGACGAGCTGATCATCTCATCGAAGGCCGGCTGGGACATGTGGCCCGGACCGTACGGCGACTACGCGAGCCGGAAGTACATCCTCGCGAGCGCAGAGCAGTCGCTCACCCGCATGGGGCTGGACTACGTCGACATCTTCTACTCGCACCGTGTCGACCCGGTCACCCCGATCGCCGAGACCGTCGGGGCGCTGGACACCCTGGTCCGCCAGGGCAAGGCCCTCTACGTCGGCATCTCCTCGTACAGCGCGGAGCGCACGGCCGAGGCCGTCGCCGTGGCGAAGGAGCTGGGCACGCCGCTCGTCATCCACCAGCCCGCGTACTCGATCCTCAACCGCTGGATCGAGGACGGCCTCACGCAGACCCTGGAGGAGTCGGGCCTCGGCGCCATCGCCTTCACCCCGCTCGCCCAGGGCCTCCTCACCGACAAGTACCTCGGCGACGGCACGGCCGAGCGCGCGCAGCAGCGGGGTTCGCTGCCGAAGGGCAAGCTGACCGATGAGGCCGTCGAGACGCTCCGGGCGCTGAACGAGGTCGCGCAGGGCCGGGGGCAGTCGCTCGCGCAGCTCGCGCTGCAGTGGACGCTGCGCACTCCGGTGGTCGCCTCGGCGCTCATCGGCGCCTCCCGGACGGAGCAGCTCGACGAGAACCTCGCCGCCCTCGACGGTCCTGCGTTCACCGACGAGGAGCTCCGCCGCATCGACGAGCTCGCCGGCGCCATCGACGTCAACCTGTGGGCGACCTCGTCGGACCTGTGACCCGCTCATGAGCCTCGCCGCGTCCTCCGGGTCCGTGCACGTGCGCGCGCCGGGGAAGATCAACGTCTACCTCGGCGTCGGCGGGCGCCACGACGACGGCTATCACGCCCTCGCGACGGTCTTCCAGGCGGTGTCGCTGTACGAGGACGTGATCGCCAGGGCCGCCGACGACTTCTCGATCACGGTGACCGGGGTGGAGGACGACGGCTCGGTTCCGCTCGACGACCGGAACCTCGCGATGCGGGCCGCCAAGCTGCTGGCGATGGCGACGGATCATCCGGGCGGGGTGGCGTTGCAGATCCGGAAGAGCGTCCCGGTCGCCGGTGGCATGGGCGGGGGCTCCGCGGATGCCGCGGCCGCTCTGGTCGCCTGCGACGCTCTGTGGGGCACGGGACTCTCCGCTGCGCGGCTGCACGACCTCGCCGCGCGGCTCGGTGCCGATGTCCCCTTCGCGTTGCATGGCGGCACTGCCGTCGGCACCGGTCGCGGCGATCAGCTGAACCCGGCGCTCGCCCGCGGGCGCTTCGACTGGCTGCTCGTGACCAGTGACGACGGGCTGTCCACCCCCGCCGTGTACACCCGGCTCGACGAGCTGCGCGAGGAGGAGGGGGCTCTCGCCGACGATCCGCCGCTCTCGCTCGACGTGCCGATCCCGGTGCTGCAGGCGCTGCGGACCGGAGACGCCTGGCAGCTCGCCGACGCACTCCACAACGATCTCCAGGCGGCCGCGCTCGACCTGCGACCGGATCTGGCGCGGACCATCGAACGCGGGGTCGCGGCCGGTGCGCTGCACGGTCTCGTGTCTGGCTCGGGGCCGACCGTGGCCCTCCTCTGCGCCGATCCCGAGTCCGCGCAGGCGGTCCAGACGGCTCTCCGCGAGGGCGGTCTCGATCCGCTGCATGTGCACGGCGCCGTGCCGGGAGCCCGCATCGTCGGCTGAACCTGCCCCATTCCCGCGCGTCCGAGCCGCGAGGAGCGTATCGCGGTCGAGGTGCACCCGGCGGGTCATCACAGACATAATGAAGTAGTCATGTGACCGTGCACACGCGAGGAGGCTGGATGTCCACCTCCTCCGAGCGTGCCCGCATGCCGAGCATCCGCGACGTCGCCCGCCTCGCCGGCGTCTCGCATCAGACCGTCTCCCGGGTGCTCAACGACCATCCCAGCATCCGCCCGGAAACCAAGGCGAAGGTGCTCGACGCGATCGCCGTGCTCGACTACCGTCCCAATCTCGCGGCGCGCGCGCTGGTGACGAGCAAGTCGAACATGCTCGGCATCCTCTCCGCGACGATCGGCGAGTTCGGGCCGACGTCGTCCATCGCCGGCATCGAGGACGCGGCGCGCGAGGAGGGCTACTCGGTCTCCACGCTCAACCTTCCCGCGACCACGCCGGAGGCGATCGGCAACGCGGTCCGCCAGCTCGAACGTGAGCAGGTCGACGGCATCGTGGTGCTCGCGCCGCAGGTGCGGGTCTTCCATGTCCTGCGCGGCATGAACGTCACCATGCCCTTCGTGACCCTGCAGACCGCCTCGGGGTCGGACGGCGTCAGCCTCTCCGCCGACCAGGTGGCGGGGGCGAAGGCGGCGACCGAGCACCTGATCGCGCTGGGCCACAGCGACATCCTCCATCTCGCCGGGCCGCAGGACTGGATCGAGGCGGAGTCCCGGATGCGCGGGTATCTGGATGCGCTCCGGGACGCCGACCTGCCCACGTTCCCGCCGATCCGCGGGGACTGGACGGCCGACTTCGGGTACTTCGCCGGCAAGGAGCTCTCGCTGCGGCGCGACTTCACGGCGGTGTTCGCGGCCAACGACCTCATGGCCATCGGGCTGCTGCACGGGTTCCGCGACGCCGGGGTGCGCGTGCCGCACGACGTGAGCGTGATCGGGTTCGACGACATCCCCGTCGCCGCGCACGTGGCGCCGACGCTGAGCACGGTGCACCAGGACTTCCCCGAGCTCGGGCGGCGTGCCGTGCGTATCCTCCTCGCCGAGATCCGGGGCGAGAAGGCCCCCGCGTTCGGCCCGCTGCAGACCCTCTTGCGGGCGCGCGAATCCGCTGCATCACGGTAGCGACACGAAAACACGCCGCGGACTTGACACCGCTCCCGCGGAAGACGACGATATACCGATGTGAACGGTCACATCGAAGGTGACCGCACGTCGCGAGGAAGATCCGTGAGCACCACAGCAACGTTGCCGACCGTGTCAGGCCCGATCCTGGAGATGCGCCGCATCACCAAGGAGTTCCCGGGAGTCAAGGCGCTCGCCGACGTCTCGATCACCGTCCGCGCCGGCGAGATCCATGCGATCTGCGGCGAGAACGGCGCCGGGAAGTCGACGCTGATGAAGGTCCTCTCGGGGGTGTACCCGTACGGCACGTACGACGGCGAGATCCTCCTGTACGGCCAGGAGCAGCGCTTCAAGGACATCGCGGCCAGCGAGCAGGCCGGCATCGTCATCATCCACCAGGAGCTCGCGCTCATCCCGGAGCTCTCGGTCACCGAGAACATCTTCCTCGGCAACGAGATCCGTCGCTTCGGCCGCATCGACTGGCAGGCACAGAAGGAGCGCACCATCGAGCTCCTCGCCCGCGTCGGTCTGGACGAGGACCCGGACGTGCCGATCAAGACCCTCGGCGTCGGCAAGCAGCAGCTCATCGAGATCGCCAAGGCGCTGAACAAGGACGTCAAGCTGCTCATCCTCGACGAGCCCACCGCCGCTCTCAACGAGAACGACTCGCAGCACCTCCTCGACCTGATCCTCGGGCTCAAGGCCAAGGGCATCGCGTCGATCATGATCAGCCACAAGCTCAACGAGATCGAGCAGATCGCCGACGAGATCACGATCATCCGCGACGGCCGCACGGTGGAGACGCTGGACATCTCCCGCGGCGAGATCAACGAGGACCGCATCATCCGCGGCATGGTCGGCCGATCGCTGGAGAGCCGCTACCCGGACCGCACGCCGGAGATCGGCGAGGTGTTCTTCGAGGTCAAGGACTGGTGGGTCCAGCACCCCACCGTGCCCGAGCGCATGGTCGTGAAGGGGTCGAGCATCAATGTCCGTCGCGGCGAGGTCGTCGGCATCGCCGGCCTCATGGGCGCCGGCCGCACCGAGCTGGCGATGAGCATCTTCGGCCGCTCCTACGGCACGTTCCTCTCCGGCACGCTCGTCAAGGACGGCCAGGAGATCGAGCTCCCCGACGTCGCCGCCGCGATCAAGCACGGCCTCGCCTACGTGAGCGAGGACCGCAAGGTGCTCGGGCTCAACCTGCTCGACACCATCAAGCGGTCGATCGTCGCGGCGAAGCTCTCCAAGATCGCGCACAACGGCGTCGTCGACTCCCGCGAGGAGTTCGCGGTGGCGGAGCGCTACCGCAAGACGCTGCGCATCAAGACCCCGTCGGTGGAGGAGGGCGTCGGCAAGCTCTCCGGCGGCAATCAGCAGAAGGTCGTGCTGGCGAAGTGGATGTTCACTGACCCCGACCTGCTGATCCTCGACGAGCCCACCCGTGGCATCGACGTCGGAGCCAAGTACGAGATCTACGCGATCATCAACGAGCTCGCCGCCCAGGGCAAGGGCGTGATCGTGATCTCCAGCGAGCTGCCCGAGCTGCTCGGCATCTCCGACCGCATCTACACCGTGTTCGAAGGCCGGGTCACCGACTGCATCCCGGCCGACCAGGCGACCCCCGAAGACCTCATGCGCAGCATGACGTCCGCGACCCAGAAAGCATCCGCATGACCACCGACTCGACCACCGCGAAGCGCGGCTTCCACTTCAAGGACATCACGAAGATGTTCGGGGGAGGGCAGTCGACCCTCCGTCAGTTCGGCATCCTCGGCAGCCTCGTCGTCATCCTCGTCGTCTTCCAGGTGCTGACGTGGATCTTCAAGGGCACCGGCCTCACGCTGTCCTCCGGCAACCTCATCAACGTCGTCAACCAGTACTCGTACATCCTGATCCTGGCGATCGGCATGGTGATGGTCATCATCATGGGGCACATCGACCTCTCGGTCGGCTCGGTGGCGGCGTTCACCGGAATCGTCGTGGCGAAGGCCATGCAGGACTGGAACCTCCCCTGGCCGCTGGGCATCCTCCTCGGTCTCGGTGTCGGCGTGCTCGTCGGCGCCTGGCAGGGGTTCTGGGTCGCCTACGTCGGGGTGCCGGCGTTCATCGTGACGCTGGCCGGCATGCTGTTCTTCCGCGGCGCGAACCAGGCGGTGGGCGACTCGCAGTCGGTACCCGTGCCGGAGGGCTTCAAGATCATCGGCGCCGGCTATCTGCCGGAGATCGCCCTGCCGCTGCCGTTCAACATCCCGACCATGCTGCTGGCGCTCGCCGGCGTCGCATGGATCGTGTTCTGGGAGATCCGCACCCGGCGCATCCAGCGCAAGATGGGCTCCGACATGGCGCCGCTCTGGGTGAGCGTGACGAAGGTCGTCCTCATCTCGGCCGTCATCCTCGTCGCCGGCTGGCTGTTCGCCACGGGGCGCGAGGGCACGAGCTTCCCGATCTCGGGCGTCATCCTCCTCGCTCTCGTCATCCTCTACTCGTTCATCACGAACAACACCGTCTTCGGCCGCCACATCTACGCGGTCGGCGGCAACCGGCAGGCCGCGCGCCTCTCGGGCGTGAAGGACCGCTGGGTCGACTTCTTCGTGATGATGAACATGTCGGTCCTGGCCTCGCTCGCCGGCATGATCTACGTCGCCAGGGCGACCGCCTCGGGCCCGCAGGACGGCAACGGGTGGGAGCTCGACGCGATCGCCTCCGTCTTCATCGGCGGCGCGGCCGTCTCCGGTGGCATCGGCACGGTGATCGGCTCGATCATCGGTGGTCTGGTGATGGCGTTCCTGAACAACGGCCTCGCGCTACTCGGCGCCGGTGCCGACGTCGTCTCCATGATCAAGGGCCTCGTGCTCCTCTTCGCCGTCGGCGTCGACGTGTGGAACAAGCAGCAGGGCCGTCCGTCGATCATCGGCTTCCTCACGCGCCGTCTCGGCCGCAAGCAGGATCCGGCCACCGACACGTTCGATCCCACGAAGACGAACTACCCCACCAGTCAGAAGTACGAAGCCCCCGCCGTCGAGGAGACGCGCGGAAAGTAAGGGCCGCGTCGCGCAACGCAGGCGCGACGGGACCTGCACACACCAGAGAAAGAGATCACATGAAGAAGATCCTTCTGTCGGCGACAGCGCTTGTCGTCGCGGGCGCATTCGCCCTCACCGGCTGCTCCTCGGAGCGCGGCGGTGACTCGGGTTCGGGGTCGGGCGAGGAGACCGCCTCGGGCTTCGACGCCGGCTCCACGATCGGTGTCGCTCTGCCGGACAAGACCTCGGAGAACTGGGTCCTGGCCGGTCAGCTGTTCACCGACGGCCTCGAAAAGGCCGGCTTCAAGGCGGACGTGCAGTACGCGCCCGCCAGCAACACGGTCGCCGAGCAGCAGAACCAGATCCAGGCGATGGTCACCGGTGGCGCCAAGGTCATCATCATCGGCGCCAAGGACGGCAAGCAGCTCACCACGCAGGTGGAGGCCGCGCGCGACGCCGGTGTCGCGGTCATCGCCTACGACCGTCTCATCGAGAACACCGACGCCGTGGACTACTACGTCGCCTTCGACAACTTCGAGGTCGGCAAGCTCCAGGGCCAGGCGTTGCTCGACGGGCTCGCCGAGCGCGCGGATCACGAGGCGCCGTACAACATCGAGCTGTTCTCGGGCTCGCCGGACGACGCCAACTCGGCGGTGTTCTTCAACGGGGCGATGGAGGTGCTGCAGCCGAAGATCGACGACGGCACGCTGAACGTCGTCTCCGGGCAGACCGAGATCTCCCAGACGGCGACCGAGGGCTGGAAGCCGGAGAACGCCCAGCGCCGCATGGACTCGATCCTCACGTCGAGCTACGGCTCGGAGACGCTCGACGGCGTCCTGTCCCCGAACGACACCCTCGCCCGCGCCATCATCACCTCGGCGCAGCAGGCCGGCAAGCCCGTCCCGGTCGTCACCGGTCAGGACTCCGAGGTCGAGTCGGTGAAGTCGATCATGGAGGGCGTGCAGTACTCCACGATCAACAAGGACACCGCGCTGCTCGTGGAGCAGGCCATCAAGATGGTCGGTCAGCTCCAGAAGGGCGACGAGGTCGACGTCAACGACACCGACCAGTACGACAACGGCAAGAAGGTCGTCCCGGCCTACCTGCTCCCGCCGGTCATCGTCACCAAGGAGAACGCGGCCGAGGCCTACGCCAACGTCCCGAGCCTCCTCGAGATCGTGAAGTCGTACGAGTAAGCCGTAGCGCGAACATCCGGGTTCCCAGAGAACACCGGACACGACGAGCCGTCCGGACCCTCGGGTCCGGGCGGCTCGTCGCCGTTGCGGCGCGTCACCGTCTGCCCTCAGCCGACGGGCCGCCATCGCCGCGTCGCCAGGGCGAGGAGGAGCGCCGCCATCGTCAGCGTGGCCGCGAGAGTGACGGGGGAGAGCGGACCCGCCCCGCTCGCGAGGGTCCACGCTCCCGACGCCGGTCCGATCACGGCGCCGAGGTTCAAGGCCGCCGTGGCGTAGGACCCACCCATGGTCGGGGCGCCGGAGGCGGCGTACAGCACCCGGGTGATCAGTGTGCTTCCGACGCCGAACAAGGCCATCCCCTGCACGAAGACGAGGAACAGCAGCGGTATCGGCTGCGTCGCGACCGCCGCCAGGACGATCCAGCCGCCGAGGAGCAGCGGGCCACCGACCGTGAGGAGCGCGCCGGCGTGTCGATCGGCGAACCGACCCGCGATGGTCACCCCGAGGAACGAGCCGATGCCGAACAGGACCAGCGCGAGGGGGACCGCAGCGTCGGGCAGGCCCGCGACCTCGGTGACGATCGGCGCGAGGAACGTGAAGACCGCGAAGGTCCCCGCGTTCACCAGGGCCGCCACGGTCATCGCGAGGGCCAGGCGCGGTGTCCGCAGGAGCGCGAGCTCCGCACGGAGGGCCGGTTCCTTCCGGGGGAGTGGTGCCGGAGCAGGGTCGGACTCCGTGCCCCGGATCGTCGGCGGCACGCCGTGGAGGATTCCGAGCAGTGCGGGGAGGCAGAGGAGCGCGACAGCGGCGAAGGTGGCGCGCCAGCTCAGCCCGGTGCCGAGGATGGCGCCGACAGGGACGCCGACGATGGTGGCGACGGTCGTCCCGGAGAGTAGCACCGCGAGCGCTCGTCCCGTGCGTTCGCGGGGGACGAGGAGAGCCACCGTACGCAGCGCGACGGCGAGGAAGCCCGCGTTCGCGAGGGCGCTGAGTACGCGCGTGACGAGCAGAAGCTCGAACAGGGACGTCACCGCGCCGACGGCATGGCACGCGGCGAAGAGCGCGAGGCAGGCGACGAGCGTGCGGCGTGGGGTCCAGCCGCGCGCGAACGCGGCCATGGCGGGTGCGCCGATGACCATGCCGACCGCGAAGGCGGAGGTGAGGAGGCCCGCCGTGCCGACCGGGACGTCGAGCTCGTGCGCGATCGCGGGGAGGAGTCCCGCGAGCATGAATTCGGAGGTGCCCATGACGAAGACCGCCAGGGCAAGGGCATAGAGGGGGAAAGGCATCGAGTGCTCCGAGGTGAGAGGGAAGGGGTAGCTTCTCGTCACCACGGTCAGCGCCCGGGTCACCGGCGCGCGCCCGCCGAAAGGGCGGACGAAGGGATCAGCGGTTCACGGGGCTGACGGTGTGACGGGCAGCCCCCGACCTGTCTGATTCGGGACTCGACATGCCCTCCACCATAGGGCTGATCGGTGTGCAGGCGTGATCGGTGTGCAGGCGTGATCGGTGTACCTGCGTGATCGGTGTGCAGGCGTGATCGGTGCGCTCGCGTGTTCAGCCGGTGGTGGTCCTGGCGTCGGGCCAAGACCACGGGGTTCCTCGGCGAAGGTCACGGTGTGCGGAGGCGGCGGTCGGTCGATGTAGGTCCGGCCGGTGGGGCTCGTCCACTCCAGAACACCGCCCGGCCCCTGTTCGACGTGCCACGGAGAGTGGTGTTTGAGCATGTGATGTCGTCGGCAGAAGGTCGCGAGGTTGTCGTGCACGGTCTCGCCGCCGAGCGCCGCATCGTGATTGTGATCGAGGTCGCACTTCCGCGGCGCGAGGCCGCAGCCGGGGAAGCGGCAGCGTTGATCGCGGGCCCGCAGGTGCCGGCGGAGGTCTTCGCTCGGGCGATACCGGTCGACGGCCAGCAGCGCCCCGCTGATCGGGTGGGTCAGCACCCGGTCCCAGCCGCTCGCCGCGCCGGCCAGTCGGCGGGCCGTGGCTGGATCGATCGGAACGACCCCGTCCAGCTCGGCGGCGAGGATCGGAGTACCGTCCGTCGTCCGTTCCTGCTCGCCGTGCATCAGCTCGCCGTGCATCAGCGTCAGCACCGGCACGGCGACCTCGACGCGAGCTTGAAGCTCCGAGAGCAGCCCCTCTTCCGAGTCATGGCCCGCCGGAGCGCCGGTCAGGACGAGGTCGGCGAGCAGATCCGCGCGCAGCTGATCCACGGTCCTGTCGTCGAGGATGCTCTCTTCCGACTCTCGACGCCGTGCCTGTGCGTTCTCCTCCCGCACGGCATGCGCCATCTGGGAGAGCCGGTCGTACATCCCGTGCACGAGCGCCGCGGGGCCACGCGCGCCGAGCTCGGCCATGCCGTCTTCGAGGTCGGTCACCCAAACCCGCCGCAGCTCCCGGGCGTCACGATGTCGCTCGACGAGCGTCCGCTCCTGGAACCGGTCGGCCAGTCGGCGCACGAGTCGGCGTATCCGGTTCGGAGACTCTGCAGCGGCCACCTCGATCGCCTCCGTCGCGAAACGCGAACGGTCGTCCGGGTCATCGAGTTGTGCCCCCGCCTCCACGATCACGCGTGCATGCGCGGCGCTGATCCGGCCGGCGCCCTGAGCCTCCCAGACGGCGGGGAACCGTTCGACCAGCCAGGACGCATCGGACATCCGCCGCTCGATCGTGCGGTCGCTGACGCGCTGTGCGGCCCCGATCTCCGCGGCGACCGTGCGGATCGCCATGTCTGCGCCGTCTGGGTGACGCGCCTGTCGGGCGATGTCGACCGCCAGTCGGCCGGCCATCGCGAGCAGTCCGTCGCGGGCCGCCTGCATGCTGCTCAGCGTCTTCTCCGCCGCTTCCAGCCCCTCCACCAGATCGGCGAGAATCGCCATCTGGGAGTCAGTCGCGTCGAGCAGTGCGGGCATGGCGCCAGTCCATCATCGACCACCGACATTCGAACGAAGATTCGAAGGAATCTGGCCGAAAGTCGTATCACGAAAGGATAACGACCGTGGTTGACTGGCTCCGTGCTCCTGAACGTCATCGAAGCCGGGGAGGGCGACCGTGTCGCCGTGCTGCTGCACGGCATGATGGGGTCCGCCGAGAGCTGGCACCGCGTGGTCCCGCTGCTCGTGGAACGCGGCTTCCGCGTGCTTGCGCTCGATCTGCCGGGCCACGGCCTCTCTCCGCGTGACCCGGAGCTCACGGTAGAGACGGCGGCCGATGCCGTCGTCGAGACTCTGGCGCATACGGCTCTCCTTCCGGGGGTAGGGTCCGCCGCGGGGGACAGGGCCACCGCCCCGCCCGCCGTCGCCGTCGGGCACTCCTTCGGCGCCACCGTGCTCGCCGCCGCCGCGCCCCGCCTCGACCCGGCCCTCGCGGTCTACGTCGACGCGCCGCTCGCCCTTCAGGGCGGGCAGGACCGCGCCTCTCTCATCTCGCAGTACGAGCACGACCGCCGCGCGCGTATGTCGCCCGCCGAGCTCCGCAAGCTCCGGCCCTTCTACTCCGTGGACGACGCCTCGGTCGAGGCGCGGGCGGCCGAGCGCTTCGATCCGCCGACCGCGGCCTCCGTCTCCTGCGGGGAGGACGGCCATTGGACCGCCGCGCCCGGCTCCATCGTCGTCCGCGCAGAACCCAGTGCCTGGGTCACCGACGAGGACGCGCGGCGGTTCGAGCACGGTGGGGTGACGGTGCGCAGCATCCCCGGGGCCGCCCACACGGTCTGGTACAGCCACTTCGAGGTCTTCACCGCCGCGCTGCCGGAGCTCTTCGCCCCGTCGCTGGTCTGACCGGGAGACCGTCCGACGCGGCGCGACTACCCTGGAGAGGACATGGCACATCTTCTCGGGGCCGAAGCCCTGCACCTCGAATACCCGACCCGCGTCGTCTTCGACGCCGTGACCCTCGGCATCGAGGAGGGCGACCGCATCGGCATCGTCGGCCGGAACGGCGACGGCAAGTCGAGCCTTCTCGGCATGCTCGCCGGCACGAAGGAGCCGGACTCCGGCCGCGTGACCGTCCGCGGCGGCACCCGCATCGGCGTGCTGGACCAGGCCGACACCCTCCCCGACGACATCACGATCGGCGCCGCCGTCGTCGGCGACATGGCCGAGCACGAATGGGCCGGAGACGCCCGCGTCCGCGACGTGATCGAGGGGCTGCTGACCGACCTTCCCTGGGACGCGCAGATCGGCTCCCTCTCCGGCGGTCAGCGCCGCCGCGTGTCGCTCGCGAAGCTGCTCACCGGAGACTGGGACGTCATCGCTCTCGACGAGCCGACGAACCACCTCGACGTCGAGGCGATCACCTGGCTCGCCGGTCACCTCAAGAAGCGCTGGCCCGCGAACGCCGGAGCCCTCCTCGTCGTGACCCACGACCGGTGGTTCCTCGACGAGATCTGTACCGAGACGTGGGAGGTGCACGATCGCATCGTCGAGCCCTTCGAGGGCGGCTATGCGGCGTACATCCTGCAGCGGGTCGAGCGCGACCGCATGGCGGCGGCGACCGAGGCGAAGCGGCAGAATCTCGCTCGCAAGGAGCTCGCCTGGCTGCGTCGCGGTGCCCCGGCCCGCACCAGCAAGCCCAAGTTCCGCATCGATGCGGCCAACGAGCTCATCGCCGACGTGCCCGAGATCCGTGACAAGGTCTCGCTGCAGTCGCTCGCCGTCTCGCGGCTGGGCAAGGACGTCGTCGACCTGCTCGATGTGGGGGTGACCTACCCTTCGACAGGCTCAGGGACCCACCCTTCGACAGGCTCAGGGACCCAGACTTCGACAGGCTCAGGGACCCAGGCGGGCTCAGGGACCCAGACTTCGACAGGCTCAGGGACCCAGACTTCGACAGGCTCAGGGACCGGCGGGAAGACCGTGCTCAAGGACGTGGAGTGGCGGATCGCCCCGGGCGAGCGCACGGGCATCCTCGGCGTGAACGGCGCCGGGAAGTCCACACTCCTGGGGCTCATCTCCGGCACGGTCGAGCCCACCGAGGGGCGGATCAAGCGCGGGAAGACCGTGCAGGTCCGTACGCTCACGCAGCGCCTCGACGAACTCCTGCCGCACTGGAACGACCCCGTGCGCGTGGTCATCTCGGGTCTGCGCACCTCGTACACGCTCGGCGCCGGGTCGAAGACGCAGGACCTCACGCCAGGACAGCTCCTGGAGCGACTCGGGTTCTCCTCCGCCCAGCTCTCGACGCCGGTGAAGGATCTCTCCGGTGGCCAGCAGCGTCGGTTGCAGCTGCTGCTGGTGCTGCTCGACCAGCCGAACGTGCTCATCCTCGACGAGCCCACGAACGACATGGACACCGACATGCTCGCCGCGATCGAGGACCTCCTCGACTCCTGGTCGGGCACGCTCCTCGTCGTGAGCCACGACCGGTACTTCCTGGAGCGGGTGACGGATCAGCAGTACGCGATCCTTCCCGGTCCGGACGGCGCGGGGCGCCTGCGGCATCTCCCGGGCGGCGTCGACGAGTACCTGCGCCTGCGGCAGCGCGTCGAGAGCGCCCCGGCGACCTCGACGGCGGCGTCGGCCCCCGCAGCGAGCGGTCTCGACGGCGCGGCTCTCCGGGCGGCGCAGAAGGAAGCGGCCGCCCTCGAGCGTCGCATCCAGAAGCTCACGCAGCAGGTCGACGCGGCCAAGCACGCCCTCGCCGACCATGACCAGTCCGACTACGCGGGCCTCGGCGAGCGGATGAAGGCGATCACCGCGCAGGAGGCCGAGATCGAAGAGCTGGAGCTGCGCTGGTTCGAACTCACGGAGCAGATCGGCTGACGGAGGAATATCCTTCTCCCACGACTGTTGGGAGTAGCGATGGAAGGCCTCGAAGTAACCGTCCTGCTCGGACTCACGATCCTCGTCGGAACCCTGATCGCCCCGCGCGTGCGTCTCGCGCTGCCGCTCGTCCTCGTCATCCTCGGTCTGGCGCTGGGATTCATCCCGCCGCTGCGTGAGGTCCAGCTGCCGCCGGAGACCGTGCTGCTGCTGTTCCTGCCGGTGATGCTGTTCTGGGAGAGCCTCACGACATCGCTGCGGTCGATCCGCCGCGACTTCCGCTACATCGTGCCGATGAGCACCCTCCTCGTCGTCGCCTCTGCGTTCGCGGTGGCCGGCATCGGCGTGCTGTTCGGCATGCCCTGGGAGATCGCCCTCATCCTCGGGGCCGCGGTCGCGCCGCCCGACGCCACGGCCGTCGCCGCCCTCGGCCGGCTGCTGCCGCGTCGGATGTTCATGAAGCTCAAGGCCGAGAGCCTGACCAACGACGGCACCGCGCTCGTGCTCTACGCCATCGCCGTGTCCCTCGCCCTGGGCGGCCAGGTCACGCCGCTCTCGGTCACCTGGGACGTGCTGGTGTCGTACGTGGGTGGAATCGCCGCGGGGATCGCGGTCGCGGCCCTGGCCACGCTGCTGCTGCGCCGCATCTCCTCCACCATCGTCATCAACGTCACGCTGCTGCTCGTGCCGTTCTCCGCCTTCCTGCTCGCCGAGCTCGTCCACGCATCCGGGGTGCTCGCCGTGGTCGTCGCCGGACTCATCGTCGCCTGGGTGTCGCCGCGCGTGACGACCGCGGCTTCGCGCCGGCAGGCCGACGCCGCGTGGCCGTTCGGCGTCTTCCTCCTCAACGGGGCGCTGTTCGTCCTCATCGGCCTCGAGGTGCAGTTCGTCGCGCACGAGATCTCCGCCGCCGCCATCGGCCGTCTGGTGCTCGTGACGCTCGCCGTGTGGGTGACGCTGTTCGCCGTGCGGTACGTGTTCCAGCTCCTCAACGCCCTGTTCCAGCGGCGGCCGTCCGAACGCCCGCCCCGCGGAGCCCGCTCCCGTGCCCGGCTCGTGTCCACGGTCGCCGGCATGCGCGGCGCGGTGTCGCTGGCGATCGCGCTGTCGGTGCCGACCGGTGTCCCCGAAGGGAGCATGGTGGGCGGGCGTGACGAGATCGTCTTCGTGACAGCCGGGGTGATCCTGCTCAGCCTCCTCGTGCAGGCGCCTCTCCTTCCCGCGCTCGTGCGCTGGGCGCGATTCCCGGTCGACCATGCCGAGGACGAGGAGTACGAGCTCGCCGAGCGGGCGATCTCCGGAGCAGCCCTCGCCGCGCTCGACGACCTCGCCGCGGAGCACGGCATCGGCCAGGAGGTGCGCGACCGGGTGCGTGCTGAGGGGTACCAGGCGCTGGAGTTCGCGAACGCCCGAACACTCGCGCGCGAGCAGGCGCTCATCGATGCCGAGGCCGACGCGCTGGACGAGATGCTCGGCCAGCCCGATCCCTACGGCACCGGGGGAGAGGCGCGCCCGGCGGAGGAGGAAGCAGGCGACGTCGCGGTCTCGGCCGGGACCGCCCCCGACCCCGAGGCCACGGACGGCACGACGCTGCAGATGATCGCGACCTCCGCCGACGTCGACCTCGCCCAGCGCTCGCCGCTCGTGCGGCACGAGGAACACACCCGGCTCAAGCTCGCGCTGCTCGACCGCAAGCGCGAGGTCCTGCTCGGGCTCCGCGGCGCCGGCACCGTGGACGACATGGTGGTCCGCCGGATCTCCGCCCGTCTCGACCTGGAGCAGGTGCGTCTGCAGGGCATCGAAGAGTTCGACTGACCCGATCCCGCACGGCTGTGACGCCGTGTGACATACCGATTCCGCGACAGCGCGCCCTCCTGCCTAACGTTGTCGAGTCCCGCCAGGAAGGAACCCCTCATCATGTCCCGCCGCACCACCTCCGCCCTCGCCGCGCTCGCCGTGGTCCCGCTGTTCGTCGCCCTCGCCGGGTGCGCCACCTCGTCCGACGCGGGCTCCGGCGACGGCGGCTCCGAGAACGAGACCGTCAAGATCGGTGTCGTCGGGAAGGGCGACGCGCAGTGGGCGCCCTTCGTCGAGGCCGCCGCCGACGAGGGCATCACGGTCGAGCTCGTCGACTTCGGGTCCTACGAGCAGCCGAACCCGGCGCTGACCGAGGGGGAGATCGACCTCAACCAGTTCCAGCACATCGTGTACCTCGCGGAGTACAACAACGCCTCGGGCTCCGATCTCACGCCCATCGGCTCGACCGCCATCTACCCGCTCGGCTTGTACTCGACGAAGTACGACGACGTCGACGACATCAAGAAGGGCGACACGGTCGCGGTTCCCGACGACGCGTCGAACCAGGCACGGGCGCTCAACGTCCTGCAGCAGGCGGGTCTGCTCGAGCTCAAGAGCGGCGGCACGCCGTACTCCGACCTCGCCGACATCGACGCGGACAAGTCGAAGGTGAAGGTGACGGCCCTCGAGGGTGCGCTCATCCCGACCTCGCTCCCGGATGTCGCCGCCGCGATCATCAACAACGACTTCGTCGAGGACGCCGGACTGACGTTCGACGACGCGATCGCGCAGGACGACCCGGAGGACCCGAACGCCCTCCCGTACGTCAACATCTTCGCCGCGCGTGCGGAGGACGCGGACAACGAGACGTACCAGAAGCTCGTGGAGATCTTCCAGACGAACGAGGATGTGCAGGCGGGGCTGCTCGAGTCCTCCGGCGACACCGCGGTGGCGCTGCGTACTCCGGTCGAGGACCTCGTGGCCTCGCTGGAGAAGGTTCAGAAGGACGCCGAAGAGAAGTAACCGGACGCCGGGGTGTGATCCGCCCCCTGTTCGATGAGGGAGAATCGGGTGGCGCTTCGTGCGCTGCCCGATTCTCCGTTTCCCGAGAACCAGACCGGAGCACCACATGCCGATCGTCACCCTGACGAACGTCTCCAAGACATACCCCTCCCGCAGCCAGGGCGATCGCGAGATCGTCGCCGTCGACGACGTCACCCTCTCCATCGACAAGGGCGACGTCTTCGGCATCATCGGATACTCCGGTGCGGGGAAGTCGACGCTCGTCCGTCTCATCAACGCGCTCGAGCCGGCCACCCGCGGCACCATCACGGTCGACGGCGTCGACATCACGGCGCTCAAGGAGAGCGAGCTGCGCGCCGTGCGCGGCGGCATCGGGATGATCTTCCAGCAGTTCAACCTGTTCTCGTCGCGCAGCGTCAAGGCCAACATCGCGTATCCGCTCAAGCTCGCCGGCTGGTCGAAGCCGGATATCGAGGAGCGCGTCGCCGAGCTGCTGTCGTTCGTGGGGCTCTCCGACAAGGCGAAGGCGTACCCCGAGCAGCTCTCCGGTGGACAGAAGCAGCGCGTCGGGATCGCCCGCGCGCTCGCCACCAAGCCCGCCATCCTCCTCGCTGACGAAGCGACGAGCGCGCTCGATCCGCAGACCACGCACGAGGTCCTCGACCTGCTCAAGCGCGTCAACGAGGAGCAGGGCGTCACGATCGTCGTCATCACCCACGAGATGGATGTGATCCAGACCATCGCCACCCGCGTCGCCGTCATGGAGAACGGACGGGTCATCGAGCAGGGCGACGTCTTCGATGTCTTCTCCGCCCCGCGGAATCCGGCGTCCCAGCGGTTCGTCGGCACGGTGGTGAAGGGGGTGCCCTCGCCGTCGGAACTCGCGGTGCTGCGGGACCGGCACACCGGACGCCTGGTGACCCTGTCGTTCCGCGACGGCGACTCGTCGCAGGCTCAGGTGTTCCTCGACCTCGCTTCGGCGGGTCTCGACTTCGAGCTCGTCTACGGCGGGATCAACGACATCCGGGGTCGTGCGTTCGGCCACCTCACGCTCGCCATCCGGGGTGACCGCGCGGCGATCGACACGGCGCTGGGGCGTATCGCGGAGCGGGTCGAAGTCACCGTCATCGCCGGAGAGGAGGGACGCTGATGGACCGTCTGAACGAACTGTGGCCGGAGTTCTGGCAGGCCGCGCTCGAGACCCTGTACATGACGTCGTTCGCGCTCGTGCTCGGCGGGATCCTCGGCCTTGCCGTGGGCGTCCTGCTGTACGTGACGCGCCCCGGCGGACTGATGCCGAACCGCGTCGTCTCCGGGCTCATCAACTTCGTGGTGAACTTCTTCCGACCGATCCCGTTCGTCATCTTCATGGCGGTGGCGCAGCCGTTCGCGCGCCTGGTCGTCGGCAGCGGCATCGGCACCACCGCCGGAGCGTTCATCATCGGTCTCGCGGCGGCGTTCGCGATCGGCCGTATCGTCGAGCAGCATCTCGTCTCCGTATCGCCGGGCGTGATCGAGGCGGCGCGGGCGATGGGGGCCGGGCCGTGGAGGATCCTCTTCACCGTCGCGATCCCCGAGTCGCTCGGCCCGCTCATCCTCGGTTACACCTTCATCGTCGTCGCGCTCATCGACATGACCGCGATGGCCGGACTCATCGGCGGCGGCGGGCTCGGGGCCTTCGCGCAGATCTACGGCTTCCGGCAGTTCGAGCCGCTCGTGATGTGGGCGGCGATCATCCTCATCGTGGTGTTCGTGCACCTCGTGCAGCTTCTCGGCACCCGGCTCGCGCGGAAGGTCATGCGCCGCTGAGGTCGATCAGCGTGCCGGGGCCTCCTGCAGGCTCCGGCGCGTGGTGAACGTGCGCTCCTGCCCGCTCAGCGGATCGGTGAACCGGAGCTCGCGTGCGAGGAGCTGGAGCGGGCGGGTGAAGTCGTCCGGACGCTCCGGCTGCAGCACGGGGTAGAAGCCGTCGTGGAGGATACCGAGCCCGAGGGCGGCGAGGTGCACACGGAGCTGGTGCATCTTCCCGCTGTGCGGACGGAGAAGCGTGTGCACGACGCGATCGTCGGCGGCGATGACCTCGATGAGCGTCTCGGAGTTCGGCTCGCCGTCCTCATCCACCTGCACGCACACCTGACCGCGGAGCTTCTCGATCCGGTTGCGGTAGACGAGGGGGAACCGCGACGGATCCCAGTCCGCCGGGCGTGCCGAGACCGCCTCGTACACCTTCTCCACACGGCGGTCCTCGAACAGCAGCTGGTAGGCGCCGCGGGTGGCTGGACGGGCGGAGAACATCAGCAGCCCCGCCGTGGCCCGGTCGAGGCGGTGGATGGGCGTGAGATCCGGGTTGCCGAGGCGATTGCGCAGCCGGACGAGGGCGGAGTTCTGCAGGTACTTGCCGCCCGGCGTGGTGGGGAGGAAGTGCGGCTTGTCCACCACCACCAGATTCTCGTCCTGGTGCAGGATCTCCTCGGTGAACGGGATCTGCTTCTCGACCGGAGGCTCCCGGTAGTACCAGACGAACTCCTCGGCGCCGAGAGGCGTGTCCCGGGAGAGCGGCCGGCCGTCGCGCGCGACGATCTCCCCGCGGTCGAAGCGCACGAGCAGCCGCTCCGGATCGAGGTGGAAGAATCGCTCGACCATGTAGGCGGCGACGGTGGGCCACGCACCCGTCATCGGCACGTGCAGCCGGGTCGCGCCGACCCCGTCGCGCACGGGAAGCGGGGAGGGCATGCCCATGTCTCGGCCTTCGGAGCAGGGGTCGCGGGGCTGCGACCGGGTGCTCCCAGCCTAGGCGACCGGCCAGGCCTGCCCGGGGCCCCGCGCCCCGGAACCGGTCGGGGTGTCAGCGGGTTTCGGCAGCTAGCCAGTCGTCGAAGGTCGTCGCCGCCGTTCGGGCGTCGCCCCCGGGAAGCAGCACCTCGCCCGCGAACTCGACGCCGAGCGCGGCACCCTTCCACGCGGCGCGCAGCGGAAGGTCGCGGCCCCACGCCGCGAGAGTGCGGCGCGCCATGTCGACGGCGTCCTCCGTGCGGGGTCCGGCGATGTCGAAGGAACCACCGAGCGCCGGCGACTCCGCCGCGTCGACGAGGGCGGCGGCCACGTCCGCGGGCGCGATGGGCTGCAGGAGCAGCGGGGGCACGACGCCCTCACCGTCCTCGATGCTCCACTCGGCGATCATCGCGGGGAAGTCGTGGAACTGCGTCGCCCGCACGATGGTGAACGGGACGGGGCCACGAGTGACCTCTCGCTCCTGGGCGCGTTTGCCTGCGTAGTGGGGGTTGCCGCGCACGCGATCGAGCGCCGCGATCGAGAGGGCCACGTGGTGGCCGACCCCGGCTTCGCCCTCGGCGGTGAGCAGCGTGCGGCTGAGCGTGGTGAACACCCGCTCGGCCTCGGCGACGTCGGATACCGGGGGATTCGTCGCATCGACGACCGCATCCACCCCGCGCAGCAGGGCGGGGAGGCCTTCGCCCGTGGTCAGATCGACGCCCTCGCTGCGGCTGAGCGACAGCGGATCGTGCCCCCGACGCCGGGCCTCCTCGACGACCAGCCGCCCGATCCGTCCCGTGCCTCCTGCGACCGCTATGCGCATGCCCGCTCCTTGAATCATGGATATTGTGTGTCCACAATAGGGCGGTCCCGGTACGATGGGCAAGTGAAACTCCCCGAGACCTCCGAATGGGTGCTGCACACCGTCGCGGTGATCGCCCAGCTCCCCGCCGGGTCGACGGTGTCGGGTGCGCAGCTCGCCGAGCACTTCGGCGTGCCGGGGCCGTACCTCTCGAAGCAGCTCGCGAAGCTCGTCCGCGCCGGCATCCTCACCGGAAGCACGGGGCCCCGCGGCGGCTTCCGCCTGGCCAGGGAGCCCGAGAACATCAGCGTCCTCGATCTCGTCACCGCGGTCGACGGCGCCGCCGACCCTTACATCTGCCGCGAACTCCGTCAGCAGGGGAGAGGTGCCGCCCGTCCGGAGGACTGCACCGCGCCGTGTGGACTCGCCGTCGTGATGCGCCGTGCCCACGAGGCCTGGCGGGCTTCTCTGGAGACGGTGTCGATCGCGGAGGTCGTCGGCACGCTCCCGGACACCGTCCCCGCCAAGAACCGGCGCCTCCTCCTCGGCCCCTGACCTGCCTGAACAGGACGGACCGTACCGAAGAGGACCGAGCCCGGGTCAGGTGTCGAAGCTGAGGCTCAGTTTCCGTAGCAGGGCGGCCAGCCGGTCGCGGTCGGCGCGGGAGAGGGCGCGCAGGAGGTCGGCCTCGGCGTCGACGAGCCGGGTGATCGCGGCGTCCACCCGGACCCGGCCGTCGTCGGTCAGGGTCACGAGCACGCTGCGGCCATCTGCCGGGTCGGCCTCACGGCGCACGAAGCGACGGCCGACGAGACGGTCGATGCGGTTGGTCATGGTGCCGCTCGACACGAGCGTCTGCTGCAGGAGCTGCTTGGGCGAAAGCTGGAACGGCGACCCCGCCCGGCGCAGCGCCGACAGCACGTCCCACTCCCAGGGCTCGAGGTCGCTCCTGCGGAACACCTCGCGGCGCGCGCGGTCGAGGTGCCGGGAGAGGCGGTCCATGCGGGACAGCACCTCGAGCGGGGAGAAGTCGAGGTCGGGCCGCTGCGTGTTCCACGCGCCGACGATCCGATCGACCTCATCCGCCTCGCTCATCCGTTCATTATCGCTCCCGGCGGCGTCGCGACCGCGGAGGACGCGGGGAGCAGCATCGTGAGGAACGCGCTGTGCGGGTCGGGGAGGTAGGAGCCGAACGGCGGACCCTCCCGGAAGCCGGCGGCGGCGTACATCGCCCGGGCCGGATCGAAGAAGGGGTCCCGGCCGGTTTCGAGCGACACGCAACCGATGCCGCGCGCGCCGGCGTCGTCGAGCAGATGACCGAGCATCGTCCGCCCGAACCCGCGTCCGCGGAAGGCGGGATCGGTGCGCATCGACTTCAGCTCCTCATGTCCGTCCTCGACGACCGCGAGGGCGCCCGTCGCGGCGATCCGTCCGTCGACCCGTCCCGTGAAAAACCGGACGCGTGGAGTCAGCAGCCGGTCGAGCGGAAGCGCATGCTGGCTCTCGGGCGGAGCAGTGCCGTCCATCTCCGCGTGGTGTGCGGCGATGAAGGCCGCGATCTCGGGGGTGGCGACGGTGACACGGTCGATCACGAGGCTCATCGTCCCAGCATCGCAGAGCCGTGTTTCGAGCGGATGACGAGCCCACTCGGCGTGCGCCTCACGCACAGGAAGACGGGCGAGGACGTGGCAGACTTATCGGGCGGTGCCCCGGGGGCAGCGCGGTCCGCCGTGGTGTAATGGCAGCACGACAGCCTTTGGAGCTGTGAGGTCTAGGTTCGAGTCCTGGCGGCGGAGCATGACTGAGAACAACCTCGCCGTCGTCGTCCTCGCCGCGGGCCAAGGCACGCGCATGAAGTCGCGCCTGCCGAAGGTGCTGCACCGGATCAGCGGGCGGCCTCTGGTCGGACACGTGCTGACGACGGCGACTCGGCTGCACCCGTCGCACATCGAGGTCGTCGTGCGGCACGAGCGCGATCAGGTCGTCTCCGCGCTGCGTGAGGACTACCCGGACGCCGTCTTCATCGACCAGGACGAGGTTCCGGGCACGGGCCGCGCCGTCCAGGTCGCCGTCGACGCGCTCCCCGCAGACTTCGACGGCGACGTGCTCGTGCTCTCCGGCGACTGCCCGCTGGCCGATGCCGAGACGCTCTCGACGTTCCTCGCCGAGCACCGCGCCTCCGGAGCGCCGGCGACCCTCATGACCGCCCTCGTCGACGACCCCACCGGCTACGGGCGGGTCATCCGCGATGCCGACGGCACCGTGGACCGCATCGTCGAGCAGAAGGACGCGACGGCGGAGGAGGCGGCGGTCAGCGAGATCAACGCCGGCATGTACGTCTTCCGTGCTGCCACACTGCGCACCTACCTGCCCCGGATCGGCGTGGACAACGCCCAGGGGGAGATGTACCTGACCGACGTGCCCGGCCTCGTGCGCCGGGACGGCGACCGGGTCGCGGCGTCGATCGTGTCGGACGTCGAGGTCACGTTCGGGGTCAACGACCGCGCCCAGCTCGCCGAGGTCGGCCGTCGTCTGAACGCCCGCATCGTCCGGCGCTGGCAGCTCGAGGGCGTCACCATCGTCGACCCGGCCACGACGTGGATCGACGACGACGCCACGCTCGCCCCCGACGTCACGATCCTGCAGAACACGCAGATCCTGCGCGCGACGACGATCGCCGCGGGCGCGACGATCGGACCGGACACGACTCTCGTCGACTGCGAAGTGGGAGAGGATGCGGTCGTCCGTCGCACCGACGCCACTCTGGCCGTGATCGGCGCCGAGGCGACCGTGGGCCCGTTCTCCTACCTCCGCGCCGGCACCGTGCTCGGCCCGAAGGGCAAGATCGGCGCCTACGTCGAGACGAAGAACGCCGAGATCGGCGAGGGGAGCAAGGTGCCGCACCTGTCGTACGTGGGCGATGCGACGATCGGCCGTGGCGTCAACCTCGGCGCGAGCACCATCACGGCGAACTACGACGACGTCAACAAGCACCGCACGGAGATCGGCGACGAGGTGCACACCGGCTCGCACACGGTGCTGGTCGCGCCCGTTAGGCTTGGTCCTGGTGCGAAGACCGGCGCCGGCGCCGTCGTCCGCAAGGACGTCCCGGCCGGTGCCCTGGCCATGAGCGTGGCCCCCCAGCGCAACATCGAGGGGTGGGTCGAGAAGAACAGAGCAGGGACGGGCGCGGCGGATGCCGCGGCCCGGGAGAATTCGGCGGAATAGGCGGAGCATGGCCCGGAAGAAGAAGACGGTCGACCTGGATCGCGACAACGGCGTGGCCCCCGGCCTCGTCGCCAAGACGAAGAAGCGTCTGGTCATCGCTGGTGGTCGATCGCATCCCGAGCTGACGGCGGCCGTCGCCGCTTCGCTCGGCACCGAGATCGCTCCGGTCGAGCACCGCACCTTCGCCTCCGGCGAGATCTACGCGCGCTTCGAGGTCTCGATCCGAGGCTGCGACCTCTTCCTCGTGCAGACCTTCGGGGAGCCGGTCAACGAGTGGCTCATGGAGACGCTCATCATGATCGACGCCGCCAAGCGCGCTTCGGCCAAGCGCATCACCGTCGTCGCGCCGTACTATCCGTATTCGCGTCAGGACAAGAAGGGCCGTGGCCGTGAGCCCATCAGCGCCCGCCTCGTCGCCGATCTGCTGAAGACGGCAGGCGCCGACCGCGTGATGAGCGTCGACCTGCACGCCGCCCAGATCCAGGGCTTCTTCGACGGCCCCGTCGACCACCTGTTCGCCAAGCCGGTGCTCCTGGACCACTTCGAGCGCACGCTCACGCCGGAGGACCGCGAGATCCTCACGGTCGTCTCCCCGGATATGGGGCGCGTTCGCGTCGCCGACACCTGGTCGGACAGCCTCGGCGCGCCGCTCGCGATCATCCACAAGCGCCGCGACCCGAAGGTCGCCAACCAGGTCTCCGTGCACGAGATCGTCGGCACCGTGGAGGGACGCACCTGTCTCCTCGTCGACGACATGATCGACACCGGCGGCACGATCGTCAAGGCGGCGCAGGCGCTCAAGGCGAACGGCGCGCACCGCGTGATCGTCGCGGCGACCCACGCGATCTTCAGCGACCCGGCCTCCGAGCGGCTGCAGGACGCGGCGATCGACGAGGTCGTCGTCACGGACACCATCCCGCTCTCCGCGTCGCGTCGTTGGGAGAACCTCACGGTGCTGCCGATCGCGCCGCTGCTCGCGCGGGCGATCCATGAGGTCTTCGAAGACGGCTCCGTCACGAGCATGTTCGGCGGAGACGCGTAACTCATCGGGACGGCACAGCCCGTGCATAGCCGGGCTGCTTACGGTCGAGTCATCGACGGAAGAGTCGACCGACGACGACCACGGAGGACCCCATGATCCGCACGACCGTTCCGACCTCTGTCCGCACCGGCACTGCCCTCCTCGGGGTCGCAGGGCTGTTCGTCCTCGCGGGATGCTCGTCGACCGGCGACGCCGCAGACACCTCGACCGGCACCGACGAGACCGCGGGGTCGAGCTCCTCGTCCTCGTCGAGCGGGGGTGACGCCTCCGGCACCTACACCGACGGCACGTACACCGCCGACGGCTCGTACCAGACCCCGGAGACGGTGGAGGAGATCACCGTCACGCTCACCCTCGCCGACGGCGTCGTGACGGAGGTCGAGGTGACCGGCGACCCGAAGGCTCCGGAGACCGAGCGGTACCAGGGCGAGTTCATCGACGGGATCGCCGACGAGGTCGTGGGGAAGCCGATCGACGAGCTGAACGTCAGCCGCGTCGCCGGGTCGTCGCTCACGAGCGGCGGCTTCAACGACGCCGTGGCCTCCATCAAGGAGCAGGCCGCCGCCTAGGCGCGAGGCGTCCTCATGGGGGAGTGGCGATTCGAGGCGATCGGCACCGGGTGGGAGATCGAGACCGGTGCCCCGCTCACGGATGACGTCCGCGCGTCCGTGACGGCCGAGATCGAGCGCTTCGATCGCCTCTGGTCCCGCTTCCGCGACGACTCCGACGTGGTGCGTCTCGGCCGGTCGGGCGGCTCGCTGACCGCTCCGGACGCGGGGCCGATGCTCGGTGCCTATCGCGAGCTCGATGCCGCGACGGCCGGTGCGGTGAACCCCCTGGTCGCCGACAGCCTGGAGGCCCTGGGCTATGACGCCGCCTACTCGCTGCGGGCGGGGGAGCCCCGCCCCGCTCCCGCCTCCTGGACGTCCCGGCTGACCTGGGCGGCGGACACGGTCGAGGCACACGAGCCCGCCCTCCTCGACGTGGGCGCCCTCGGCAAGGGGCGTCTCGTCGATCGCGTGATGGCGGTGCTGGCCGACGTTCCCGGGGACGTGGTCGTGGATGCCGGCGGAGACATCCGGGTGCGCGGCGCCGGCGTGCGCGTCGCTCTCGAGCACCCGTTCGATGCGCGGAAGGCGATCGGCGTGGTCGAGATCACCGACGGCGCGCTGTGCGCCTCGGCCGTCAATCGACGGGCCTGGGGCGAGGGCCTCCACCACGTGCTCGATGCGCGGACGGGACGGCCCGTCCGCACCTGGGCCGCGACGTGGGCTCTCGCCCCGGTGGCGATGACGGCGGATGCCGTGGCCACCGCGCTGTTCTTCGACGGCGGCCCGGAGCTGGCCGCCCGCTGGGGCGTCGAGTGGGTGCGCATGACCACCGACGGCCGTGTGCAGCGCTCGCCCGGTTGCCACGCCGAGCTCTTCACCGCGGCACCCGCCGCTGCTGCCGGAACCCGGGGAGACAGGAACCCATGACCACCGCCTTCGCCGCCGCCCGCCAGCGCGTCCTCGCCGTCCTCGGCGCGCTGTCGATGTACCGCCTCGTGCTGTTCGCGCTGACGGCACTGGCCATCATCGCCCTCGTGCTGTCCCTGTTCGGGGTGATCGTGTCTCCGACGCCGGGGGAACTGGTGGCGTCCTTCCTCGTGCTCGCGGTCGTGATCTCGGCCGTGGACGCGGTCGCGCAGCGCCTGCTCCGCCTGCCCTGGCGCGTGGAGTCCTCACTCGTCACGGCCCTCATCCTCCTGTTCGTGCTGCGTCCCGGCATCGAGCCGTCGGCGCTGCTCGGCCTCGCCATCGCGGGCGCGGTGGCCAGCGTGTCCAAGTACCTCATCGCCTGGCGAGGGCGGCACATCTTCAACCCGGCGGCGTTCGGTGCCGCGGTCGTGTCGATCCTGGGGGCGTTCGGGGCGTTCAGCTGGCTCGGTACCTCGTCCTCCTGGTGGGTCGGCACCCCGGTTCTCGTGATCCCCGTCGTCCTCCTCGGGCTCGCCGTGCTCTGGCGTACGGAGAAGGTCGGGGTCGTCCTGCTCTTCCTCGTCGTCGCCGTCGCCACCTCGATCGTGCGGCAGGCGGTGCAGGCCGTGCAGTTCGACGTCTCCTTCGACGTCGTGACGGCGCTGTCGTTCGCGGTGCTCCAGTCGCCGTTCCTTTTCCTCGGCGCGTTCATGCTGTCGGAGCCCTTGACGCTCCCGCCGCGTCGTCGGCAGCAGCTCGTCGTCGCCGTCGTGGTGGGCGTACTCGCGGGGTGGCCGATCTCGGTGGCCGGTCTGTTCACGCTCGGACAGGAGCGCGCTCTGCTCATCGGGAACCTCGTGGCCTTCGCGTTCGCGCTCCGCGGGTCCGTGCGTCTCGTCCTGGAGAGCCGCGCCTCCGTGACGCCGACTGCCCAGGAGCTCACCTTCCGGGCGAAGGGCCGCGTGCGGTTCCTCCCCGGGCAGTATCTCGAGCTCGACGTGCCGCACCGACGGCCGGACGCGCGCGGGACGCGCCGCGAGTTCAGCATCGTGTCCGCTCCGGCCGACCTGCCGATCCTCCGCATCGCGTACAAGAACGGCGACCAGCAGCACCCGTCGAGCTACAAGCGGGCTCTCGCGGCAGCCGAGCCCGGTGCGACGTTCGCGGTGACCGGAACCTGGGGCGACTTCATCCTCCCGCGCGGTGAGCAGCCGGTGCTCATGGTCGCGGCCGGCATCGGCGTGACCCCGTTCGTGTCGCAGCTCCGGCAGCTCCAGGCGACGGGGGAGCGGCGCGACATCGTCCTCGTCTACGTGGCGTCCTCGGCGGAGGAGCTCGCCTTCCGCGACGAGCTCGCCGCGACGGGTGTGCGCACCGTCGTGTTCACCCGCGACGAGCCGGACGACCTCCCCGCGCACTGGACCTGGGCGCAGGGGGCCCGTCTGGACACGGAGACCCTGGAGCACGCGGTGGGGGACCTCTCGGCGCGGCACGCCTTCATCTCCGGGCCGCCGCGGCTCATCGCCGACCTCGCGCCCGCGCTGCAGAAGGCCCGTTCGCTCACCACCGACGCCTTCGCCGGCTACTGACCTGACCCTCTTCCTCCCTTTCGGGGCTCCGGGTCAGGCGTCGGGCGGAGTCTCGCCGGGAGGAGTCATCGGGATCCGGACCGTGAAGGTCGTGTCGCCGGGCTCGCTGTCGACCGAGATGCGGCCGTGGTGGCCCTCCACGATGGCCTTGACGATCGCGAGACCGAGTCCGGTCCCTCCGGTCTGCCGGGCGCGGGAGCTGTCTCCGCGGGCGAACCGGGCGAAGAGCTCGTCGCGGAGGGCGGGATCGATCCCCGGGCCGTCGTCGTGCACGCGGAGCACGGCCTCGTCGCCCTCCCGGGCCACGCTCAGCGTCACCGTGGTCCCCGCAGGGGTGTGGGTCCTGGCATTGGCCAGCAGGTTCGCGACGACCTGATGCAGCCGCCCGGCATCACCGACGACGGTGACCGGCTCATCCGGCACCTCGATGTTCCAGTGATGATCGACCGCCGTCGGCCGCGCATCCGAGAGGCCCTCGAGGGCGAGCTGGGCGAGGTCGACCGTGCCGTACACGAGTTCTCGTCCCTCGTCGAGACGGGCGAGGAGCAGGAGGTCCTCCACGAGCCGTGTCATGCGCAGCGACTGCGCCTGGATGCGCTCCAAGGAGGAGGTCGTGCCCTCGATGACCGCGTCTTCCTTCGTCGCCTCCGGTGCCTGACGCAGCGCTCGCAACGAGAGCTCCGAGTAGCCGCGGATCGAGGCCAGCGGCGTGCGCAGCTCATGGCTCGCGTCGGCGACGAACCGGCGCATCTGCTCCTCGTTCTTCTGGCGCGCCGCGAGGGACGTGTCCACGTGGTCGAGGAGCTTGTTGAGCGCGGCGCCGACGAGCCCGGTCTCCGTCCGCGGATCGGTCTCGCTCGCCGGTACGCGCTCGGTGATGCTGACCTCGCCGCGGTCGAGCTGCTGATTGGCGACTCTCGTCGCGGTCGCTGCAACCGCCCGCAGCGGCCGAAGCCCGACCCGGATCGTGACCGCCGTCGTCAGGGCGAGGAGGATCAGGCCGCCCGCCGTCGCGAGCAGGATCACGGTGAGGAGCTGCGTGAGCTGATTCTGGACGTCGTCGCGGGGGAGCCCCGTGACGACGACGACGCCGTTGCTCGCGGTGGTCGCGACGACCCGATACGAGCCGAGGCCGTCGAACGAGACCGTGGCAGGGGTGCCGAGCGCGACCGTGCCGTACAACCTCTGCAACTGCTCGGGAGTGAGCGACTGCGGCGTGCTGTTCAACGCCCCACGGCTCTCCTGGAACGTGACGCCGCTCGGTCCGGCCACGGGGCTCCCGAGCGAGAGCAGCAGCCCGGGGACGCGGGTGTTGAGGAGGGGGAGGATGTTGTCGACGGTCGCCTCGGAGGGCGCGACCCGCTCCACGATCCCGTCCCGGATCGTCGCAGCGTAGGTCTTCACCTTGTTGTCGAGCTGGTCCTCGAGCGTGCTGCCCAGGGTGGCGCTGGTGATGACGGCGACGATGACGAGGATCAGCGACACGAACCCGATCACCGCGGTCATCAGCCGCGTCTGCAGGCTCATGGGCCGCCGCGTCACCGTCGCTCCGCTCACTGCGGGGCCTTGATCATGTAGCCGACGCCGCGCACGGTGTGCAGGAGGGGCGTGCGGCCGGCGTCGATCTTCTTCCGAAGGTACGAGATGTAGAGCTCCACGACCGACGACTTGCCACCGAAGTCGTAGCTCCAGACGCGGTCCAGGATCTGCGCCTTGGACAGCACCCGGCGCTCGTTGCGCATGAGGTAGCGCAGCAACTCGAACTCGGTCGCGGTCAGCTCGATCTCCACGCCGTCCCGGACGACCTCGTGGCTGTCCTCGTTGAGCGTGAGATCGGCGACGCGGAGGATCGACTGCCCGTCGTCGGCGCTGGCGTGTCCGGTGCGCCGGATGATCGCGCGGAGCCGGGCGATCACCTCCTCCAGGCTGAACGGCTTGGTCACGTAATCGTCGCCCCCGGCGGTGAGCCCGGCGACGCGGTCGCCCACGGCATCCTTCGCCGTGAGGAAGAGGACCGGGACGAGGTTGCCCGCTTCGCGGAGGCGCTTCAGCACGGCCATCCCGTCGAGGTCGGGCATCATGATGTCGAGCACGAGGGCGTCCGGTTCGAACTCCTTCGCGACCTGGATCGCCTCGAGGCCGGAGGAGGCGGTGCGCACCTCCCAGCCCTCCATGCGCAGGGCCATGGCGAGCAGATCGGTGAGCATCTGCTCGTCGTCCACGGCGAGGATGCGCAGAGGGGAGCCGTCGGGGCGGCGCAGTTCGGGCAGGTCGCTGGTCATGCCTCTATTCTGCGGAATTTCCTATGTGATTTCTATGGAGCGGGCTATGGGTTCTCTGGGAGATGTCCGCCTCATAGAACCCTCATCATCCGTCCCTCGAATCCGCATAACGGTCGTCCCTAGCGTCGGTTCCGCGCCGCGATCGTCGCGGCGGGAGGAGAGACATGTACGGACGATATCTGCGGCGCGAACTCGCGGGCCGCAAGAAGCAGACGGCGATCGTGGCCATCGGGCTCGCGATCGCGATCGGACTCGTGATCGTGGTGAACGCCCTGACGACCGGTGTGCGCGACGCCCAGGCGCAGTCGCTGGCAGCGGTCTACGGAGTGGGGACGGATCTGACCGTCACGGGTGCCGCCGCGGAACCGGGCGACGGGACAGGACCGCGGTTCGAGTTCGACGAGGACGCGGGGGAGAGCGACGGCGAGACCACGACCCTGGAGCAGTCGACCCTGCGCACGGACTTCGGCCGGACGACGCTCGACGCCGCGGTGCTGGACACGGTGGCCGGTACCGATGGCGTCGCCGCCGCGACCGGTGCGCTGAGCCTGACGAACTCGACCTTCTCCGGTGAGCTGCCGAGCAGCGGCTTCGGCGGGCAGGACGGTGCGGAGGGCGGCGAGGCGCCTGCGGAGGGCCAGGCGCCTCCGCAGGGTGGCGGCGGGGGCGGAGGCGGTGCGTTCGGCATCGACTCGTTCACCGTCCTCGGCATCGACCCGTCCGCGTCGGAGGTCGGCCCGCTGGCCTCCGCCGAGATCGGCGAGGGGCGTGGGCTGGACGCCGACGACAGCGGAGCCCTCGTCGCGCTGGTGGACAGCACGTACGCCGCGAGCGAGGACATCGCCGTCGGCAACACCCTGGACGTCGCGGGCTCCGACGTCGAGGTCGTCGGCCTCCTCACCTCGGCGTCGGATGCCGCAGACACCGCGGCGGACGTCTACCTCCCGCTCGACACCGCGCAGGAGCTGGCCGGCGTGGAGGACGTGATCTCCACGGTGTACGTGCAGGCGGATTCGGCGGCGTCCATCGACGAGGTGCAGACGGCCCTGGCGGAGGAGCTTCCCGACGCCACCGTCTCCTCGCAGTCCGAGCTCGCTGCGACCGTGTCCGGCTCGCTCTCGAACGCGACGGCGCTCGTCACGAATCTCGGCACCTGGCTGTCGATCATCGTCCTCGCCGTCGCCGTGCTGCTCTCGGTGCTCCTCACCCTCTCCGGCGTCGGCCGCCGCACCCGCGAGTTCGGCACGCTCAAGGCGATGGGGTGGTCGAACGGCCGCGTCGTGCGCCAGGTCGCCGGGGAGTCGATGGTGCAGGGACTCCTCGGCGGAGCAGCAGGCCTCGTGCTCGGCCTCGCCGGGATCCTGATCATCACCGTCGTGCAGCCGACCGTGGCCGCCGGATCCACGGCCGTCGGCGGAGGCCCGGACGGAGGAGGAGGCTTCGGCGGCCCCGGCGGCATGGCCCCGGGCGCGGAGACCGCCGACATCGTGCTGCAGGCACCGCTGACCCCCTGGGTGCTCGTCGCCGCCGTGGGTCTCGCGGTGCTGGGCGGACTCGTCGCCGGCGCCTTCGGAGGCTGGCGGGCGGCGCGACTGAGCCCGGCCGAGGCCCTGCGGTCCGTCGCATGAGCGACGTCGCGAACCACGCAGGAGAGAAGGAGACCGAGATGACCACGATGACGGATTCCGAGGCCCGCGTTCCGGCCTCGTCTGCGGCGACCCCGCTGTACCGGGCGACGGGCGTCACCCGCACCTATACGCGGAGGGGACGGACGGTGACGGCGCTCACCGGCGTCGACCTGGAGATCATGCCCGGCGCCTTCGTCACGATCCAGGGGCCGACCGGAGGGGGCAAGTCGACGCTGCTGCAGCTGCTGGGGGCGCTCGACACCCCGACCTCCGGGACGCTGCAGCTGGACGGCCGTGAACTGTCGTCGGCGTCGCCGTCGGAGCTGGGACGGATCCGGGCGCAGGAGATCGGCTTCGTCTTCCAGGGGTTCAACCTGATCCCGACGCTGACGGCGGCGGAGAACGTCGACATGGCCCTGGAGCCGCTCGGCATCTACCGGGCGGAGCGACGGACCCGCGTCGCCGCCGCTCTCGCGCACGTCGGCCTGGAGGACCGCGGAGACCATCGCCCCGCGGAGCTGTCCGGCGGGCAGCAGCAGCGCGTCGCGATCGCGCGGGCGATCGTCAAGCGCCCGCGGGTGCTGCTCGCGGACGAGCCGACGGGCAACCTCGACGAGAGGATGCGCGACGAGATCCTCGACCTCCTCGAGCGGCTGTGCGCGGAGGGCATCACCATGGTCGTGGTCACGCACGACTCCGCGGTGGCGCGACGCGCGACGAAGCGGCTGCGTCTGACGCAGGGGACGGTGAAAGACATCACCCGATAGCCGGCGGCGCGGGGGAGGGGCGGACGGCGAGCCGCCCCTCTTCCGCGATGTCCGACCCCGGGTCTACCGTGTGCTCATGGTCGACCACGTCGAATCCGCACAGCCCACCGTCCACCGTCCCTCCACCGTCTCCGAGGTGGCCGCGCTCGTCCGCGCCGCCGCGCAGGAGGCGGTCCCCCTGACCGTCGTCTCCGGCGGCCACGGGCCCTGGTCCCACGCCTCCGCCCCCGGTCTGCGGCTCGAACTCGGGGAGCTCTCCTCGATCGAGGTCGACGGCACCGCCGTACGCATCGGTGGCGGTGCTGTCTGGGGCGATGTCGCGACAGCCCTCGCCGCCCACGGCCTCGCCCTGAGCTCCGGCGACACGGCCAGCGTCGGTGTCGGCGGCCTCACGCTCGGCGGCGGCATCGGCTGGATGGTGCGCGCCTGGGGCCTCGCCGTCGATCAGCTCGTCGGCGCCCAGGTCGTCACCGCGAGCGGAGACGTGGTGGAGGTGTCGGCCACGCAGCATCCCGACCTGTTCTGGGCGCTGCGCGGCGGTGGCGGCAACTTCGGCATCGTCACCCGTTTCGATTTCGAGGCGCATCGTCTGCCGGGGATCGCGCTGGCCGAGTCCATCGTCGAAGGTGACGCGACGGCCGTGCTCCGGGCCGCGCGCGAACTCCTCCGCGACGCCCCGCGCGAACTGACCGTCACGTACATGGACGTGCCGCCCATGGACCCGAGTGCTCCGGCCGGTGCCCGGCTGACCGCCGTGTGGGCAGGGCCCGACCCGGAGGCGCTGCGTGTGGAGCTCGCGCCGATCACCGCCCTCGACGGTGTCACGACGGAGATCACCGAGCCCGCCTACCGGGACATCCTGATGGAGATGCCGCAGCCCGAGGGCGGCGAGGCTCCCGCCCCTCCCGGGTTCCTCGGCGGGAACGGGCTCGTCGCCGACCTCGACGATGAGACGATCGATCGGCTGGTGGCCTATCGGCGGGAGTACCCCGCCTCGGTCGTCTTCCTCCGGTCCCTCGGCGGGGCGTTCGGCGCCGTGCCGCAGGAGGAGACGGCATTCCCGGCGCGCAGCGCGACCTGGTTCGTCATGGCCGGTGCCTTCGACGTCCCCGGACTGCTCGACGAGCAGGGGCGTGAGAAAGCCGCCGCCGACGCGCAGCGGATCGTCGAGGGCCGCCTCGCCGAGTACAGCAACTTCGTCGACCGCGAGCGACCGGACGCGGGGTCCGGGATGTACGGCCGTGACGGCTACGCGCGTCTGCGGGCGGTGAAGGCGCAGTGGGACCCGCAGAACGTGTTCCGCCGCAACCACAACATCCTCGTCTGACGCACGAAGGGCCGGGCACCGTACGGTGCCCGGCCCTTCGCAGACCCGAGGTCAGTGCGTGTCTTCGGCCTCGATCTCGGAGCGGTCGCCCGACCACAGCGTGTGGAAGGTGCCCTCCTTGTCGATGCGCTTGTAGGTGTGCGCGCCGAAGAAGTCGCGCTGGCCCTGCACGAGAGCAGCCGGAAGGCGGTCGGCGCGGATGCCGTCGTAGTACGACAACGACGACGAGAACGCCGGAGCCGGGATGCCGGACTGCGCCGCCGTGACCACCACGCGGCGCCATGCCGCCTGGCCGCGGGTGAGCGCCTCGGCGAAGTACGGAGCCGTCATCAGCACCGGCAGGTCGGGGGTCTCGGCGTAGGCGTCCGCGATCCGGTTCAGGAACTGTGCGCGGATGATGCAGCCGCCGCGCCAGATCTTGGAGATCGCACCGAGATCGATGTTCCAGCCGTACTCGGCGGCGCCGGCGCGGATCTCGTCGAAGCCCTGCGAGTAGGCGACGATCTTGGAGGCGTAGAGCGCCAGGCGGACGTCCTCGACGAAGGCGTCGACCTCGTCGGCCGGGACCGTGAACTCCTCGTCCGGGCCAGGAAGCGCCGCGGCGACCGCGCGCTGCTCGGGGTGCGAGGAGAGGGAGCGGGCGAACGTCGCCTCGGCGATACCCGAGACCGGAACGCCGAGCGAGAGCGCGGTCTGCACGGTCCAGGCACCGGTGCCCTTCGCGCCGGCCTGGTCCAGGATGACGTCGACGAGCGGCTTGCCGGTGGACGCGTCGACCTGCCGCAGCACCTCGGCGGTGATCTCGATGAGGTACGACTCCAGCTCGCCGCGGTTCCACTCGGCGAAGATCTCGGCGATCTCCGCGGGCGTCTTGCCGGTGCCGCGACGGATGAGGTCGTAGGCCTCGGCGATGAGCTGCATGTCGGCGTACTCGATGCCGTTGTGCACCATCTTGACGAAGTGGCCGGCGCCGTCGTGGCCGACGTGCGTCACGCACGGCTCGCCCTCGGCGACCGCGGCGATGGACTTCAGGATGGGTCCGAGCGTGACCCAGGACTCGTCGGAGCCGCCCGGCATGATGGAGGGACCCGTGAGGGCCCCCTCCTCGCCGCCGGAGATGCCGGCGCCGACGAAGTTGATGCCGGTCTCGCGGACGGCCTTCTCGCGGCGGATGGTGTCCGGGAAGTAGGCGTTGCCGCCGTCGACGATGATGTCGCCCGGCTCGAAGACCTCCACGAGGGAGTCGATCACGGCGTCGGTCGGAGCTCCGGCCTTGACCATGATGATCGCGGTACGCGGCTTCTGCAGCGAATCGGCGAACTCCTGGTAGGTCTTCGCCGGAATGAAGCCCGCCTCGGGATGCTCGTCGAGGAGGGTCTGCGTCTTCTCGTAGCTGCGGTTGAAGATCGCCACGGTGTTGCCCTCGCGGCTCGCGAGGTTGCGGGCGAGGTTCGACCCCATGACGGCGAGTCCGACGACTCCGATGTTCGCTGATGCTTCGGGCACGGAAGGCTCCTCGGTCGTGAAGAAGGGTTGAGTTCAGCGTATCGCTGTAGGGCGGATCGAGGCGCACCCGTGACGCGGCCCTGTCATCGTCCGCGGTGCCGGGCGGCCGGGACGCTCGGGACCTCTACGCTGAAGGGAGCACAGGAGCTGGAGGGAGTCGGTCGTGACGGAGTCCGAGAAGAAGGTCCGCGCTGTCGTCGCGGTGCCGTTGGCGGAGGAGCTGTGCGGGCTCATCGAGGAGCTCGAGCCGCGGCTCGAGGTCGTCCACGATGCGGCGCTCGTGCCTCCTATGCGCGGCCCTGCAGACTGGTCGGGCGACCCTGGCTTCACTCGCACGCCGGAGCAGCAACGGGCGTTCGACGACCTCGTCGACTCGGCCGACGTCCTCTTCGGCATCCCCGACGTCGACCCCGACGCGCTGGCGCGAACGGTGTCCGCGAACCCGCGGCTGCGGTGGGTCATGACCACGGCGGCCGGCGGCGGGAGCACCGTGAAGGCCGCGGGGCTCGACCGGGCGGATCTCGACCGCATCGTCTTCACCACCAGCGCGGGCGTCCACGGCGGCACGCTCGCCGAGTTCGCCGTCTTCGCGGTGCTCGCCGGGGCGAAGGACCTTCCACGCCTGCGGACGGATCAGGATCGCCGCGTCTGGCCCGACCGCTGGGAGATGCGTCAGGTCGACGAGATGACCGTGCTGGTGGTGGGGCTCGGCGGCATCGGCGCGGAGTGCGCCCGCCGGTTCCACGCGCTCGGCGCGCGGGTGTGGGGGACCAGTCGCTCCGGCGGTGCGGTCGAGGGTGTCGACCGTCTCATCGCGCCCGACGAGCTCGTGGGCGCGGTGGGCGAGGTCGACGCGATCGTCGTCACGCTGCCGGGCACCGAGCAGACCAGGCATCTCATCGGCGAGGAGGTCCTGCATGCGGTGAAGCCCGGGGTCATCCTCACCAACGTCGGACGCGGCAGCGTCGTCGATGAGACGGCGCTTCTCGCCGCGCTCGACGACGGCCGCGTCGGCTTCGCCGGGCTGGACGTCTTCGAGCAGGAGCCGCTGCCCGCCGAGTCCCCGCTGTGGGCGCACCCCCGCGTCCTCGTCAGTCCGCACACCGCGGCGCTCAGCTCGAAGGAAGAGGAGCGCATCGCGCGGCGATTCGCCGAGAATGCCACCCGGCTGCTCGACGGACGCGAGTTGCGTGCAGTGGTCGACACGGTCGAGTTCTACTGAGCCGGGAGACGACGGGCATGAGCATGCGCATCGTCGTGATGGGGCCCAGCGGCTCCGGGAAGTCGACGGTGGGCGCGGCGCTGGCCGAGGATCTCGGGGCGCGCTTCGTGGACGGGGACGACCTGCATCCGCTCACCAACGTCGAGAAGATGGCGGCGGGTATCGCCCTCGACGACGAGGACCGGACGCCGTGGTTGCGGGTGGTCGGACGGACGCTCGCCGCGGAGGCGCACATCGTGGTCGCGTGCTCCGCGCTGCGGCGGCGCTACCGGGATGCCATCAGGGCGGAAGCGCCGGACGCCGTTTTCGTCGAGCTCGGCGTGGCACGGGAGACGCTCGCACGGCGGGTCGGCGGTCGCTCCGACCACTTCATGCCGGCCTCGCTGCTCGATTCTCAGCTCGACGCGTGGGAACCGCTGACGGACGACGAGTCGGGGCTCCGGGTCGATGCCGCGCTTCCGCTGAGGCGCGAGGTGGCGGCGATCCGGAAGGCGCTCACCGCGGTGACGGGAGCGCCAGGGGGCGCTCAGTCCTTGCGGTAGCCCGAGCGGCCGAGGGAGAACAGGGCGGCGCCCGTTGCGACGGCGGCGCACAGCGACATGGCGCCGATCACCCAGAGGAGGACGTGAGAGAGGAACGCGGCGTCGAGCATGGAGGTACTCCGAATTTCTGCAGAGGGGACCGGTGTCCTCAGCCTATCGGGTCATCCGGTACCATGGAGTCGTACCTCGGCGAGGGACGCTTCTGCGCGTGCGCGGACGTCCGTGATCGACGCGGCGAAGCAAGCCCGGTGGCTTTCCTCACGCGTCCGCGTTCGAGTCCACAATTCCAAGACCACCGCGCGGCGCCTTCGCTGCGTGCCCGAAGGAGAACCTCATGTCTGAAGACACCACGGTCCACGCCGAGCTGCGCAGCAGCTTCGGCAAGGGCTTCGCCCGTCGTCTGCGCGCCGCCGGCAAGATCCCCGCGGTCATCTACGGCCACGGCACCGAGCCTGTGCACGTCGCGCTGCCGGGTCACCAGGTCTCCCTGATCATCCGTCGCGCCAACGCGCTGCTCGACCTCGACATCGAGGGCACCTCGCAGCTCGCGCTCGTGAAGGACGTGCAGAAGGACCCGGTGCACCAGATCATCGAGCACATCGACCTCCTGGTCGTGAAGAAGGGCGAGAAGGTCGCCATCGACGTCCCCGTCGTCGTGACCGGCGAGCCGGCTCCCGGCACCATCGTCAACCTCGACGCCACGACCATCCAGGTCGAGGCCGAGGCCACGCACATCCCCGAGAACATCGAGGTCTCGGTCGAGGGTCTCGAGGAGGGCGCGCACATCACCGCCGCCGACGTCACCCTCCCGAAGGGCTCGACGCTCCTCACCGACGCCGAGGTCCTCGTGGTCGCCATCTCCGTCCCGGCCGCTCCGGTCGAGGACGAGGAGACCGAGGGCGAGTCCGCCGAGGGTGCCGCCGAGGCGTCCGAGGAGGCCGCCGCGGAGTGATCTCCGCCTGCTTCATCACGGAGGGGACGCGATCGGATCGCGTCCCCTCCGTCGTATCCTGACCGGGGTGACGGCTCCGGCGAGAGAGGACGAGGAATGGCAGCGACCTGGCTCGTGGTCGGTCTCGGCAACCCCGGACCCCGCTATGAGGCGACCCGCCACAACATCGGCCAGATGGTCGTCGACGAGCTCGCGGCCCGGCGCGGCGAGAGCTTTCGGGAGCACAAGGGCGGCGCGCGCGTCGTGGAGACCTGGCTCCGCCCCGGCGCCGACAAGCTCGTGCTCGCGAAGCCGAACACGTTCATGAACGTCTCGGGTACGCCCGTCGCGGCGCTCGCCCGCTTCTACTCCGTCCCCCTCGATCACGTGGTCGTCGTGCATGATGAGCTCGACATCCCGTTCGACACGGTCAAGCTCAAGACCGGGGGAGGCCACGGCGGGCACAACGGCGTCCGCGACATCGCGCGAGCGCTCACGAGCCCGGACTTCCCCCGGGTGCGCGTGGGCATCGGCCGGCCGGTGGGGCGTCAGGACCCCGCCGACTGGGTGCTCTCCCCGTTCGGCAAGGACGAGCGCGCGAACCTGCCCCTCCTCGTGGGCGACGCGGCCGACGCCGTCGAGCTCCTCGTCGACGAGGGGCTGCTCGCCGCGCAGCAGAAGCACCACGCCCCTCGCTGAGGACGCGGCGCGCCGCGTGTCAGGTGGTGAAGGTGGCGTACCCCGCCGCCCCGCCGACGGCGACAGCGGTGAAGACGGCGACGAAGAAGATGATCGCGCCGAGGACGGCGACGATGAGCGCGGCGATGCCCGCTCCGCGCCCCTGCTTCCGGCGGATCGCGATGATCCCCAGCACGATCGCGGCGATGCCGAGCACCGTCCCGGCCCAGAAGGACAGCTCCGTCCACAGCACCTGGTCGCGCGCGGGGGACAGGAACCCGAAATCGCCCGTGGAGCCGCCGAGGCCCTGCGGGATGCGGCGGCCGACCTCGAACGCGCTGACGCCGCCGATGATCGGCATGACGACGGCCGCGAGGATCGAGAGGCCGAGAGCGAGCAGGCCGAGGAATCCCGAGGGCTTCGGCGCGGCGTCCGGCGCGGTGTACGTGCCGGACGGTGCCGCGTAGCCGCCCACGGGCACCTGATACGCCCCGGGAGGCGCGGCAAGGGGTGCCGGCTGGCCGTATCCGCCGGCGGGCGGGTACGTTGCCGGAGGAGCAGGCGGCGCCGACGGATACGCGGGCGGCGGGACCGCACCGGATGCCGGCTCCTGCGAGACCGAGGTCGCCGGGGGCAGGGGTGGCACGGCGCCGGGCGGAGGGGGCAGCTGCGGATCGGTCACGATGTCATCCTAGGGTCGGCTGCGGCTCACACCCGGCGCAGCAGTCCGACGCGGTCGTACACGTCGGACAGCGTGCGATCGGCGACGGCGTCGGCACGGGCGGCGTTCTCGGCGAGGATCCGGTCGAGCTCCGCCGGGTCGTCGAGGAGCTCGAGGGCACGGTCGCGCACCGGGGCGAACTCCTCCACGACGACCTCGGCGAGGCCCTTCTTGAAGTCGCCGTAGCCGCGGCCCGCGTACTCGTCCTCGATCGCCGGGATCTGACGGCCGGTTAGGGCGGCGTAGATGGTCAGCAGGTTCGAGACGCCGGGCTTGGCCTCCCGATCGAACCGCACGGTGCCCTCGTTGTCGGTCACCGCGCGCATGATCTTCTTCGCCGACTTCGCCGGGTCGTCGAGCATCCACAGCACACCGGCGTCGCTCTCGGCCGACTTCGACATCTTCGCCGTCGGGTTCTGCAGATCGTAGATCCTCGCCGTCTCCTTCTGGATGACCGGGACCGGCACCGTGAAGGTCTCGCCGAACCGCGAGTTGAAGCGCTCCGCGAGGTCGCGGGTGAGTTCGACGTGCTGCTTCTGGTCGTCGCCGACCGGCACGACGTCGGTCTGGTAGAGCAGGATGTCGGCGGCCATGAGCACCGGATAGGTGAAGAGGCCGACGCTGGTCGCATCGGCGCCGTAGCGGGCCGACTTGTCCTTGAACTGGGTCATGCGTCCGGCCTCGCCGAAGCCGGTGATCGTGCTGAGGATCCAGGCGAGCTCGGCGTGCGCACGGACGTGCGACTGCACGTACAGCGTCGACTGCGACGGCTCGATGCCCGCGGCGATGTACTGCGCGGCGGTACGGCGGGTCTTCTCGCGCAGCTCGGCCGGGTTCTGGGCGACCGTGAGGGCGTGCAGGTCGACGACGGAGAAGAACGCGTCGTACGAGGTCTGGAGCTCCCGCCACTGCAGGAGCGCGCCGATGTAGTTGCCGATCTGGAGGGAGTCGGCGGAGGGCTGCATTCCGGAGTAGAGACGAGGCTTGTTCACCCGTCAATCCTATGCGTCCGCGCGGCGAAGCCCGGCGTCGCCGCATCCTCTACGCTGACGTCATGACGGACGGCATGCCCCTGAGACGCGGACAGGTGTTCCTCGACGCCCTGGGCGCGGAGGCGGAGCGCCTCCACCCGGAGATCCTCGCGCAGTACCGTGCGCCCGTCTCGGCGGGGCACGCGGAGGGCGAGTTCGCGATCGCGGGGAGCCGGTTCGGCCGCTGGGCGGCCCTCGCCCGTCCGATCGTGGGACCGGGGCTGCTGGTGCCGACATCGGGACGAGACGTCCGGTTCGTCCTCCGCACGACGACCGGACGCGCGGAGACCGGCCGCGCGACGCTGGACTCCACCCGCGAGTTCCTCTTTTCCGGGCGGACCGCACGGATCGTGGACCGGCTGACGGTGAGCGTGCGGCCGGGACTGGTCCGGAATCTCCTCGGCGCCCGCGGCCGCGTGGAGCTCATCGAGGAGTGCAGTGTGACGGCGGAGGGCTTCCTGCGGATGCGCACCGTCCGGGTCGCGCTGCGGCTGTTCGGTCGGCGGTTCGCTCTGCCCGGTCCGCTCGGGGTGCACGTGGACCTCGTCGACGGCTGGGACGCCGAGCACCGCCGTCGCACGATCGACATGCGCGCCGTGAACCCCCTGCTCGGCACCGTTCTGGAGTACCGCGGATGGTATCGCGAGTCGCCGCCGTCGCCCTCCGAGCGGCCGGAACCGGGTCAGTAGGTGTAGTCGACGACGACCGGCGCGTGGTCGCTCCAGCGCTGGTCGTACGCGGCCGCACGGGCCACGTGATACGCCTGGACGCGCTCGGCGAGAGCGGGCGTGGCCAGGTGGTAGTCGATGCGCCATCCCGAGTCGTTGTCGAAGGCCTTCCCGCGCATGGACCACCAGGTGTACGGCCCGTCCACCTCGCCATGGAAGCGGCGGCCGACGTCCACCCAGCCCAGACCGGTGCCGACCGAGCCGTCGACGCCGGTGACCGAGGCCCCGGCCTCACCGAGGAAGCGATCGAAGTAGGCGCGTTCGCGCGGCAGGAAGCCGGCCTTGGTGCGGTTGCCGCGCCAGTTCTTGATGTCGAGCTCGCGGTGCCCCACATTGAGGTCTCCGGTGACGAGCGCGAGGGCGCCGTCGGTGTTCAGACTCGCCAGTCGAGCCTCGAACGCATCGAGGAACTTCCACTTCTCGTCCTGCTTCGGGGTGTCGGCCTCGCCGGAGTGCACGTAGGCGCTGACGACGGTGAGCGGACGGTCGCCGATCAGGAAGTCGGCCTCGATCCAGCGGCCCTTGGAGTCGAAGTCCTCCGGGCCGAAGTCCACCCGGGAGGCGAGCGCGGGGAGGCGGCTGGCGATCGCGACGCCCGCTCGCCCCTTGGCCGTGGCCTCATCGTGAACGAAGGTCCAGCCGGGAAGGGCGGCCTCGATGTGCTCGTCCTGCCCGCGCACCTCCTGAAGGGTGAGGATGTCGATGTCCGCGGCATCCAGCCACGTGCTCATCCCGTTGCGGGCGGCCGCCCGGATCCCGTTGACATTGACCGAGGCGATACGCAGGTGAGGCATTCCTCCAGCCTAACGAGCACCGCCGACATCGCGGTTCTGACGGTGGTCGAGCTCGGAGAGCAAGCGCTGCGCGAGAGGGGAGGTCGGGGGTGCGGGCGGGGGAGCGGAGGCCTCCAGTCGCGCGACCTCGTCCTCCGCCGCGCGGACGGCGTGCCCGGCGGTCCAGCTCCGGTACCACGGGGCCTCGTCGCGCGCGGCCCGGGCGTCGCGCAACCGGATCCGTGCCGCGGAGAGCAGCGTGGCGTGTTCGGCCACCCGCCGCTCGGCCTCCGTCGGCAGCAGGAGCGGGAGGTCGCGGTCCTGGGCGGCGACGGCGATCCACGAGGCGGCCACGAGCATGACCACCCCGTTCACCCGGAACCACAGCAGCAGTCCGACGAAGATCGCGAAGGTCGCCAGCAGCGGGTTCGACGGCGTGTAGCTCAACAGGAACCCGACCCCGAACTGCAGCACCGTCATGGCCGCGCCGCCGAGGAGGGCGCCGGGCCAGATGGTGCCCCAGTGCAGCGAGGTGCCGGTGAGGAAGCGCACCATCGCCGCCAGCGCTCCCGTCAGCAGGACGAACGACACCAGGACGGTGCCGATCCGGATGCTGATGTTGAGGCCGTCGGAGCCGGCATCCCAGCCCAGCAGCGACAGCACCCAGCTGAGGACCGCGGCGCTGGCCGAGCTCAGTGCGGAGCCGACGATGAGAGCGACTCCGAAGATGAGAGCGGCGAGCAGGTCGCGCGCCTTGAGGAGGAGGTAGCTGCGCCGGTCGGGCTCGAGGCCGAAGATGTCCCGCACGGCCCGCCGGGAGAAGGTCACCCACCCGATCGCGGTCCAGATCACCGTGCCGAGGGCGATGAGACCGGTGATGCCGAGGAACCCGCTGGTGTTCGACGCGATCTCCTGCACCTGCGCGGGGGTGAAGACGCCGCCCTCGTCGAGGATGAGGTTCGGGATGTAGTTGTTGATGATGTCGATGAGGCCGTTCACCGCCTCCTCGCTGCCGCCGAGCCAGAGGCCCGCGATGGCGAACGCGAGGTAGATCGCGGCGAAGATGGCGAACAGCGCCTGGTAGCTCACCCCGGCGGCGAGCAGGAAGCCGTTGTGCTGCAGGAAGTGCCGCCACACCCGCACCGGGAAGAGGCCGAGGGTACGCCGGGTCAGCGCGGTCGCGCGCTCGACCGCGGCATCGAGGCGACCGTCGGTCGCCGAACCGGGCTCGGACACGCCCCCACCCTACCCAAGCGCGGGCCCCGCCTTCGCGCGCCCTGCCTGCCTCCGCGAGAACAGGCGCAGACACGAGAACAGGCGGCCCCGTCCGGGACCGCCTGTTCTCGCGTGAATGCCTGTGTCGGCGTCAGGGACGGCCGCGGAGGACCGCCTGCTTGACCTCGGCGATGGCCTTGGTGACCTCGATGCCACGGGGGCAGGCCTCGGAGCAGTTGAAGGTCGTGCGGCAGCGCCAGACGCCCTCCTTGTCGTTGAGGATGTCGAGACGCACCGCGGCGTTGTCGTCGCGCGAGTCGAAGATGAAGCGGTGCGCGTTGACGATCGCGGCCGGGCCGAAGTACTGCCCGTCGGTCCAGAACACGGGGCACGACGAGGTGCACGCGGCGCAGAGGATGCACTTCGTGGTGTCGTCAAAGATCTCGCGGTCGGCGATGGACTGCGTGCGCTCCTTGCCCTTCTCCGGCACGGAGTTCGCGACGAGGAACGGCTGCACCTCGCGGTACGACGCGAAGAACGGCTCCATGTCGACGACGAGGTCCTTCTCCAGCGGCAGGCCCTTGATGGCCTCGACGTAGATCGGCTTCGAGATGTCGAGGTCCTTGATCAGCGTCTTGCAGGCCAGGCGGTTGCGGCCGTTGATGCGCATGGCGTCGGAGCCGCAGATGCCGTGCGCGCAGGAGCGGCGGAAGGTCAGCGAGCCGTCGACCTCCCACTTGATCTTGTGCAGGGCGTCGAGGACGCGGTCGGTGGAGTAGAGCTCCACGTCGTAGTCGACCCAGTGCGGCTCGGCGTCGACCTCGGGGTCGAACCGGCGGATGTTGAAGGTGACGATGAAGGACTGGATCCCGGTGTCTTCGGTCGTCTCGGCCGGCGCTTCGGCGATGGCGTTCGACATGCTCAGTACTTCCTCTCCATCGGCGGGTAGTTCAACTCGCCCTTGTCGTTCTTGGTGAAGACGACCGGCTTCCAGTCGAGCTTGATGTGGTCGCTCGGGTCGGAGGAGTGCGGGTCGCCCGTGAGGTACGCCATGGTGTGCTTCATGTAGTTCTCGTCGTCGCGCTTCGGGAAGTCGTCGCGCATGTGGCCGCCGCGGCTCTCCTCGCGGTTCTGCGCGGCGTAGACGACGACCTCGGCGATGTCGAGCAGGAAGCCCAGTTCGACGGCCTCGAGCAGGTCGGTGTTGAACCGGTGGCCCTTGTCGTCGACGTGCACGTTCTTGTAGCGCTCGCGGAGCTCCGCGATCACGCCGAGGACGTGCTGCAGCGACTCGTGCGTGCGGAAGACCTGCGCGCCCTTGTCCATCTCGTCCTGCAGCGTCTTGCGGAGGACCGCGATCCGCTCGGTGCCCTGGTTGTTGCGCAGGCCCTCGAGCATGTCGGAGACGAAGGCGGCGGGGTTCTCCGGCAGCGGGACGAACTCGGCCGTCTTGACGTACTCGACGGCGTTGCGGCCGGACCGCTTGCCGAACACGTTGATGTCGAGCAGCGAGTTCGTGCCGAGGCGGTTGGCGCCGTGCACCGAGACGCAGGCGCACTCGCCGGCGGCGTAGAGGCCGGGGACGACGGTGTCGTTGTCCGCGAGCACCTCGCCGTTGTTGTTCGTGGGGATGCCGCCCATGGCGTAGTGCGCGGTCGGCATGACGGGCACCGGCTCGACGACCGGGTCGACGCCCAGGTAGGTGCGGGCGAACTCGGTGATGTCGGGGAGCTTGGTCTCCAGCACCTCGGCGCCCAGGTGCGTGCAGTCCAGCAGCACGTAGTCCTTGTGGGGACCGGCGCCGCGGCCCTCCGCGACCTCCTGGACCATGCAGCGCGCGACGATGTCTCGGGGCGCCAGGTCCTTGATGGTGGGGGCGTACCGCTCCATGAAGCGCTCACCCGAGGCGTTGCGCAGGATCGCACCCTCGCCGCGGGCGCCCTCGGTGAGGAGGATTCCGAGGCCGGCGAGGCCGGTCGGGTGGAACTGGAAGAACTCGAGGTCCTCGAGGGGGAGGCCCTTGCGCCAGACGATGCCGACGCCGTCGCCCGTGAGGGTGTGCGCGTTGGAGGTCGTCTTGAAGATCTTGCCGAAACCGCCGGTCGCGAAGATCACGGCCTTGGACTGGAAGACGTGCAGCTCGCCCGTGGCGAGGTCGTAGGCCACCACGCCGGCGATCTGGGTCGCGCCCGCCGCGTCCTTCACGGTGATGAGGTCGAGCACGTAGAACTCGTTGAAGAAGTTGATGCCGAGCTTGACGCAGTTCTGGAACAGCGTCTGCAGGATCATGTGACCGGTGCGGTCGGCGGCGTAGCAGGCGCGGCGGACCGGGGTCTTGCCGTGCTCGGCCGTGTGACCGCCGAAGCGACGCTGGTCGATCTTGCCCTCGGGGGTGCGGTTGAAGGGGAGACCCATGTTCTCGAGGTCGATGACCGCGTCGATGGCCTCCTTCGCGAGGATCTCCGCCGCGTCCTGGTCGACGAGGTAGTCGCCGCCCTTCACGGTGTCGAAGGTGTGCCACTCCCAGGAGTCCTCCTCGACGTTCGCGAGGGCCGCCGCCATACCGCCCTGCGCGGCACCGGTGTGCGAGCGCGTCGGGTACAGCTTGGAGATCACGGCCGTCTTCGCGCCGGGGCCGGCCTCGATGGCCGCCCGCATGCCGGCGCCGCCGGCGCCCACGATGACGATGTCGAACTGGTGGTAGTGCACGCCGTCACGGACGACGGAATCCTGCGTCTGGGTAGTCACTTCTCGTTTGCCTCTTCTTCTAGCCCTGCGCCTGGCAGGTCTCCCACAGCGTGCTCGACTCGGTCACACCCAGGCACGGGTCGAACGTGAAGACGACCAGGGTGCCGAGGAGGATGAGCAGGCCCGCGGCCAGGCCGAGGGCCCAGACGAGCGCCTTGCGCGCGGTGGGGTTGGTCACGTAGTCGTTCACGATCGTCCGCATGCCGTTGGCACCGTGGATGAGCGCGAGCCAGAGCATCAGCACGTCCCACCACTGCCAGAACGGCGTGGCGAACTTGCCGGCGATGAAGGCGAAGTCGAGGGCGTGGATGCCTTCGCCGACCATGAGGTTGACGAAGAGGTGGCCGAAGATCAGCACGACGAGCACGACGCCCGAGACGCGCATGAAGACCCAGCCCCACTTCTCGAGGTTGATCCCGCGCTGGCGGCGGGCGGGGGCGGCGACGGTCTGGGCGGTCATCAGTGTCCTCCTCCGAAGCCGGCGAACGCGAGCATCAGGTGGCGCGGCACGAAGCCGGCCATGATGATGCCCCACACGAGCAGCACGCCCCAGAAGAGCTCGCGCTGGTACTTGGCGCCCTTCGACCAGAAGTCGACGGCGATGATGCGCAGGCCGTTCATGGCGTGGAACACGATGCCCGCCACGAGCACGACCTCACCGATCGCCATGACCGGGTTCTTGTATGTGCCGATGACCGCGTCGTACGCCTCCGGCGACACCCTGATCAGCGCCGTGTCGAGCACGTGCACCAACAGGAAGAAGAAGATGGCGACTCCGGTGATGCGGTGAAGCACCCACGACCACATGCCTTCGCGACCCCGGTAGAGGGTGCCGCGGGGGGTCTTGGACGTGGTTTCCGAAATCGACGGTGTCAAGCGAGCGCTTGTGGACACGGTCGTCCTCCCTGGATCGATGTGTTTCGGTCGCGTGCGCTGCTTCGTCCACATCTGGCCTGGAGGAGGGTCAGGCACGCCCGATCGGTGTCCATCCTATTCCCGCGCGGACGCCCCGGGCGACGAAGGGGAGCCTAAGTCGGACCCGCCGCTACGCTGGCCTGCATGAGCGAGCCGATCGAAGACTTCTACGCGGTCATCCCTGCCGGCGGCATCGGCAGTCGGCTGTGGCCGCTGTCCCGGGCGGACGCCCCGAAGTTCCTGCACGACCTCACCGGGTCCGGGCATTCGCTGCTGCGCGACACGTGGGACCGTCTGGAGCCGCTCGCCGGTCCGGACCGGATCGCCGTGGTCACCGGGCGTGCGCACCGAGCGGCGGTGGAGGCGGAGCTGCCGGGCATCGCCGACCTCAACGTCTTCCTGGAATCCGAGCCCCGCGAGTCCGCGGCGGCGATCGGGTTGGCGGCGGCCGTGCTGCACCGGCGCAACCCGGACGTGATCATCGGCTCGTTCAGTGCCGACCACGTCATCCGGGGCACGCGGGTCTTCGAGTTCGCCGTCCGCGACGCGGTCGAGGTGGCGAGGGAGGGCTACATCTGCACGATCGGCATCGCGCCGACCGAGCCGGCGGTCGGCTTCGGCTACATCAAGAAGGGGCCGGAGCTGGTCGTCGAGCGCGCCAGGGAGGCGGCCCTCGTCGAGAGCTTCGTCGAGAAGCCGGATCTGGAGACAGCCAAGGCCTACCTCGCCGAGCGCACCTACCTGTGGAACGCGGGCATGTTCATCGCGAAGGCGAGCGTCCTGCTGGACGAGCTCGCCGCCAACGAGCCCGCGCTGCACGCCGGTCTGCTCGAACTCGCCGAGGCCTGGGACGACCGGGAGCTCCGCGGGCCCGCCGTCGACCGCATCTGGCCGCGGCTGAAGAAGATCGCGATCGACTACGCCGTCGCGGAGCCGGCGGCGCGGCGGGGGCGCCTCGCCGTGGTCCCCGGGCACTTCGACTGGGACGACGTGGGGGACTTCGCGTCGCTGACGAAGCTCATCACGAACGGCCGCAAGAACGACCTCGCCGTCCTCGGGCCCCGTGCCCGGGTACTCACCGACGCGGCCAGCGGCATCCTCGTCAGCCAGACCACGCGCGTGATCAGCCTCGTCGGCGTGCAGGACATCGTCGTGGTCGACACCCCCGACGCTCTCCTGGTCACGACGGTCGAGAACGCGCAGCGGGTGAAGGGCGTGGTGGAGTCGTTGAAACTCAACGGACAGGGCGACGTGCTCTGATGAGCATCGGCGCGTGCTCATCGGCAGGGTTGATTTCAGCTTTGTAACCATTGGCCCGGCCGCCCGGGGCCGGCGTGCACGAACGTCGAAACACTAGGTAACTTTGATCGATCCGCGATGGCCGCGGGTTCGTTGAGGGAGGCATCCGTGACCATCTCCACCACCAAGAAGCTGCTCGGCGCGACGGTCGCCGCCGGTGTCGTCTTCGCTCTTGCCGGCTGCGGTCAGGCGCCGACCGACGAGTCCGAGGGCGGATCCGCCCCCGTCGACTCCGACTTCAAGCCCTGCCTCATCTCCGACGCCGGCGGCTGGAACGACAAATCGTTCAACCAGTCGGCCAAGGAGGGCATGGACAGCGCCGCCGACGAGCTCGGCATCAAGCCGCTGGAGTTCGAGTCCGCGAACGACAACGACTACGCGCCGAACCTCGAGACCGCCGTCTCCGAGGGCTGCTCGCTCATCGTCTCGGTCGGCTTCAAGCTGTCCGCCGCCACGGTCGAGTCCGCGCTCGCGAACCCCGACATCGACTACGCGATCATCGACGACTGGGCCGACAACGACTTCGACGGCACCACCGACGCGCCGAACATCAAGCCCCTCGTCTTCGACACCGCCCAGGCCGCCTACCTCGGTGGCTACGCGGCGGCCGCCTGGTCCGCTGAGGCCGGCGTGAACAAGGTCGGCACCTTCGGCGGCATGCAGATCCCGTCGGTCGCGGTCTTCATGGACGGCTACCAGCTCGGCGTCGAGAAGTACAACGAGGACAAGTCGGCCGACGTCCAGGTCTTCGGTTGGGACGCCGCCACCCAGAAGGGCTCCTTCACGGGCGGCTTCGACGCCAACGACACCGCCAAGCAGACCGCCCAGGGCGTGCTCGACCAGGGTGTCGACGTCATCCTCCCCGTCGGCGGCCCGGTCTACCAGAGCGCCGCAGCGGCGATCAACGACAGCGGCAAGGACACGCTGATGCTCGGTGTCGACAGCGACCTCGCCGTCGCCGACCCCAGCGTCGCCGACATCACGCTCGTCTCGATCATGAAGGCCATCGACGTGGCCGTCCGCGACGCGACGCTCGCGGCCGCCGCCGGCGAGTTCGACCCGGAGCCCTACATCGGCACGCTCGAGAACGAGGGCGTCAAGCTGTCCGGCTTCGGCGACTTCGAGGCGGACCTGCCCGAGGGCCTGACGGACGAGCTGTCCGCTCTGCAGGAGCAGATCATCTCCGGTGACATCACGGTGGAGTCCGAGAACTCTCCCACCCGCTGAGTCGGAGCCGTACCCAGCACGGGGCGAGTGGCGCAGGCTGCCACTCGCCCCGCACTGTGGGCGGCGACGATTCTCCTCGGTGACTCTTCTGGATAAGGTGCAGATATGAAGCTCGAACTTCGCGGCATCACCAAGCGATTCGGCAGCCTCGTGGCGAACGACCACATCGATCTCGTGGTCGAACCCGGTCAGATCCACGCTCTCCTCGGCGAGAACGGCGCAGGCAAGTCGACGCTGATGAACGTGCTCTACGGCCTGTATCAGGCCGACGAGGGCGAGATCCTCCTCGACGACGTCGTGCAGCACTTCCGCGGCCCGGGCGACGCGATGGCCGCCGGCATCGGCATGGTGCACCAGCACTTCATGCTCGTGCCGGTGTTCACGGTGGCCGAGAACGTCATGCTCGGTCACGAGCAGACCAAGGGCCTCGGCACGCTGGACATCGCGAAGGCCCGCGAGCACGTGCGCGCGGTCGCCGCACGGTTCGGGTTCGACATCGATCCGGACGCCGTCGTCGGCGACTTGCCGGTGGGTGTGCAGCAGCGCGTCGAGATCATCAAGGCGCTGTCCCGCGACGCCAAGGTTCTCGTCTTCGACGAGCCGACCGCCGTGCTGACGCCGCAGGAGACCGACGAGCTCATGGCCATCATGCGCCAGCTCCGGGACGAGGGCACCGCGATCGTCTTCATCACGCACAAGCTGCGCGAGGTGCGCGAGGTCGCCGACCGCATCACGATCGTCCGGCTCGGTCGGGTGGTGGGGGAGGCCTCGCCGACCGCCACCAACGCCGAACTGGCATCGCTGATGGTCGGCCGCGCGGTCGAGCTGACCGTGCACAAGGAGGCTCCGCGGCTGGGCGAGGGCGGCCTGGAGGTCCGCAACCTCCGCGTGCTCACCGCCTCCGGAGCCATCGTCGTCGACGACGTCGACTTCACCGTGCGACCCGGCGAGGTCCTCGCCGTCGCCGGTGTGCAGGGCAACGGCCAGACCGAGCTCGTCGAGGCCATCGTCGGCCTCGCCGCACGCGTCGAGGGGGACATCATCCTCGACGGCACCGAGCTCGTGGGCAAGAGCGTCCGCGGCATCCTCGACGCCGGTGTCGGGTTCGTCCCGGAGGACCGCACCGAGGACGGCCTCGTCGCCGGATTCTCGGTCGCCGAGAACCTCATCCTCGACCGCTCAGACGATCCCGCGTTCAGCCGGGCCGGGACGCTGCGCCGCGGCGCCCTGGAGGACTTCGCCAAGGAGCGCATCGCGGAGTACGACATCCGCACGCAGGGCCCGGACACCCCCGCGGGCACCCTCTCCGGAGGCAACCAGCAGAAGGTCGTGATCGCGCGCGAGATGAGCCGCGAACTGCGGCTCTTCGTCGCCGCGCAGCCGACCCGCGGGGTGGACGTGGGCTCGATCGAGTTCATCCACAAGCGCATCATCGAGACGCGGGACGCGGGCATCCCCGTGATCGTCGTCTCGACCGAGCTCGACGAGGTCGCCGCCCTCGCCGACCGGATCGCGGTCATGTACCGCGGCACCATCGTCGGCATCGTCCCCGGTGACACGCCCCGGGAGACACTCGGACTCATGATGGCCGGAGCGGCCGATGCGGAGGTGACCGCGTGAGCGGCGCGACACCCGGTGCAGGAGACGTCACGAAGGGTCTGCCTCCCGAGCAGCTCCCGCCCAGCACGGGGCTCGCGGAGGAGGTGCCCCCGCCCCCGCGCGGCAACGTCGTCCTCAAGGAGATCCTCCGCGGCAGCGCCGTCACGACGATCCTGGCGATCGTCCTCGCGCTCATCGTCGGCGGCATCCTCATCGCGTTCACCAACGAAGACGTGCAGAAGGCCTCCGGGTACTTCTTCGCCAAGCCGAGCGACACGTTCGTCGCGGCCTGGAACGCGGTCTACAACGGCTACGAGGCGCTGTTCCGCGGAGCGATCTTCAACGCCCGCGGCGCCGACTTCGCCGCGCAGATCCGTCCGCTGACGAACACGCTGGGCTTCGCGGCTCCGCTGATCGCCGCCGGTCTGGGCGTCGCGCTCGCCTTCCGCGTCGGTCTGTTCAACATCGGCGCCCGGGGTCAGATGCTTGTCGGCGTCGCGGTCGCGGCCCTGCTGACCTTCAACCTCGACCTGCCGATCTGGTTCCACCTCCCCGTCACGCTGCTGGCCGGTATCGCCGGCGGGGCGCTCTGGGGCGGCATCGCGGGTCTCATCAAGGCACGCACGGGCGCGCACGAGGTGATCCTCACGATCATGCTCAACTACATCGCGTACTACCTGCTGCTGTGGATGATCCGCACGCCCGGGCTCCTGCAGAAGCCGGGGACCAACCAGGCGCTCGGCTCGGCCACGCCGGAGAGCGCGCAGTTCCCGACCCTGCTCGGCCCGCAGTTCCCGCTGCTCGACCTCGGCTTCGTCATCGTGGTCATCGCGACGGTGTTCGTGTGGTGGCTCATCGAGCGCTCCTCGCTGGGTATGCGCATGCGCGCGGTCGGGGAGAACCCGCACGCCGCTCGCGCCGCGGGCATCAGCGTCAAGCGCGTCTACGTCTACGCGATGCTCTTCGCGGGTGCCCTCGCCGGCCTCGCCGGGATGAACCAGCTCCAGGGCGCCGTCACCACCGGCGTCACCGAGACCATCGACGCCGGCATCGGCTTCGACGCCATCACGGTCGCCCTCCTCGGGCGCAGCCGCGCGTGGGGGACCTTCGCAGCCGGAATCCTGTTCGGTGCCCTCAAGGCGGGCTCGTTCTCCATGCAGGCGCAGGACATCCCCGTCGACATCGTGCTCGTCGTGCAGTCGCTCGTCGTGCTGTTCATCGCCGCCCCGCCGCTGCTGCGCACGGTGTTCTTCCTCCCCAAGTCCGACGCAGAGAAGGCGGCCAAGGCGAGAGCCAAGGCCGCGAAGAAGGCGGTGACGGCATGATGTCGCTCGTGCAGACCGAAGCCGCCGACGGCACGGTGCAGCTCGCCACCGTCCGGGAGCGCCACCTCAAGGCGCCGATCAGCCTCGCGGTCGTCACCGCGCTGCTGGCGGTGCTCTTCCTCGCCGTGCCGCGCAGCGGTATCAGCACCTTCCGGCTCGGCGACCGCACGTCGGCCTTCGAGCTCCCCGACGTGGAGCTTCCCACCGCGCCGACCTTCTGGGTGGTCTTCGCCGTGCTCGTCGTCCTCACGGTCGGGGCCTTCCTCCGGGCATGGACGTACCGTGCGCCGTCGATCTGGCTCATCGTGGCGTACGGCGTACTCGCGGTGTTCGCGTTCCTCGTCTGGGCCGCGGCCGGGGGCCTCGTCCCCGTCACGAGCCTCCTCTTCGGTGCCGTGTCGCTGTCGGTGCCGCTCGTGTTCGGCGCGCTCGGCGGTGTCATCGGCGAGCGGGCCGGTGTCGTCAATGTGGCCATCGAGGGACAGCTGCTCCTCGGCGCCTTCTCGGCGGCGCTGCTGTCCAGCATCACCGGCAACGCCTTCGTGGGCCTCATCGGCGCCATGATCGGCGGTGTGCTCGTCGCGAGCGTGCTGGCGGCGTTCGCGATCAAGTACCTCGTCGAGCAGGTCATCGTCGGTGTCGTGCTCAACGTCCTCGTCACGGGCCTCACCGGATTCCTCTACGGCGCGCTCCTCGCCCCGAACGAGGCCGAGCTGAACACCCCGGTGCGCTTCTCCCGCATCGAGATCCCGGTGCTGAGCGACATCCCGATCATCGGTCCGGTGCTGTTCAACCAGACCTTCATCGTGTACCTCATGTTCATCACTGTGGCCGTCGTCGCGTGGGGCCTGTACCGCACCAAGTGGGGCCTGCGCCTCCGCGCAGTGGGCGAGCACCCGCAGGCGGCCGACACGGTCGGCATCCGGGTGAACCCGACGCGGTTCTGGAACGTGCTGCTCGCGGGCGCGATCGCCGGCATCGGCGGCGCGTACTTCACCCTCGTCTCGGTCCCGCAGTTCGGCAAGGAGATGACGGCCGGGCTCGGCTTCATCGCCCTCGCCGCGGTGATCTTCGGACGCTGGGACCCGATCCGCGCGACGCTCGCGGCCCTGCTCTTCGGCTTCGCGACGAACCTGCAGAACCTGCTCTCGATCCTGAAGACGCCCATCCCCGGCGAGTTCATGCTCATGCTGCCGTACGTGGTCACGCTTCTCGCGGTCGCCGGGTTCGCCGGACAGATCCGGGGTCCTGCCGCCAGCGGCAAGCCGTACATCAAGTCGTAGAACCCGCAGGGAAGAAGGAACCATCACCATGACGGACATCGACTGGGACGAGCTGCGCCAGGTCGCCGCGGAAGCCATGACCAAGGCGTACGCGCCGTACTCGCGTTACCGCGTGGGGGCGGCGGCTCTCGTCAGCGACGGGCGGATCGTCGCCGGCTGCAATGTCGAGAACGCCTCGTACGGCGTCACGCTGTGCGCGGAGTGTGCGCTCGTGGGCGACCTGTTCATGTCCGGCGGCGGGCAGCTCGTCGCCTTCGTGTGCGTGAACAACGACGGCGAGACGATCATGCCCTGCGGCCGGTGCCGGCAGCTGCTGTTCGAGCACGCCGTACCCGGCATGCTGCTGGAGACGGTCTCCGGCATCCGCACGATCGACGAGGTGCTACCCGATGCGTTCGGGCCGCGCGACCTGGAGGAAGCACGATGACCGCTGGACAGGCTCAGGGAGCCATCGAGCAGTTCGACGCGATCGACGTGATCCGCGCCAAGCGGGACGGCGGGGCGGTGCCGGAGCCGGCGCTGCGCTGGATGGTGGACGCCTACACGCGCGGCTACGTGTCCGACGCGCAGATGGCGTCCTTCGCGATGGCGATCTTCCAGCGCGGCATGGAGCGCGACGAGATCCGCGTGCTCACCGACGCGATGATCGCCTCCGGCGAGCGGATGAGCTTCGCGACGCTCGGCAAGAAGACCGTGGACAAGCACTCCACCGGCGGTGTCGGCGACAAGATCACCCTGCCGCTGGCCCCGCTGGTCGCCTCGTTCGGCGTGGCGGTCCCGCAGCTCAGCGGTCGCGGCCTCGGCCACACCGGTGGCACGCTCGACAAGCTGGAGTCGATCCCCGGCTGGCGCGCCGCGCTCAGCAACGAGGAGATGTTCGCGCAGATGCAGGGCGACGTCGGGGCCGTGATCTGCGCCGCGGGCTCCGGTCTCGCTCCCGCCGACAAGAAGCTCTACGCGCTCCGCGACGTGACCGGCACCGTGGAGGCCATCCCGCTGATCGCCTCCAGCATCATGTCGAAGAAGATCGCCGAGGGGACCGACGCTCTCGTCCTGGACGTGAAGTTCGGCTCCGGCGCCTTCATGCAGGACATCGACCGCGCCCGCGAGCTCGCCCGCACGATGGTCGCGCTCGGCACCGACTCCGGCGTCGCCACCACTGCACTTCTGACCGACATGAACGTCCCTCTGGGACGCGCGATCGGCAACGCGAACGAGGTCCGCGAGTCGGTCGAGATCCTCGCCGGCGGAGGACCCGCCGACGTCCGGGAGCTGACCGTCGCGCTCGCCAGGGAGATGCTCGCCCTCGCCGGGCAGCCCGACGCGGACGTGGAGGCAGCGCTGGACGACGGCCGCGCCATGGACGCCTGGAAGGCGATGATCCGCGCCCAGGACGGCGACCCCGATGCGGCCCTCCCGGTCGCGCGGGAGACGCACGTCGTCACGGCGCCCGCGGACGGCATCGTCACCCGGATGGACGCGCTCCCCTTCGGCATCGCCGCCTGGCGTCTCGGCGCCGGCCGTGCGCGGGCCGAGGACCCGGTGATCTTCGAGGCGGGCATCGACCTGCATGCGAAGCCCGGTGACCGGGTGGCCGCCGGGCAGCCGCTGTTCACGCTGTCGGCGGCGGACGAGGCGCGCTTCCCGCGAGCCATCGAGGCGCTCGAAGGGGCCTGGGAGCTCGGCGACGAAGCGCCGACCGTGGGGCCGATCGTCCGCGAGCGCATCACGGCGTGAGGCCCGGGCGCTAGCCTGGACGAACACCCCGCGACCGAGAGGATCCCCATGTCGATCGATGCGAGCGGCGACGTCGCCATCCAGGGCGTCTCCTTGCGGAGCCTGCCGAAGGTGTCGCTGCACGACCACCTGGACGGCGCCGTGCGCCCGGCCACGATCATCGAGCTCGCCGACGCGATCGGTCTCGACCTCCCCGCCTCCGACCCGGCGGCGCTCGGCTCCTGGTTCGCGAAGAAGAGCGACTCCGGATCGCTGGTGGAGTACCTGAAGACCTTCGAGCTCACCACCGCGGTCATGCAGACCCGGGAGGGGCTGACCCGTGTCGCGCGCGAGTTCGTCCAGGACCTCGCGGCCGACGGCGTCATCTACGGCGAGGTGCGCTGGGCACCGGAACAGCACCAGGCCGGCGGTCTCTCGCTGGAGGATGCCGTCGAGGCCGTGCAGCAGGGGATCGAGGAGGGCGAGGACGCGGCGGACCGGGACGGTCGCAGCATCCGCGTCGGACAGCTCCTCACCGCCATGCGGCACACAGACCGTGCCAGGGAGATCGCCGAGCTCGCGGTGGACTTCCGCGGACGCGGCGCCGTCGGCTTCGACATCGCCGGTCCCGAGGACGGTTTCCCGCCGTCGGACCACCGCGCGGCTTTCGACTACCTCGCCGAGAACTTCTTCCCGGTGACCGTGCATGCGGGGGAGGCGGCCGGGCTTGCCTCGATCCGCTCGGCCCTGCTGGACGGTCGTGCGCTCCGCCTCGGACACGGCGTCCGGATCGCCGAGGACCTCGAGGTCGTCACGCAGGAGGGCGACGAGGTGCAGGTGCGCTTCGGCGACCTCGCGCGCTGGGTGCGCGACCGGGAGATCCCGCTGGAGCTCTCCCCGTCGTCGAACCTGCAGACGGGTGCCGTCGCCGCGTGGGGCAAGACGCTCGCCGATCACCCGTTCGACCTGCTCTACCAGCTCGGCTTCGCGGTGACCGTGAACGTGGACAACCGCACCATGAGCGCCACCTCGCTCACCAGGGAACTTGCCCTGCTCGTGCAGACCTTCGAGTACGACCTCGACGACCTCGAGGCCTTCCAGTTCAACGCCGCCGCAGCCGCCTTCCTCCCCGTCGAGGAGAGGGAAGAGCTCGTCGAGATGATCGCCGAGGGCTTCGACGCCTGAGCCCGGGTCGACACGACCGATCCGCGCGCCGGAACGGAGGCGGCGCGCGAGGATGGACACATGCCCGCCTCCGTCTTCCTCGCCGGTCCCGCGTCCTGGAACCGCATGGTCCTTCTCGACCGGCTCCCCGAGCCGGTGCCGCATATGCAGTTCGCGCAGGCGAGCTGGGAGACGATCGGCGGCACGAGTGCGGGCAAGGCGCTGAGCCTGACGGCGCTCGGCCGATCCGTCGTGCTGCATGCGATCGCCGGGGACGACGAGGATGGGCTCCGGGTGCGTGCGGCGCTGGAGGAGGCCGGGGTGGTCGCGCAGTGGACGGACGGAACCACGGAGCGGCACCTCAACCTGATGACTTCGCAGGGTGACCGGGTGTCGCTGTACCTCTCCACACCGGCGGAGACGACGGGGACGGAGGACGCCGCGTACGCCACGGCGATGACCGCCGCCGACGCCGTCGTGCTCGATCTGGCCGCGGAGCCACGGCGGTTGCTCCCGCTCGCGGCGGCCAGCGGCACGCCGCTCTGGGTCGACGTGCATGACTACGACGGCATCGACGCGTACCACCGGCCGTTCCTGGAGGCGGCCGCGGCGGTGTTCTGCAACGCGGATCGGCTGGCCGCGCCGGTGGAGTTCCTCCGCGCCGCCGTCGCGGACGGAGCGGAGTTCGCCGTGTGCACCCTCGGCGCCGAGGGAGCGGTCGCGGTGGGGGAGGACGGGGCCGAGCTGCGGGTGCCCGCGCTGCCGACCACCGTCGTCGACACCAACGGCGCGGGCGACGCGTTCCTGGCCGGAGTCCTCGACGCGCGGCTGGCCGGTGCGGACCTGGCGTCGGCGCTCTCGGCGGGTGCGCGCTCGGCCGCCGGCGTGCTGACCACCCGGCACCTGCATCCGCTGCTCGATCCCATCCTCGGGGATCCGCGGGCGGCTTAGGGCGCGACCTGCTCCAGGAAGCCGCCGACGACCTCGGTGATCTCGGCGTGCATCTCGTCGTCGTCGATGGTCGGGGTGCCGTCACCGGACTGGGATCCGTAGTCGCCGAAGGAGGCGTGGGAGGCGCCGTCGATCTCGACGAACTCGGCGTCAGCGGGGAGTTCGGAGCGCGCGTCCGCGATCTTCTCCGGCGTGGAGAGGCCGTCCTCGCTGCCGGAGACGCTCAGTACAGGGAGGTCGGTTCCGGCGAGGTCGGTCGCGCAGTAGGAGGCGAAGAGGACGAGGGCGTCGGCGTCCGTCGCGAGCTGACAGGCGCGCACCCCGCCGAGGGAGTGGCCGCCCACGGCCCAGGTGTCCACGTCGGGCGCGGCGCTCGTGAACGAGTCGAGGCCACGCGGATCGAAGAAGGCGAGATTGAGCCAGGGCCGGGTGATGACGACCGTGGTGCCCTCCTCCGCGAGTCCCTGCAGGATCGACGCATAGGCCCAGGGGTCGACCTTCGCTCCCGGGATGAAGACCAGTCCGCGGTCTGACGCGCCGTCCGCGGGCTCCAGGACGATCCCCTCCTCGGCATCGGTCACCGTGATCGCGGGGTTCTCACGGACGGCGGCGAGCGGTTCGGGCTCCGCGGCCATGACGCCGACCTGGCTCCAGACGAGGATGCCGCCGACGGCGAGGAGGAGGACGATCGCCCCACCCCACAGGATTCTCTTCAGGACGCGGCGCCCGGGCTTGTTGTGCACAGCAGCAACGCTACTCCCGCCCGGACGCCGCGTCCTCTCAGCCGGCGAGGGCCGCCTGCCGGAGCGCCACCGCGTCGCGGACGGCAGGGAAGAGCGGGTGCTCCGGATCGAGGCCCGTGGTGCGGACGGTGAATCCGCCGGCATCCTCGGTGCGCAGCAGGGTCTGCAGCTCGACCGCCTGCTCGTCGGCGGGGTCGTCGAACTCCAGCGCGGCGGCGACGGCCGCCACCAGGGCGTCCGTCGACAGGCCGTGCTCGGCCGCCATCGCCGCGGGACCGATGAAGCGCTCGTGCCGGGAGATCTTCCGCAGCGGCTGACGGCCGACGCGCTGCACGGTGTCCACGAGCGCGGGATTGCGGAACCGCTCGAGGATGGTCGCGCGGTACTGGGCCAGCTCCGCGGGGTCGAGACCGTGTTCGACGACCAGCACCGCCGAGGTCTCCTCCAGCGCGGCGGAGACCTGCGCGGCGATCGCCTCGTCCGCGAGGGCGTCCGAGATTCGCTCGACGCCCGCCCGCGCACCGAAGTACGCGGTGGCGGCATGACCGGTGTTCACCGTGAAGAGCTTGCGCTCGATGTACGGCGCGAGGTCGTCGACGAAATGGGCGCCGGGGATGCGCGGCGGGGTGTCGCCGAACGGCCGGGCCTCGATCGCCCACTCGAAGTACGGCTCCACCGTGACGTCGATGCCGCCGCCCTCCGGCTGCGCGGGCACGATCCGGTCGACGGCGGTGTTCGCGAACACGGCGCGGCCGAGCAGCGTATCGGCGTCCGGCCCTGCCGCGGCGACGATCTCCTGCCGCAGCTGATCGGTGGCGCCGATGGCGTTCTCGCAGGCCATCACCTGCAGCGGCGCGGCCTCGGGGGAGCGCAGCGCGAGCCCGGCGACGATCGACGGGGCGACGAACCGCAGCACCGTGGGGCCGACGGCGGTCGTGACGACGTCGGCCGTCGCCACCTCCTCCGCCACCACGGCGGGGTCCGTGCGGCTGTTCACCGCACGGAACCCGGAGACGACGTGGTCGGTCCCTCCGGGGCCGGCTTCGTGCACGGTGTACGAGTCCGCCCGGTCGATCGCCTCCACGAGCGCGTCGGCGA